>LFTB01000090.1 GCA_001512905.1 Clostridia bacterium DTU084 | reverse complement strand
CAATTCCCACAAGGGCTCTTTGGGACTTCAGCCTGATCTGGACTGTATTCATTTTACCTCAAAAAATCAACCAGGGTGGGCATTATCACCCGGGCCCCTGTGGCCAGCGCTGCCCTGTAAACTGTCTCGCTCATCTTCAGTTCCATGATTACCTCTGCGATATCCACATCTTCGTTGAGGCTCTGCAGCTGCTGGTAGTTTACCTTAAGCTCGCCCATCCGCAGGTCAGCAAGCTCTACCCTGTTCATCCGCGCCCCAAGTTCCGAGTGATAGCGCAGGAGGTTGTCCTTGGCAGCTTCGAGCTCGCCCAAGGTTTCATTGCCGATTTTCGCTCCATCGCCAGCTTCAAGGTTCTGCTTCAAATCCACCAGCGCCTTGAAGATCTTCCCGGGCTCAGCCTCATTTAGACCAAAGACTTCCTGGCCGTTGAGGTTAACTGTCAGGAGCTGACCCGGTCCAATCCGGAACTGGAGCTTGCCGTCATCTCCCTGGAAGGAGATGTTATCCCCTGTCCTGGTGAAGGGTTCTGTGAGGGTCTGCTGGCCAGCGAAAATATACCTGCCCTCATGGCTGGTATTGGCAATGCCGATGAGCTGATCGATGAGCTGGTCCACTTCATAGGCAATAGCCTGCTGGTCTTCAGGGCTCAGGGTGCCGCTGCTTCCCTTCACAGCCAGCTCTTTGGCCCGGTTGAGGATCTCTTCAACTGCCAAAAGTGCCGAGTCTGTTGCTTCCAGCCAGGATCTCGCATCAGCCAGATTCGCCCTGAACTGCTCTGTTTCTGCCACTGCTGCCCTAAGGGAAAGGCTGCGGGCCACAGCTACAGGGTCGTCAGACGGCAGGTTGATGCTTTTGCCGGAGCTGAGCTGTTTGTTGAGCTTATCCAGTCGGGCAAGGTTTTTATAGAGGTTATTGGTCACATTCTTAACCATCATACTGTTGGTAATTCGCATTTCAAACCCTCCTGTGACTCTCTATTTTTTATATCGGCAACTAACACCCTTTACTTTAGACCTACCACAACCCTTTTTCCCAAATGAACCTGCTTTTTTTAAGGCCCCTGCCCGATACCGTGTAGGTGAGGCAGCCGTGCCGGTCTGTCCTGTCAACGGGAAGCTGCCTTTCCCCGAGGATCCTGATGGTCTCGGGGCTAGGGTGTCCGTAAGGATTATCCTCGCCGCAGGAGATGGCAGCTGCTACAAAAGGACGTCCGGCCAAAAGGCTCCTTGTCACTGTTCCCGCTCCCCCGTGGTGAGGCACCTTCAGCACCAGCTTCGGCAGCTCAAGGCCCTCCAAGGCTAATTCCACCAGCGCGGCTGGCGCATCCCCTGTGAGCAGAAAGCCGTAGCTGCGGTAGCGGACGAGGAGAATCAGGGATCTATCGTTGGGATCATCCCCCCTGCCCCCTCCTAAAAGCCGGACTTCCACTCCATCCAAGCGCAGCCTCCTCCCAAAAGGCGCATCCTCATCTGTCCACAGAAGGAGGGGCTGCCGCTTTTCAACTGCCGGCCAGAAGCCCCGGGCGTGATCCTGATGCTGGTGGGTTAAGACTGCCAAGGCCAATTTCCTCACCCCAAACTGCACCAGCAGCCTGTCCACCTCAAAAAGATAAGGGCCGCCGTCCACGAGAATGAACCTGCCCCTTGGGGTGCGGATGAGGATGCTGTCCCCCTGTCCCACGTCGAAAACGTGAACCGTAAGCCTGGGGTGCAGCACCTCCCCAAGCTGCGGCAGCTGCCAGAGGAGAACAGCTGCAAGGAAAAGGAGCAAGATCCTCCTTTTCCCTTCCTGGAGCTTTTCCTGCCTCCTCACTCCAGCCAAACCGTCAGGCCAGGCCTTTGCTTTCTGCCAGACGGCAAAACTGGCGAGGAGGAAAGCGTAGTAGAGGACAAACTCGTGCCATCTAAGGCACCGTACTGCCACCACCCCAAAAGGAAGCTTCCCCAAAAAAGAGGCGAGGTAATTCACAAGCCTCGCTATTGGGTAAAGGCCAAGGGCGAGGCTCACCCCAAGGGGCTTCATCAGGCTGGACAGAAGACCGCTGAGCAAGCCTCCCTGCACCAGGACCGCCAAAAGCCCTCCGAAGGCCAGGTTGGAAAGGGGTGCTAGGGGCACCAGCTGATTGAAAAAATGGGCCTGCACCGGCAGAGTGCCGAGCTGCGCTGCCACTGAAAGCCCTAAAACCTTGGCGAGCTTTCCCTTGGGCTTCAGCTGGTTGAAAACCAAAATGCTCCCTGTGGCCAGAAAGCTCAAGAGAAAGCCTGCATCGGCAAGGAGGAGGGGATTGTACAGGAGGAGAAGAAGGCCTGCCAGGCCCAAAAAATTAAGCCCCTGCCCCTTTTTGCCAATGCTTTTGGCCAGAAGATCTGCAGACAGCATCAACAGGGCTCTTGCTGCAGGAGGCTTGAAGCCTGCAGCTAAAACGTAGAGGAACATGAAGACAATAGCCACAGGCGGGGGCGCAAAACTTTGGCAGAGCAGGCGGACGAAGCCCACGTGCAGCCCTGAAACAGAGAGGAGATGGGCAAGGCCCAGGGCAGAAAAGCCCTCGGCCACCTCCTCGGGCAGAGCCTGCCGCTGCCCCAAAACCACAGCTTCCAATAAACCCCGCTCTGCCTCTGGCAGAGCCTGCCAGGGAGCAGCGAGCTTGTCAGCAAGAAAGCTGCCCAAAAGGAACTGCTTGCCCCGAATTTGAAGGGAACTTGCCCGCACGGAAAGATAGCAGGAGTTTTGGGCAAGATACCTCCTTTGGCTGCGCTGGTATGGATTGCGAGCCCGCTTGGGCAGGACCGCAGTCCCTTGGACCCTCACAAGCATGCCCGGCTGAAGCTTCTCCTGGGAGCTGGTGGAAACCTCAATCTTTGCCCTTTTGGGAAGGGCTAGGGGGATGCTGATTTCCTCGAGAGCAATGGTGAAGACCTGCCCCCATGGGTACTCTCTGGCCTCGAGAACCACTCCTTTGGCTTCTGCCTTTGTTTTCCCGGCTGGCGCAATTTTGTAGAAGCTTTCCTTATAGAGGTGGTACCCCCTGAGGGAAAACTGCATCCTCAGAAAGCCCAAGGCAACGAGGAGCAGCAGCAATAAAATTCGCGAAATTTTTGGCCACTTCAGCCACGCCAAAAGGAGCAGGAAAAGGAAGAGGAAAGCCAGCCAGTGGGGCCACAGCCAGCTTGCGGATGCCTCTGCCGAAAAGATCCCCAAAGCAAAGAGGAGCATAGCAGCAAGAAGCGGGGCCTGCTTCATAGCTCCACATGCTCCCGGATTCTTTCCAGAGTTTTGGGACCGATGCCTGAAACTTCCAGCAGCTGCTCGATGGAAGTGAAGCGGCCGATCTGCTGTCTGTAGTCCAAGATCCGCTGGGCAATGGCAGGGCCGACTCCTGGGAGAAGCTGCAGCTTTTCTGAGTCTGCAGTATTGATGTTGATCTTGCCAGTGAGCTTTTGCTGTGTGTTTTTCTCCTTTGTCTGCTTGCTGCCTGCTGCAGCTGTCCTGCTTGTCCCGACAAGCTTCTCGGGTGCAGGGACTTCTCCTTTGGCAGGCACGTAGACTTTTTCGCCGTCTGCAAGCTTTTGGGCCAAATTCAGAAACTCGAGGTCTGCTTTTTCAGTGGGCCCTCCTGCCCGCTCGAGGGCCTGGAAGACCCGAGAAGAGCTTGGGAGCTTGTAGACCCCCGGGTTTTTCACTTGGCCGCACACATGGACGTAAATCTCTTCCTCTTCCGCAGAGGAAACAACAGGCTCAGCTGGAGGAGCTTCCTCCACGACTACCTCCCCGCTCCCGCCCCAAAGGCGGCCTGCGAGAATGCCTGAACCTAAAATTAAAAGTGCTAAAAAAATCCCCACGGAAGCGCGCTCCCGTGGGGTCAACCTACTAAGCCAATTAGTGCTGTCCACAGGCACACCTCCCCTATCGATCCGGTCGGTGGCCTCTCTGATTATATTCGCTCTCTGCTTGCAATTTCCTTCTAACCGACAACAATATTTACCAGCTTTTTGGGAATGACGATTACCTTCCTAACATCTTTTCCGCCGATAAAGCTCTGCACTTTCTCTGCTGCGAGAGCCTTCTCTTTCAGCTCATCATCGGAGATCTCAGCAGGAACAGACAGCCTCTCCCGCACCTTACCGTTCACCTGCACCACGACTGTGATCTCGTCGCTGACAATTGCCTTGGGATCGTACTGGGGCCAGGGCTGGGAGTGGACGCTGTCCTGGTGGCCTGTAGCGCTCCACAGCTCTTCTGCGATGTGCGGCGCAAAGGGTGCCAGCATGAGGATCAAAAGCTCCACAGTCTCCCGGACAGTTGCAGGGTCTGGATTTTCAACTTCCTCCCGGTAGTGATATGCTGCGTTTACAAGCTCCATGATGGCGCTGATGGCTGTATTGAACTGGAACCGGTTGGCTATATCTTCCTGCACCTTTTTCAAGGTCTGGTGGGTCTGCCTGCGGAGGGCTTCTTCTGCTTTTCCTGCCTGGCCTTTGCCCTCTGCTGTAAGGAGGTTCTGCCAGTCTGCAACCAGGCGCCAGATCCTGTTGAGGAAACGGTGGGCTCCCTCAACGCCCTGATCGCTCCACTCCAAATCCCGCTCTGGCGGGGCGGCAAAGAGGATGAAAAGGCGCGCTGTATCTGCACCGTACTTTTCGATAATCTCGCCTGGATCCACCACATTTCCCTTGGATTTGGACATTTTCGCACCGTCTTTGAGGACCATCCCCTGGGTGAGGAGGTTCTCGAAAGGCTCCTCTACCCCCACAAGCCCCAGATCGTGGAGGGCCATGGTGAAGAAGCGGGCATACATGAGGTGCAAAATGGCATGCTCCACGCCGCCGATATACTGATCCACAGACATCCAGTAGTCTACCTTCTCCCTGCTGAAAGCCTCTTCGTCGTTGTTGGGATCTGCATAGCGGAGAAAGTACCATGAGGAGCAGACAAAGGTGTCCATGGTGTCTGTCTCCCGGCGGGCAGGTCCCCCGCAGCTGGGACAGGTTGTTTCCACAAAAGACTTGGACTTAGCCAAGGGCGACTGTTTGCCGGGTTCAAAGTCCACATCGTCAAGGGGAAGGAGCACAGGCAGGTTTTCGTCGGGCACAGTCCCGCACTTGTCGCAGTAGACGATGGGAATGGGAGCACCCCAGTAGCGCTGCCTGGAGATGAGCCAGTCCCGGAGTTTGTAGTTTACCTTGCGGCTGCCCATGTTTTTCTCTTCGATGTAATCGCAGATCTTCTCGATTGCTTCCTGGTTGCCCAGGCCCGTAAAGGGTCCGGAGTTGACCAGGATACCGTCTTCAACGTAGGCAGCGGTCATGGTCTCTTCGTCCAGATCTCCTTCAGGAGATTGAATCACAACCCTAAGGGGCAGGTTGTATTTTTTGGCGAATTCAAAGTCACGCTGGTCGTGGGTGGGGACTGCCATTACCGCCCCTGTGCCGTAGCTGGCGAGAACGTAGTTGCCCAGCCAAATTGGGATCTGTTCGCCGTTTAATGGATTGACCGCATAGCTGCCGGTGAAGATCCCCAACTTCTCTGTTTCAGCGGAAGTGCGGGTGAGCTCGTCCTGTTTGTTCACCATCTGGATGAACTTTTCTATTTCCTCCCGGTTGGGAGCTTTGGCCATGAGCTCTTCAACCAGCGGGTGTTCTGGGGCCAGCACCATATAGGTGACGCCGTAGATGGTGTCTGGTCTGGTTGTGAAGATGGAGATCTTTCCCTCTCCTTCAGCCAGGGGAAAGGCCACTTCAACGCCCTCGCTTCTGCCGATCCAGTTTTCCTGCATGATCTTTACCTTCTCAGGCCAGCCAGGGAGTTTTTTGAGGTTGTCCAGGAGCCTGTCTGCGTAGGCTGTGATCTTGAAAAACCACTGTTCAAGATCCTTGTGCACAACCTCAGAATCGCAGCGCTCGCAGCAGCCAGCCACAACTTGTTCGTTGGCCAGCACTGTCTGGCAAGAGGGGCACCAGTTAACAGCTGCCTTTTTCTTGTAGGCAAGGCCTGCTTTATACAGCTGGAGGAACAGCCACTGGGTCCAGCGGTAGTAATCCGGGAAGCAGGTGGCGACCTCCCTGTCCCAGTCGTAGCTGAGGCCCAACTGCTTCAGCTGCATCCTCATATAATCGATGTTGTCCTTCGTCCAGACAGATGGCTTGATCCCGTGCTTGATAGCTGCATTTTCTGCAGGCAGCCCAAAGGCGTCCCAGCCCATGGGGTGCAAAACGTTGTAGCCGTGCATAGTATAGTATCTAGCAACTACGTCGCCAATTGTGTAGTTGCGCACGTGGCCCATGTGCAGTTTCCCGGAAGGATAAGGGAACATCTCGAGGCAATAGTACTTGGGTTTAGCTGTGTCCTCGGTGACCTTATATAGTCCAGCAGCGGCCCAATTACGCTGCCACTTCTCCTCTATTTCTTTAGGTTGATATCTTTCTTTGAGCCGCTCTACCATAGTTGATGACCTCCTATTATCGCTGCTGTATTGAGCCAAAGTTTCTTCTATTTTAGCAAACTCCAGCCAACCCCTCAAGTGTTTTCATGCCTTTTATCTTTTATTTTATGAAAAAAATGTTATAATCTCTTCGGGAGAGGGTGAGAAAGTGCGTATTTTTATAAAAGAAGCGAATACTTTTCTTGAATATGAACTGAAGCGGACAAACAGGCGCAGCGGCACGTATCGCGTGCGAATCTACGAAGGGAAGCTGACTGTCTACGCACCCCATGATTGTCCGGTGACTATTATCGAAGAAGGCCTGGAGAACAAGGGCTTGTGGCTGTTGGAAAAGCTTGAATTGTCCAAGCAGAAAATGGCGGCAGCCAAAAGGGATACCATCCTCTATCGAGGCCAAAGCTATCCCTTAAGGCTTAAAAGAGCTTCCGTTCCGAGGGTACGGCTTGCAGACAGCTTTATCGTTGAAACCCCCGACTTTCACCCCCTGGTTGTAGAGAAAATCCTGGCCGATTGGTTCAAGAAAGAGGCAGAGCGCCAAATTCCTCCCAGGGTGGCTGCCCTTGCAAAACAAATCGGCGCCTCCCCAAACAAGATCTCCTTCCGCAATCAGAAGACCCGCTGGGGCAGCTGTTCTTCTTTGGGCAATATCAGCCTGAACATACGCCTCCTTATGGCACCACAAGAGATCTTAGACTATGTCATCGTCCACGAGCTCTGCCACCTGTTGGTTCCGAACCACTCTGCCAGGTACTGGCAGCTTGTGGAGAGCCACTTTCCCAAGTACAAAGAGGCCCGCCTGTGGCTTAAAACCAACAGCAAGGAGCTCACATTCAATGTCCAGCCCATGATCTGAAAGAGGCTGCTCCCGCAGCCTCTGTATCCTTTTTTCTTTCCGGTGTAGATTAAAATGGCATCCCGCAAAAACTCTGCTCCGTCCTCACAGTCTTGGTCGTAGTAGGCGCGGAACCTTTCGTCTGCCACATACATATCAGCAAGCCCTGCATGTGCTTCTTTGTTGTAGCTGCCCCAGGCCATGGTAAGCCACCTTTTGTGGAGCTCTGCAGTTTTCTGCGCCAGCTCGCTTGCCGGATCCCCTGTTGCTAGAGCTTCCTTTAAGGTCTCCAGCACCTTTTTCCCCAGCTCTTCAAATTCAGCGTACTGCTCTTGGGTCATGTTTCTGAAGGCCTGATTGAACCTTTCTACAGCTTCCTCGCCGTATCTCTCCCGGGCCTCCCTGCCGTATTTCCGCTCGTTTTCAGCTAAAAGCTCCCGTTTGAAGCCCTCGAACTTTTCCGCATCAGTCATTGTCGTCCTCCCCTCTGCTTGTGCAATGGTCTTTTCCACATTGGCGATCAAAAGATCAATTTGCCTGCGCCTGTCAAGAAGCTGCTGCCTGTGCTGCTTGAGAGCTGTCAGCTTGTCGAAAGCTGGTGAGTCCAGGAGCTCTTTGATTTTCCCCAAACTTACGCCGAGCTCTCTGTAGAAGAGGATCTGCTGCAGGCGGTCAACCTCTGCTGCCCCGTAGATGCGGTATCCAGATGAATTGATTCTGGCCGGCTTCAGAAGATCGATTTCATCGTAGTACCGAAGGGTTCTGGGGCTGACCCCTGCAAGTTTTCCAAGCTTCTGTACTGTGTATTCCACGGTTTTCGCCTCCTGACACCTCCACTATAAACCTTTACGCTGCGTTAATGTCAAGGGGTGGACTGAAAACATTTACTCGGCTGCCTGTTTTTTTCTGCTGCAAAAGCAACCAAGGCGCCGGCTGCTGCGAGGAGCGCCCAGGAGGCAACAGTTGCATTCCAGCCCCTGCTGGCAACAAGGCCTGTGAAGAAAAGGTTAGCCGCTGCAGCAGCTGCGTAGCCTGTAAAGTCCATAAAGCCGGCGATGGCACTGACCCTCCCAGTGCTGGCAAAGCGGAGGCAGTAGACGCTGAAGATCATGTTGCATGCGCCGGTCATGGCAGCGCTGGCGAGGAATATTGCAGCGAGGGTGGCAAGGAGATAACTGCCGCCCAAGGAAAACGTCAGCCAGAACAAGCAGGCTGCTGCGCCGAAGAAGACTGTCAAAACCCTTTCTTCCTTGTCCCCTACTTTCCTCAGCAATGCCAGAGCCGAAAAGGTGCCGCTTAAATTGACAAAGGGCAGAACTGTGGAGACAGCAGCTGCCTTTGTGGTTGAAATACGGAAGGTTTCAACCAGGTATGTTGGAAGCCAGAAGACCACTGCGTTTCTGAGCACGCCGTTGAGGAGCGAGACTGCTGTCATCAGGAGAAAGCCTGGAGATGACGCAAAAAAGCCAGCCTGGTTAACTTTCCGCTCCTCTGTTTTGATTAAATCTCGTTCCTCCAAAAAAGCAAGGAACACATACCAGCCTAAAGCTGTCAAGATCAGAAAGGCACCTGTAAGGTGGAAAGCAAGGCTCCAGTTGTAGCCTGTAGAGATGATGGCTGCAAGGAGGAAAGTGGCCATGGTGCCCAAAAGCGACGCCACAGTCAGGAGGGTCATCAAGAGCCTGCCCACTTTTTCTTCTGTGTTTTCAGCAATGAGCTTGGAGAGAGGACCCCAGAGCATGGAGCAGCAGAGGCCGCACATCCCCCAAAGCACAGCCTGCAGAGCTGTGGTTTGGACAGCTGGAAACAAGCTGATCAGGCTGCCTGCAAGGAAGAGCCCTGTGGCAACCATGTACTTTGGAGAGATGAAATCTCCCAAAAGTCCATTTACCAGCTGGCCGAAACCGTAGCTGAAAAAGAAGGCAGAGCCCACAAGGCCCAGCCCCTCTTTGGTGAATTTGGTCTGCTGCAGGATCTGCGGCAGCATGGCACTTAAAATCCCCCGGCCTGCATAGCAGGCTGTGTATGCCATAAAACAGGCCCCGCCTAAATACCAGTAGTACCTCCGTTTTGAAACCACATCCTGCTCTCCTTTGTCTTTTAGTCTTCCAGCCAAATGGGCTGGCACCATGAAGTGTTGCCTGAGAAATCCTCAATGGTCACTTTAACGTATTTCGTTCCCTCTGGTATCTCTTGCTCTGCGTAGCTGACCGGATCGTTCTCTTTTGCGTGGATGCATTTATAGCTGTACGACCATTTTGCAGGATCAGTGCTGGTGCTGAAGTAGAAGTATACGTCCCGGGAAGGGTCGCACCAGAGCTTGGCCATCCCGTCTCCGCAGATGAAGTCGAAAATCCTCGGTGCTGGCTGCCCTTCCCTGGCGCTGGACGCATAAAAACTGCCATCTGCAATTGCCTTTAGAATTCCGCGGTGGGAAAAGTCAGGAGTTTTCACTGTAATGTAGCCTCCGCAGAACGTATAATCTTTGGAATGGGTGTCGTCGCTGCCCAAACACCAGATTCGCCTGCCGTGCCAGAGGAGGTGGTCGAAGAATACTTCGGCTTTGCCGCTTCTCCACCCCATCTCACATTCGTGGTTGTAGATTTCCATGCCAGTTAGGTTCTCAAGCTCGCAAAGCCGCCCGATTCCCACCCTGGACCAGTGGGGGTGGCAGTAAATTGCGAGATTGTTCTTCTCAACGATCAAATCTATCAGGGACTGGACATCTAACTTGTTTAAGGCTGGATCCAAAGTCCCGTACGAGAACCCTGTGTGCTCGGGCTCTCCCAGTGCAAGGAGGTGGTGGGCCACACCCTTTTCATGGGTATGGAGCTCAGCTGCAGGAATAGATAAAAAGTTTTCATCCTCAGCTTCTGGATAATATCCGTAGACCATATGGTCTGATATCCCCAAAAAGCTGAATCCGTTCTTCATATACCTTTCGATTGTCTCCTGGGGTGAAATCCTGCCATCAGAACGGTTGGTGTGGGCGTGCAGAGTTCCTTTATAAAAATTCCCTTCTCTGTACAAAGTGTACTTCATGCTAATCCTCCCCTAATTCTCGATAGTGGTCGTCCATGATTTCGCCGATCAAAAAGCGCTTCTCTAAAGTGAAGTCCCGCCTCTGGTAGCTGATGTAAGCGCAGATGCTGTCTAGGACCAAAAGCTGAGCCAGCCTTGCTGCTGTGGCCTCGCCCTGGATCTCAGCTTCCTTGGAAGCGATAATCAAGCTCACATCGCATAAAGACGCCAGAGGGCTTTTAGCGAAGCTGGTAAGGCAGATGGTCTTTGCTCCCTGTTTTTTGGCGATCTTCATCGCTTTCACAATGTCAACAGTGCGGCCTGTGTAGGAAATGGCAATGGCGAGGCTCTTTTCGTCCAGCATTGCAGCTGAGACTGGACAAATCAGGGCATCTGTTACGGCAACAGCAGGCACCCCAATTTTCATTAGCCGGTATGCAGCGTCTTCTGCCACCATGGAAGAGCTGGCCACGCCGTAAAGCTCAACCCGGCCTTTGGCATTTAAAATCATTTCAACTGCAGCTTCAAAATCTCTGCTCTCGTTGATCTTATAAGTAGCCTGAAAAGATGAAATAGCATTGTCCATCATTTTTTTCATTGCATCTTTAGGGGTGTCCCCATGGCCTACGTTGTGGAAAATCATGCTGTCATGGCTGCTGAGGCTGAGGGCTATGTTGATTTTCAAGTCTGTAAAGCCGGAGTAGCCGAGTTTGTTGGCGAAGTTGATGATGCTGCCTTCAGATACACCAGCCTCCTGTGCAAGCACTCTCATGGTGAGGTTTACAGTCTTCTGAGGGTTTTCCAGGATGTAATTTGCGATCTTTCTCTCAACATCAGACAGAGAAAGCAGCAGTTTTTGGATCTTCAAAATTGCATTCTGCTCCAAGCAAGAACCCCCTTTAGTGTGTAATACTCATTAACAGTGATTATGCTTTGAGTATAACACAATAACCGTTTCTGTCAATAGACTGAAAGAAAATATAGTCAGCTTTAAAAACAAAAAGCTCTAGAGTCATGCCTCTAAAGCTTGCTGTTCGTCCAATCGGACAAGGCTCTTTTTTCTTACCGCTAGTTGATGAGTTCGGCCTCAAAATAGACAGAATAAGTGTCTGCTCCAAGGGGCCTCTAGCTTTCTTTATTATTGTTCTTGAATATGAGGAGGCCGTCTCTCCTCACAGCCCGGCAGATGGATGCTTCAAATGCTGATTGCTCCGGTGTTCTACTGCTGTCCCTCTATCCCCAATTGATTTCTTTAAGGATGAGTTCCTTCTGCATTAGATAATATTTTGTCCTATCTTTTTCTCGGCTTTTGTAGATCAGCTCTTCAATGGTCCGAGAATAGCAAATTTCACTTTTTATGAGGTTTATAAACGAAGATTTTTCTATTGGATCCAAATTGTACCCCTTAAAACAAATCATAAAATCAAAATTGGATCCATGCCTAAACAATCTTCCAGGCAAAGGTTCTTTTACGTTGCCGATCATTATCCCATACCTGACATAAGGCGTAACGTTTTTGTGGTACTGTGCTTTGGTGCTGTAAACTATAGCATCGTGTGTTGTTACAGCTCGAACCTTTGCTTCAACTATAATCCGCGGCTTTATGACATCAGTTTTCTCGTAAACAACTAAATCTGTTTCAAAGGGCATGGTGAACTCGTCTTTTTTTTGGAAGCTTAAATCAAAGGATAAAACCTCCTGTGCATAAGGAATCCGAAAAGATGTATCAACGCATATGTTATCGCCAAGATCACTTTCTTCGAGTGTTTTCTTTATGAGCTGTACCCAGTCTTTTTCATTCACATTTCCACCTCCAAATAACAGCCTGCGCAACTAGCTGACAAGCGGTAATATCTCCCCGCATCCCCGGTAGTTTTTAAAACCGGGGATACGGGAAGGAAGGCAATATCAATGAAAAGGAAAATCATTCCCCACATCAAACAATATAAAAAGAGAAAAGAACTTTTACCAGTATTACAACGGAATTGGAAAAGTAGACGTCAAAGACAGGGAAGTATAATCGCTGGTCTTCTATCAAGTAATTTACTGCAATATTTCATTAAATCTGTTTAATATTCTTAAAAACACCTTTTCCCTGACCGCATATTCCCAAAGCCCCCATTTAAATCTATCCTGTCTGATATAACCAGTCAATATCGCTTTCAACAGCTCAAGATCTGCAGTTTCAATCGCACTTTCTATCTGATCCATGGNNCTCGTCACGTGCTGGATATTCTACATCTCGGGCAGATTCAAAATACGGGATATAAGATAATAGTTTTTTTACAGAATTACGGGTTAGATTTATGTATAATTCGCTACATAAGTTTTCAATATAGTCTCTTCTTGCTATTTTAGCCGTCCATTCCTCTGGTATGCTTTCATATCCATAATGTATACCTGCCAATCCTCCAGCCACCGCCCCTACTGTGTCAGTGTCATCTCCCAGATTTACCGCCTTTAAAACACAAGATTTGTAGTCATCTGTATTCAATAGACACCAAATAGCAGCTTCTAGAGTACTTACTACATAACCACCACTATTTATTTCATCTTGTGGCAGGTTTTTGAAGTTCTTATTTTTTAGACGGGAAAAATGTTTTACCTCGGATTTGAATTCATCTTTCCTTTCATAATATCCAATCGCTTCGTCTATGCCTTGATCAACTGCAGTTTCCAAATTCATTCCACCGAGCAGCATCATGGCAACAGATATATAAATACCACAGGCCATAAGACTTCGTTTATGTCCGTGGGTTAGTAAGGAGACGTTGTGTATAATATCAAAGGCCTCATCTGTTTTTTGAAAATCTATCCCATAGATAGACTGTAAATAAAATGAGATCGGAAGTATCCTCATCAAAGAGCCATTGCCATTGTCGTATTCGCCTTGTCCACCACACTCCAAAGGCGAATTTCCATTCTTATATTTTATTAAAGCTTCTCTTGTTGTATTTCCTATATCAAAGGCAACACCATATGGAGTAAATTCTCCGTCATCAAACCATCTTAAAAAATTATCCATGATATCATAATAATCTAAACCTTTGCAAAGGCTATCTGCCAAACATAATGTCATGCTGGTATCATCAGACCATGTACCAGCAGGTTGATTATAGGTACCATATGCTCTCATCCCGACTACAGGATTTTTCTTTAATGTACTCCTACTTTCAAACTCAACAGGTACCCCCAAGGCATCGGCAACTGCCAAGCCCATTATTCCGCCTAAAACATTGTTAGACTTGGTCTTAGGATTAAACACAATATCAACTCCTTTATCTTTCATTCTAAAAAAACCTGCCACTTCCTTGCTAAGCTGCCCATTTTAAAATGTCCCATTCCTCGTGGAATTTGAAGATAGCGGTTTCCTCACTCCATATTATAAAAGCATTTTGTAAGCAACAAACTCAAGTAGGAACCGTCAATGATATTATATCAAAATACAGACATGCACCACAAATTTCTCAGAATGCAAATTAAAGTTCTAATTTTTTAAAATTTTCTCTGTACATAAGCCCTAGAGGACTTTCTCTATCGTTTTTGGTTGGTTTTACAATTTTAGCGCGGGAAAACTATTTGAGCAGCAGCGAAGCTGAGATTTATCGCAGTTTAATAAGCGTGAGAAATTTCCTTGCTCATGAATACCTGAAGGTCGACAAAAAATTATCTATAAAGCTCTGCAGCATCACGTTATTGAGATGGAGAAGTTCATGCTAATTGTCAACGATAATTTTTTGTAGAAAATGGAAAAAACTTCCTTGCAGAGCATGGAAGTTTGCTGTTGCTACGTTAAAAGACCTCTGAAAAACACGACTCCTAAGACTAAAGGTTCAGCAAGCTTGAAGATTCAGTTGCATGCAAGCTGAACTCTTTTCCCCTCCCGGATTCTTTTCATATTGCGCAGGGAGCACATATGGCCGCACATGGTGCAGGAATCGGCATCTTGCGGACTGGACTCTTGCCGGTAGCGCCGTGCTTTTTCCGGATCCATTGCCAGTTGAAACTGCCTTTCCCAATCCAACTCCGCCCTCGCTTCGCTCATCTGCCAGTCCCATTCCCTAGCCTGCTTGCATCCTTTTGCAATGTCTGCAGCGTGGGCAGCAATCCTTGCGGCCATGATTCCCTCCTTCATATCCTCCAATGTTGGCAGGCGCAAATGCTCCGCTGGAGTTACATAACAAAGGAAATCAGCACCGGCTGCAGCTGCCACAGCGCCGCCGATGGCACTTGTAATGTGATCGTAGCCAGGCGCTACGTCTGTGACAAGCGGCCCTAAAACATAAAAAGGCGCTCCATGACAGAGCTTTTTAGCTAAAAGGACGTTAGGGGCTATTTCATTAATTGCCATGTGGCCAGGCCCTTCGATCATCACCTGAACGCTTTCAGCCCAGGCCCGTTTGGTTAATTCTCCAAGGACAATCAGTTCCGCGATCTGCGCACCATCTGTGGCATCGTGAATGCTTCCGGGACGAAGGCCATCTCCCAAACTCAAGACAACGTCATACTCCTTGCAGATCTCTAAAAGCTTATCAAAGTTTTCGTAAAAAGGGTTTTCCTTACCAGTTTCCTCCATCCACGCATAGAGAAGGGAGCCTCCTCGAGAGACGATGCCAGTCTGCCGCTCAGTCCTCTTGAAATGTTCCATGGTGCTTCTGGTGATACCTGCGTGGATGGTCATGAAATCTACGCCGCTGCGGGCATGTTCTGCTGCTACGTCAAATAATTCATCCGCAGTGATTTCTGACAGTTCTTTCATGTGAAAACCAACTGCATCGTAGATGGGAACCGTGCCAACCATGACGCTGGCAAGCTCAATGAGTTTTTTCCTGAAAAACGAGGTTTCTCCATATGAACTCAGATCCATGATGCTGTCGGCCTTTAACTCGATGGCCTTCTGGACTTTCTCTAACTCTAAATCAATATCTGAACAATCCCGGGATATCCCGAGATTGACATTGATTTTCGTGCGCAGGCCCCTGCCTATCCCCTGGGGATCCAAGCTTCGGTGATTTTTGTTGGCAGGGATAACAACCTGTCCTGTTGCCACCAGCTTCCTCACCTGCTCTGCAGGCAGTCCTTCCTTCTCTGCCACCCTCGCCATCTGTGGCGTGATAATCTCGCGTTTGGCGGCTTCCATCTGAGTAGTATAGTCTCTCAACTTGACTCCTCCGCTTCTTTCATTTTGGCAAATTGTGCTGGTCAGGCTAATTCCAAAGGTCGACTCGCCACAGGCCTTTGGACTAAGCTGCTTTGCCGCTCCCACAGATGGCCAAATTTCCCCAGCCTCGTCCCCGCTGAGCAAGGGACAATCAGGCATCTTTACTCCAAAACGCATAGAAGTGATTTACCGGTCCAATCCCCTGCCCCACAGCCAAACCTTCGGCCAAAGCAGCTGTTAAGTATTTTTTGCCCTCAGCCACAGCTTGGGGAAGATCCATCCCTTTGGCCAGAAAGCTGGTGATGGCAGCAGACAGGGTGCAGCCTGTTCCGTGAGTGTGCTTCTGCGGGAGGCGTCTGGCAGAGAAAGTCTCAAAGCTGTCGTTGTAATAGAGCACGTCAATGGCGTCAGCATCCAAATGGCCGCCTTTGACCAAAACAGCCTCGCAGCCCAATTCAGCAATCCTCACAGCTGCCTCTCGCATCTCCTCTTCGCTGCGGATCTGCATGCCAGTGAGCACTTCCGCTTCGGGCAGATTTGGGGTGATCAGAGCAGCTAGAGGAATCAGCTCAGCCTTCAGAGCCTCCACAGCCTCAGGAGCCAAAAGGGCATGTCCACTTTTAGAGATCATCACAGGATCAACCACCAAGGGAGCAAGCCCGTGCTCTTTGATCTTGCCTGCCACAGTTTGGATAATTCTACTGCTGCTCAGCATTCCAGTCTTTACTGCATCGGGCCTGATGTCCGCTGCCACTGCATCGATCTGCGCTGCAATCAGAGGCAGGGAAACCTCTTCTGCTGCTTGTACGCCCAGGGTATTTTGAGCAGTAATGGCAGTGATCACTGAAGTGCCGTAGACGCCTAAGGCGCTGAAGGTCTTCAGATCTGCTTGAATGCCAGCGCCGCCCCCTGAATCGGAACCTGCAATAGTTAAAGCTTTTCTCATTTTCCACTCTCCTTTTCTTGTTTGAACAGATACCGCAGCGCCTTAAGGATTAGGTATGCGATTACAGCACCAACTAAAGAACTTAGCGTAAAGGGAAAGACGTAAAAAAACGCTGTGGTTTTGTTTTTCAGGACAAAAGCAGCAATGGGATAAGAGGCCAAAGCTCCCAGAATGCCTGTGCCTATCACTTCCCCCACCAAAGCCAGGCTTTCCCTGCCAAAGCGGACATAAAACACACCGGCCAAAAGAGCACCGATCATCGAGCCGGGAAAAGCCAAAAGGGTACCCAAACCTAAGAAGTTCCGCAAAAGGCTGATCAAAAAGGCCACCAAAACAGCAGGGCCCGGGCCTAACAAGATGCCAGCGATTACGTTGATGGCATGCTGAACTGGGAAAGCTTTAGCTGCGCCAACAGGCACCCAAAACAAGTGTGAGCTGATCGTCCCTAAGGCAACCAACAGCCCCATCAAAATCAGCTTCTTCACAGGACTCGAGTTTTCTCTCATAGCTGTTCTTCCTTTCATTGGAAATAAAAAAACTTCCTTGCCAGACAAGGAAGTATCAATAAAGATAATTACAATCCACTTCCCTGCGCTGGCATTACCCAGATCAGGTGCTAAGGGTAAGAAACATAACGTTTCTTTCTCAGCTGTAAAAGCACCCCTAGTGGCATCTGTTCAATTGTGACTCCATTTTACCTGATTTTGGCGAGAGCGTCAAGGCCAACTGCCGCAACAGCTGGAGCCGCAGGCTTTCATGTTACGTTATCGTAAGCTATGAAAGATTTCGATTAGCTTCAGGAAACAATAAAATAAGGGTTTCCTGACGCTGCCTCCAGCAAAGCACCTGAAACAAAAAGCAGTGGCAAGAAACCCTTTCGGTTATAATCTTTTCCAATTTCAGCACTCTTTATCTGACTAGACATCAACCCTGCGCACTACACAGGCTCGCCGATCCGGCTGAACACTGAAAAATCTGGGCCGCAGTCAGCACAGTCTGGCTTTCCTGGCACCTGTCCGCTTTCAGGATAACGCCTTTTCTTCTCGCACTCCTCTGCAAGGAGTTTGGCCAGCACAATCTGCACAGCACGAGACTTGGCAGTGGCAAACTCGGGATGGGCTAGATTCCTTGTCTCCAGAGGGTCTTCAGACAAATTGTACATTTCGAATTGATCTGCTTTTGGCGAGCGCTTGGTGGTGGTAATGCACAAGCTGCACTTTTTATCCCCTACCTGAGAAGAACAGTTCTCCTGCGTTGTCTGCTGGTCTTCGCAGCCTGGCGTGCTCCAAAACTGGGGGTTGTCAAAATAGCGGGAGTATTTCCAGATCTGGAGCTGATTGTGCTCGCCTGTAGGCAGTTTTGCGATCACAGTTTCAATGTGGCTGGGCTGGGTGACAGGCTCAAAGGAGGTACCAGTGAAGGTAACTGCATTTAACGTTTTGGACGGGTCATCGTCTGTCATGAAATAGATAGGCTCATCTTTGAAAACAGCATTATCCTTGAGGATGAGGTCTGCCAGGTTCCGCCCTACAGGCCGGTGCACTTCTGTATGATCCCGCCTGAGCTCTGCCATGGCTTCCTCAAGGTCGATTCCAGCAAGGCCTAGGATGGTTGGCAGAAGATCCACGTGGCTTGTCAACAAATCAACAGTCCTCTTTTTGGGGATAAGCCTCGGATTGTGGAAGATGAGGGGCACGTGAATTGCCTCCTCATAAGCCTGATACCACTTTTGGAACAAACCTCCGTGGGCGCCCAACAGGTCCCCGTGGTCTGACGTGTAAATGATGATTGTGTCTTCGTAAAAGGAACTGGCCTGGAGCTTCTTTAAGACTCTGTAGATCTGCCTGTCTACCTGCAATTGCAGGGAATAATAGAGCCTGCGGTAGGTTTGCGAATCAACCAAAGGCTGGAAAAGCTGCGGATAGACCTCCCGGTAGCTTGCCTGCACCTTTGGTTTCGTCCCCAGGTCTTCCTGGGCTGTGGGGCTGGGCGGCACAGGCGGCACTGATGGATCTATGGCGAAGTTGAAGGTGGGAAGGAGTCTGGTATAAGCGCCGAAAAGGGCAATGTCATGAGGATTGACAAAAGAAGCTGCAATCGCCCAAGGCCTTTGGTCGTCTTTTTTCTCCAGCTCATCCAGCAGGCTGATTACGTCATCTGCGTAGAATTCATCCCTTCCTGATACCCCTATCGCTGCAGAAGACCCTGAGTTCCGGGGACTGCTGCCGTGGGGCTCAGGACCGATCCAGCCAGAAAAGCCATATTCTCCCAGGCGATCTGCCGCAAGGTACAGCTTTTGGTTTTCAGGCAGAGGCTCACCTGTCTCGCTGTCGTAGGTGAGGTATGAGTCGTGGGTGCCGGGGATGGGCAGGTCAGGATGGGAAGCGTGCCATTTGCCTTTCCAGTAGGTTCTATACCCTGCGGTGCGCAGATAGTCGCCGAAGGTGGGGACAGTATTTGGATCCAGCCAGAAAATCCCAGGTACAAAAGCGGTATCTCCTCCGCCGTCAGTTTGGGTCACCCCGTGCAGAGAGGGATACTGGCCTGTATACAGGCTCGCTCTGCTGGGGGCACAGGCAGTGCTGGCTGCGTAGTGATTTCTAAATTCCACTCCATACTGCCGGAGAAAATTTTGCGCCTTGAGGTTCTCCGCCCGCCACCGCCTGATGGCTTCATCTTCATAAACCGGAGGATAGCGCTCTTCATCCACCATGATGAGCAGAATGTTCGGCCTCCTGCCGAGCTTGTTGTGTTTGTCGAGGGAGGTTTTCAATTTCCTCAATCCTCCTCAAGCTTTTTTTGCTCATAAACTGCTGGCCTATGATACTCTATTCGGACCTGATCTGTTCTGTGCCCCTGGCACAAATTTCTCCATAAGCAAAAAACCAAGGGTGCCTTGGTTTTTCATATAGCCAGACCAAACCTGAATTTTTTTCAGACTTCTGCCCACTGGAGATCCGCTGCAACCAAGCGGTGGTCTGTGGCGATCGTCCCCCGGGTGAAGTAGCGGACAACAGTAAAGCCCCGGACGAATATATAATCAATTCTGTGGGGCAAAAGATCCCTGCTGAGGTAGGTGTGAGTGTCGCTGGCAGAGCGCTCACCCAGCTGGAAAGCATCGCCAAACTCCTCTAGGATCGCCTGTACTTCCTGGCTTTCGCTGCTGGCGTTCCAGTCCCCCATTAGGACAACAGGCTGCTTTTTGCCCAAAATCTCCAAAATTTTAGCTGCATGGCCTTCCCGCTCCCTGCTGTTTAAGCCCAGGTGCGTAACTGCTGCTGTGAAGGACAATGGCCCTCGACAGCGGGCGGTCAGTAAAGAGCGCTTCTCTCTGAGGCTGGGCAAAACATAACCTTGTACTTCTTCTAAAGGCCAGCGGCTCAGCAGGGCGTTGCCGTAGCGGTAGGTGCAGCGCCTCAGGGAGGGGAAAAAAGCATATTCCATCCCCAGTTTCTTAGCTAAAAACTCCGGCTGATTCCGCCGGGAAGACTGGATCACCTCCTGAAGGCCTATAAGGTCTGCTCCGCTTTCCGATAGGAAAGCTGCAAGCCTGTCTAGGTCTTCCCTCCCGTCGAGTCCCCTGCCCTTGTGAATGTTTAACGTGGCTACCCGCAATAAAAATCCCTCCTTTGCTTATTATAAGCAGGAGGGACAATTTTGCTGAGTGTGACTTTTGATTTTTTGTTTGATCAGCAAGCTACTCCAAGCATAAAGCCCTCATTTCGCAGAGCTCTGCAGCACGCTGTATGCTGATCTCATCCTCTAAAACTGCCCTGCAAATAAGCTGCGCTCCTCAAAAGGCAGCTTTGACCGCTTATCCTCACTCAGTTCCATCTTTGAGAGCCACTTCATCGTGTTTTGGAAACTTGGCCACTGATGATATTTAGCTGTCGTGCCCTTTTTGCGATTGCAGCCATGGGCATACCATATTCTCGCTGAATAAAACGCAGTTCTTGACGAACATCCGTACGCCTCGGTTCCAACTCCCGGATCAAATCTTCCTTTGGCAATAAGAAAGCACCTGCAATTGCGTTTATTTCATTTTCCGCAGGCAGATCATCTTTTGAATCAAAAAACATATGAGCTAGCTCATGCACAACAGTAAAACGCTGTCGTTATGGGGTCATACCTTTCCTTTACTGGTGGCGATATATGGACGCTCATTTACAGTACCATGGTTCCCGTAAAATCCATCCTGATGGAAATCATCCTTGTAAATCAGAAAGCCCTTGTTCTCCAAATGGTAAACTAAATCTTTGCGCTCCTTCTTCGAAATCCGAAAAAGGGAGAGTTTCAGTGGCCGGTATCCGGGGCAGGACAGACTCCTCAAGAATAGATATCACAGTAAAAAACCGAGACCCCTAACACTTCGGCTATTTTCTTCAAGATTACCATACTAGGTACCCTTTCCCCACATTCATAGTTGGAAATCGCCATTTTCCCAATCCCGACCTTGGCTGCCAGCTCTGCCTGAGAGATGCCCCCGCACAGTCGGTGATAGCGAATGTTTTTGCCCGGTATCCTTACCACCTTCCCTGTTTACATTACGGCCGATATTTACCTTTTGTAAACAGACGCGCAGGTGTACCAGCCATCTCAACCACTGCAAACCCATTTCATTTTCGCCGCTTTATTTTCTTCTTCACCAAATCTAGAACCAGCTCCAGCTCTTCCATTCCCATCAAATAGGCAGCAACAAAATAAACCAAAAGTCCCACGGCTATGCCGCCGCCCACCTCAATCAGCTGTCCAAGGGTAGAGCTCAGATTCACCTTTGGCTGGATTAGTCCTGTGGCCCAGATAACGCCCAAGCCCATCCCTAAAGATGCGATGGCGGTCTTCATAAAGCTCCAGGCGATTTTTCCTCCTCCCATTGCGCCGATCTTCCTGCGCAGGAAGAAAACCAGGGCAAAAAAGTTAAAGATACCGCTAATGGAGAAAGCTAAGGCAAGGCCTCCGTGGGCGAGGTTTGTTTGGCTGAGGAAAAACAAATTCAACAGGACGTTGAGCACAACCGTAGCAAGTCCTGTCAGGACAGGGGTAACTGTGTCGTTTAGGGAATAATAGACGCGAGTGATCACCTGGATCCCGCTTTGGGCGAACAGCCCCAGGGAATAAAAGCCCAGAGCAAAGGCTGTGGCTTTAGTATCTGCTGCTGTAAATTCCGCTCCTTGAAAGAGGAGCCTCACAATGGGCTCGCCTAAAACCCAAAGCCCTATGCCTGCAGGGACGGTAATGAAAAAGACAGAGCGCAGGCCTAAAGAAAAGGTGGCTCGGAAATCGTCCATTTCCCTGCGGCTGGCCTGTCTGGCCAAAGTAGGAAAAATGGCTGTGCTGATCCCCATGGCAAAGATCCCAAGGGGTAGCTGCATCAGCCGGTTTGCGTAGCGCAGGGCAGTGATGGACCCAGCGGCAAGGCCGCTGGCGAGGCTCTGGTTGATGATTAAATTTATCTGGGTAACAGACAGTCCTAGAAGGGAAGGAACCATCAATTTGAAGATCTTGCGGATTCCAGGATGGCTGAAATCCATCACAAACTGATATCCTTTGTTGTAGGCGCGGACGAAAGGAAACTGAACAAAAAAATTGCCAATAGCTCCCACCACAACACCGATGGCTAGGCCTGTGAGGCTCATAGATGGACCTAATAGGTAGCAGGCAGCGATAATGGCAAGGTTGTAGACAATGGGACCGAAAGCTGGAGGACCGAAGACCTGATAAGAGTTGAGGATCCCCATCTGCAGGCCTGCAAGAGCTGTGAAAAAGACGGCAGGAAACATGAAGCGCATCTGCCGGACCAGCAGCTGCAGATCTCTGCCTGTGAAGTTGTAGGCAACTAGCGGCGCAAGGCGCGGGGCAAAGATAATCCCCAAAATGGTAAAGGCAAAAAGCAGAAGCACTGTCACATTGATGAAGGTGCTTGCCACATACCAGCCTTCCTTTTCCTTGTTGTTTGCCAAATAAGAGGTGAAAACAGGGATGAAAGCTGCGCTGAGGGCGCCGCCGATTAAGAGGTAGTACATTAAGTCCGGGATGGAAAAAGCTGCGAAGAAAATGTCAGTCAGGCGGGTCCTGCCGAAGATCTGTGCAATACCCCTCTCCCGCACAAAGCCCAGAATGCGGCTGAGGGTGGTGGCCACCATAAGCAGGCCTGCTGCTTTTGCCACCCGCTGATTGGTTTGGTTCATCAAACGATCATCCTTCCAAAATCTTCAACATCTGAATCATTATTCCACATATCTATTGCTTTTCCTGCTTCAAGAGCTTGGCCAAAATGCGATTCCTCTCTGCAATCAGCTGATCCAGCCTCCCCAAAGGAAGCTGGATTTTTTCCCTATCGCCAGCTAAAAACCCGCTGCCGGTGAGGTCCCCCAAGACGATTGCCCTGCCCAGCACAAGCTCCCTGCCCATGACCTTCAGCTTATATGTAGCATCAGCTTCTCTAGCCACTGTCAAGGCCTGGGGAATAGCGTTTTTGCCCAGAAGGGTATTTGCGCCTGTGGCAGCAAGATAAAGTCCTCCCCAAAGGAAAAGAAGGCTCAAGACCAAGATCGCCAGCAGTTTTTGCATAAAATTCCCCCTGATCCTATGATTAGGAACAAGGGGCTTTTTCATTCCCTGCTTTCTTCATAAAGCAGCATGGCCAATGCATCTGCCAAAAGCCCTGCTGAACGCACTGCTTCCTCTTTGCTGTTGAGCCTGGCATCTCCCACCTCCACCAGGAGAAACTTGTCTGCCAAATCTCCATTGTGAGGGAAGCTTCCTTTGGTGAAGAGGGGTCTTGCAAGGCCGGGATAAAGCCTTTCCATAGAAGCCTGCACCTTTTTGTTAAAAGCCAGGACCTTGTCCCTGTTGGGAAACGGCTTTCCACCCCGCTCGCTCCCCACATAAAGCATAATCCTGGCCACTTTTTCTGCTCCAACTGTGGTGGTGGTCACTTCCCGGGGAGTTTTGGCATCGGCAATTCCATCTCTGTGCACATCGATGAACACCTGAAGAGAAGGGTATTGTTCCTGCAGCTGCCGCACTGTAGCCCGGGAGCGGGTGTAAGAAAGGTGCCACGGCTCATGATCGTGGACTTTCCTCACGTGCAGGACCCCAATCCCGTGGGCCTCAAGCCCCTTCGCCAGGGCAGCACCAACCTCCACAATCTCCCCTTCGCCCTGGAGGCGCTCTTTACCGCAGGATGGAACATAAGACTCCCCTGTGTGCGTATGATAGATAGCTACTATGGGCTGGGAAGAAGGGGCAGCAGGCTTTGGGGATGGTGTCTTTAGTTTGGTGGTAGGGAGAATTCTGCCCCCTTCCAGAAATCCCAACTGGGATGCGAGGACCTCTTTCGGGGTTTGAGGGTAGAAGGTAAACAATCCTGCCGCAACTTCAAGCAAGTTCAGGCGAATCCGGGGCTGGGCATGCTCTCTGGCTGCTCCTTCGGTGAAATAGCGAATTGAAAAGGTCAGCAGAAAGGAAAGCAAAAAGAGCAGCCAAAACGGCCGCCAGGGGATGGCGCCTTGCCAGCTTCTGTGGATCTTCCTCCATTTTCTGCTCACATCAAACCCTCCTCCTTCATCTCTATGCGAAAGGAGGAGAAAATAGAAGAAGTTGTCCCAGATTTTTCTATTTACCTGTCTTGGCAGTGGAGGAGGATTTCAAAAGCTGATGACGAAAAACTAATTATTACCACTTTTAGAAAGGAGAGGTTTGATTTGAGGAAAGGATTGCTCTTGCTTCTGGTTTTCACTTTGGTCTCAACTGCAGCCTCAGCCGCTGGCATTACAGTCACCGGCACTGCTGAACGGATGGTTCAGCCGGATCTGGCCCTCATTGAGCTGGGCGTGGAAACGCAAGGCGACACTGCTCAGCAAGCTGTGGCAGAGAACGCTGCCCTGATGACAAAAGTGAAAAAGGCCCTGCTGGACTACGGCATCAGTGAGGAGGATCTGGCAACTAGTGCCTTTTCTCTCATGCCCCAGTACCACTATCCAAGGGACAGCGAGCCTGTGCTTGTTGGATACAAAGCCAGCAACGTCCTGACAATCACCCTACGAGGGAAGCTGGACGATGTAGGGAAAGTGCTTGATCTGGCAACAAGTGCCGGGGCAAACAAGGTACAGAACGTGACCTTCAGCGTGGAAAAGAGCCAGGAACTGCAGCTGGAGCTTTTAGCTGAGGCTGTGACCCAAGGGAAGGAAAAAGCGGAGGCCATGGCTAAGGCCGCTGGCGTGAAGCTGGGCAGGCTCATTTCCATGAGCGACTCCACTAGCTCCATCATTCCATACCGCATCAACTTGCGGGAAGACGTAAGCGTCCTGAAAGCTGCCTCTGGCTACACCACTCCTATTCAGCCTGGACTGATCCGAATTACAGCCCAGGTGAACCTCCAATTCAACATAGGCAGCTCGAAAGCGCCCCAGAGATTTCCAAGGCGGCCCTGGGCAGGACAGTATATCGGACGCTAACTGCGCATGTTCTCAGCATACTGAGATTTTGTAATTAGTTCAACGAGCTCCTGGTTGGAACTGGTGTTTTTAAGCCGGTCGATCAGGAGCTCTGTTGTTTCCTGGACTCCCAAAGAGCTCTGCAGGCGCCTGAGGACCAGCATGCATTCCATCTCTTCCGGGCTCAGGAGCAGTTCCTCTTTCCTGGTGCCGGATTTGTTCAGCTCAATGGCAGGGAAAATCCGCTGTTCTGCAAGCTTTCGGTTCAGGTGCAGCTCCATGTTGCCTGTGCCCTTAAACTCCTCGTAGATCACGTCGTCCATCCTGCTGCCTGTCTCCACAAGGGCAGTGGCGAGGATGGTCAGGCTCCCGCCTTCTTCGATGTTGCGGGCAGCACCGAAAAACCGCTTGGGCCTGTACAAGGCCGTTGGATCCAGGCCTCCCGACAGAGTCCTGCCGCTGGGCGGAACCACGAGGTTATAAGCCCTG
>LFTB01000125.1 GCA_001512905.1 Clostridia bacterium DTU084 | reverse complement strand
ATATTTCCGCCACCATTTCTCGGTGTCAGCTCTCTTATTCGCTTCTTGAACTTCTTTATCTTTTCGGGCTGGATGGTTATGTAGTTCTCCCAGATTATGACACCTAAAAACGATATGCCCTCGCTTGCGCTGCTTATATGTGTCTTCTCTTCATTCACTAGCAGTTTTAAATCTTTGACTATTATTTCAGTTGCTTCTTTCTTGCAGCGGCTGGCTTGTCTAGGGCTTCTCGCGAAATTTCAGATAGGGCAAGTTCATCTACTGTCATACCGTCCACTCCAGGTCTGCCACCGTTGGCCTTTAAACGCTTGTAAGCTCGGTTCAGGTTGTCCCTGGCCACTATTGCCTCAAGCAGGTTGCCGGAGTACTCGCTTCTGCCGCCTCTTCTGTTCTTGGACGCCGAGATTACGCTCGGCACTCCCTGCATACCTTCGGGCTCCACCCTATTCTCTGCAGGCCAGCCCTCATTTGAGGTTTTCTGCTTTCTTTGCGTATCCGTCGAGTACCGCAAACTTCCGAACCTTCTGACGTTCGGCCCTTCAGCAGATGTCATCGACAGTCTGCCTGCTATGGCCTCTGCTGACTTCTGACAGTTCAGTCGTGCATTACTGCACGGGTTACCATGTCGAATTTTATCTCCATGGCGCATCTGCCAGACCTCCCCGGGTAAGAGCGATAGCCTTCATCCCATGTACCTGCCGCATTTACTGCATGGAGCTCGGGCAGTGTTGGACTTCGTCTTGATTCGCAGACTCGTCCGCTCCATTCAGCCTCGTATGCGGTTCTTGTTCATCAGGTCGGGTCTTTGCCGCCGGCTTCCTTCAGATTCCACCTTGCGATGGACAGCCTTGCCCTTGGCTAGTGGTTCCCACTGCCAAGCTCACAGCGGACTTTCACCGCCAAGCTATCGCCCAAGCCGGGCGCACCACCACAGAAAACCACTAACATTTGTAGATGCTTTTTTAATGTAACAGGAGCACCCCAAAAGGTGCTCCTGTTCTACTCAGGCAGAACACTCTGCAGCATCTGAATCGTTTGGCAAAAGACCTGCGAGAATCGATGTGCGTACAATTATTCCCAATAGCCTATCTTCATCGTTCACCACAACTATTGGATATTTTGTTTTGATCGCGTCTTCTAGAAGGTTTTCAACAAACTCGTCTTTTGTGGTTTTATGATAATCGTGCCGCAACAATTCCTGCAGCGAGGTTCTTTTGTTTTTCACAGCCTCTACACAATCATCAATTGTCACAATCCCTGCTATTTTCATTTTGTCGCCTACCACAAAAACGCTGGAGATGTTGTTGGCTTGCATTTCTCTGATGGCAACCCTTACCCCGTCTTTGATTGATACTAAAGCATTAGGTCTGATCATTATATTTTTTGCCTGTACTACTTTTGTCCGATCAATGGTTTTGACGAAATCCTCGATATACTCATTTGATGGATTATTTAATATTTCTTCGGGGGTTCCCTGCTGCACGATTTTGCCATCCTTCATCACTGCAACTCTATCCCCTAGCTTAAAGGCTTCGTTGATGTCGTGGGTGATAAAAATAATGGTCTTTTTCAGTTTAGCTTGCATTTCTAAAAGTTCAATCTGCATATCTCTTCGAATTAGCGGATCTAATGCACTGAAAGGCTCATCCATAAGGAGTATGTCAGGATCATTGGCAAGGGCTCGTGCCAGCCCCACTCTCTGCTGCATGCCGCCACTGAGCTCTGTGGGCATTTTATCTTCCCAGCCTTTCAGCCCCACATTCTCCAAAGCCTCGAGAGCTATTTTCCTTCTCTTCTCTTTATCTATATTTCTGACTTCCAAGCCATACTCCACATTGCCGAGGACAGTCCGATGAGTGAAGAGACCGAAGTTTTGAAAAACCATGGCAACCTTTTTTTGTCTAAACCCCCTCAGCTGTTTTTTATTGTATTCCACAATGTTTTCGTCATCTACTAGTATCTGCCCTGAGGTTGGTTTGGTTAACAAATTAAGGCATCTTATAAGAGTGGACTTCCCGCTACCGGACAGTCCCATGATCACAAAAAGCTCTCCTTCATCTACAGCCAGCGAAACATTGTTCACACCTACTGTTTGTCCTGTTACCTTTAAGATTCTCTCCTTTGACCAGCCTTCTGCCAACCTCTTAACGGCCAGCTTGGGTTTTGAACCAAAGATCTTGACCAAATTTCTAACTTCTATTTTTTTTGCCATTATCAATTCGCTCCCAAAGATTTATACGCGCTCATATTTACGAGAGATCATCTGTGTGACTCTGTCGATTATGATGGCTAAAAAAACTATGCTTATGCCCGAGTTAAAGCCCATGGCAATATCTGTTCTGTTGATCGCGATCAGTACATTTTCACCAAGGCCTTTAGCGCCGATCATCGAAGAGATAACCACCATAGACATAGCCATCATTGTAGTTTGATTGATGCCTGCCATAATAGTGGGCAAGGCTTGAGGCAACTCTACTTTAATCAACGCCTGCCACCTGGAAGATCCGAAGGCAACAGCTGCCTCTTTCATTTCTTCAGGTACTCCTTTTATAGCTAAACAGGTTAGTCTTACACAAGGGGGTGTGGAATACACTATAGTTGCAAAGACCGCAGGCACAGTCCCCAAACCGAAGAAAATCATCGCCGGTATAAGATAGACAAAGCTGGGCATGGTCTGCATGCCATCTAATAGCGGTTTTAAGATCGCTTCCAGCTTTTGATTATATGCTGCATATATGCCAACAGGTATGCCGATGATGATGCTGATCAATACCGAAGTTATGACAATAGACAAAGTGAAGATCGTTTCGCTCCAAAGTCCGATAAAGCCAATGGCAGCGAGCATAACAGCGTAGCCTAAGCCTGATCTGATGTTTTTGAGCCTCCAGCCCAACAGAAATATTAAAAGAATGAACAAAAACCACGGTATGGAGGCTAATAGGGCCTGTATATTGAAAACGATCCAGTTTATGATTACTGTCAGCGCATCGAAAAATCCTTGAAAGTTGACTGTCAGCCAATTTACTAATTCCTTCACATATATTCCAGGATTGAACTCAAACAAAGAAAGAAGACTATCCATTTTTAAACCTCAGCTTTCTTATAAAGCAAGTGCATCTTTAACCTTGCCTGCTGCATCTTCCGGCAGCCACTGTGTCCATATCTCTTCGTGTTCTTGTAAAAACCAGATGGCTGCTTCATCTGCATCTGCGTTGTTTTCTTGCATATAAGCAAGCATTTTGTTAGTAAGCTCTGAGCTTGTTTTGTAGTTTTTCAGAAATTCTACAACCTCTGGCGCTTTATCAAGCATCCCTTTATTTACAGCAACAGTGACCTTAACACCCGGAAATTCACAGGCAAAGCCGTTTTCCCACCTTTCAGCTGCATACGGCTCGTCTGCAAGCAGGGTCATGTCATATTTGCCCATGATCCATGTAGGTTCCCAATAATAGCCAACCCATGGCTCGCCTTTCTCAAAAGCAGCAACAATAGAGGTGTTCAATGCTGTATCAGAGCCCGGATTAAAGTAGTCAAAGTATTCATCCAAACCATAGGTCTTAAACTTGCCTCGCAGCACCTCATCTGCAAACCAGTTGGGGGGAGAGCCGTATATTCTGCCCTGCTGCGGATTATCTGGATCTCTGAAGACCTCCCAGTACTTGGGTAAATCCTTAACAGACTTCAAATCAGGAGCAAGGGGTGCAATTCCCCTTTCTGGATCTCCCTTTATTACGTAAGTGGGAACGTACAGCCCTTGGGCGTTATCATCAAAGTTAGTGGAAAGCTCTATTATATCGCCGCTATCGATGCCGGCGGAGTAAACTTCCATGAAATTATCAGTCCAGGCCTCCATGTAAATGTCAATGTCTCCCTGAATTAGACCTTGCAAAGTTATAGGGGATGAGCCAGTAGTTACATCAGTCTGATAGCCGTAACCGTTTTCGACGATAAAACCAGCTATGGAATTGTGAACCCGTATACTGTCCCAACCTGCATCAGCGAACACAAGTTCATTCCTCGCTCCATCCCACTGCACGGAACAAGATGTGAAAAGCACTACTATACAAACCAAAACTGCCAGCAGAAACAATTTGCTTTTCCTCAGATAAAAGATAATGAACCACTCCTTATAAAAAAATTTAGCTATTAACTATCTTCTTATTATACCCTAAAATTAAAATCCTCACAAATTCGCCCTTTGGCCTTCTGGTGTGGTATGTTTACGTCAACTGCAAAATGGCATGTTCTCCTCTTGCTAACTAAGATACAGGAGCCTACATAATGAGTTTGCTTTTTATCCCAAAAGATCTAACTTGCTCACAGGTCTTTTTTGCAGTCAGTCTTGATTTTGCCCATATGATGGTAAAGATGGGCAGCTCGCAGCTCCTTCTATAGCCTAAAAAACTGCAGGCAATGTTTTTCGGCCCCTCAAGCATTAAGCAGTTCGCAAAAATCTTCCTCGCCGATGATGCTGATTGTACAGCCTGCTTCATTATACCTTTCAGCCTTCAGAAGTTTGGATGATTTCTCTCCTCGGATCTGCCTGTTACCTTCAAAGGAACCAACTACCAGAATATCTGTCCTTTTTGTTACACTATTGGCGCATTTCCCGCCGAGATTTTCCACTTCCTGCATTGCCCGACTGCGGGACATCTCTTTGAGTTCTCCGGTGAAGACAACTACCCGGCTGTAGAGGGGATGGGCAGGATTGCATTTTTCCCTCTGCTGCGCATCCCTCTTCCTGAGGATTTCGTTATACTTCCTCTGCAGGCGACTGCGGTCTCTGATAAACTCATCCAGACTGGAAAACTCTGCCTTTCCTATCTCCTCCAACTTCAAAAAACACCGATAGGTTGCTTCACAATCTTTCAGAGCGCGGTGCATAATGCGGCAGTCGAGATCAAAAAACCTGCTCACCGTCTCCAGCTTATGATTCGGCAGGTGCGGGAGGAGGTATCGCGCAAAATAAAGGCAGTCGACAAAATCGTTTGAGAGGGGGCAATCCAATATTTCCGAAAAGCTGTGGTATAAAAAATTTACGTCAAAGGCAACATTGTACCCGACCAAAATATGATTGCCAATAAAGCTTTTGAAAGACGGAAGCACCTCTTCAAGTTTAGGGGCGCATCTGACCATCTCATCGGTTATTCCTGTTAAGTTCGTAATAAAAGGAGCTATCTCTACTGAAGGCTTGATCAGGGACTGGAACTTTCCCACAATTTTCCTGCTTTCTACCTTCAGCGCAGCGATCTCAATTATCTCGTCCCTGCCTGGCTTGAACCCAGTGGTTTCCAGATCAAGGACGACATAAGACTGGGGAAAGGCTAATAAGCTCTCCCCTTTCAAGCTTCTAGTTGTTTTTTGAGATTGTGGATAGCATGTGTCTTGGTCCAAAGCAACTTTCAATTGCAAGCCCCCCTTTTCAAGATAAAGACAGTGAGCAACAACTCCATACCTGAAGCTGCGGAAACGCTTTTTCATTGCTGGCTGCAAATGCAAGACAAAATTCATTCGGGTTTTTGTGCTTCGACTCTGGCTCCACCCGAGTAAACGCAACTGCATGAGCGTCTGTCTCAAGAACTTTATTTGACCTTCCATCGCAAAATATTACCTGTCCGTAATAATTAAAAAGGGCTCTTTCTGCACCCAAACACAAGACCTGACACTGCCTGGTGTTTTCCTTCTTCTCGAAATCTCGCTGCCATCCCAATTTACCATCTGAATAGTAGAGCAGGCGCAGTCTGTCCTTTTCCTCAATCAGCTCCACCCTATCTCCTCTCCACTCGTCGCAAGCCATAACCTCCTGCTTTACTTGCGAAACCTCGAAGTTATCGCAAGTCAGGCGCCAAAGCTTCCCAGATGAGCCATGCAGCCAAAGGTATTTGCCATCTGCTGTTAACCTCTTCATTCTTTCAGGCAGCTGAAGCAATTTAAGAGGAGACTTCTTGGCACTGGCCTGCCAGAGGGTATCGCAGGCTGCAATCCATACGCCCCCACCTTGTCTAGGTGCTAAGCAGTCTATCTGCAGGGGAAGTTCATCTCCCTCTTTTCCCTTTCTGCCTGCTTTTTGCCTGACGAACCGCCAAGGATCTTTCGGATCAACCCTCAGGATAGTTTTCCCCCATGCCAGCCAAATGCCGTCTGTGGAAAGAGCAAGGCTATTGACAGGTTCGCCAAGATGAAGGGTTCCCCACACACATTCCAAAGCAGGTTCTGCTTCCCAAACGTAACCGTCTTCTGTTGCTACAAGAAAACGATCCCTATTTAGGCAAACCAGCCCATGGGCTAAAAGTTGTCCCTCTCCCACAAAACATTTTGCCAGGCAAGTTAAGCTGCCTTCTTGCAGCTTATTTTCTTTTGTCACCATGAATAGTTCCCGCAGCGGCTTATTCCAACGCCAAGAGCCCTCTTCTGTTAATCCTCGTTTTTCGTGATCAAGGGTGTGAACTTTTAGGCTATTTGAGCTGAGATCCACCACTCGCGACACGCGGGAGCTGTCTCGCGCTGCGGAGCTGTGCACTCCTGTATTGAAAAAATACGTGCCGTAGCGAAAAGAAGCAGTGTCTGGCAGGCCGTGACCCAGATGATAGTGAGCCGAAAACCAGCAGACAATCTCCGGAAAGGATTTGATGAGCTCCAGCCACCTGAGAGGGTTGTGGTTTTGATCCAAATAAGCGTTTGTTGCCCGCACGTGAACAGAGGGCACAGTTCTCAATCCACACCCTACCGGAGGAGCATGGGAAAAGAAAATGGCAGGTACCCCTGGGCGCTCTTTTAATTTTGCAACCACCCAGTTGAACTGCGCATCTGAAATAAAAACCTCCTGCACCTGATAGCAGATTTCCGGCTTTTGATAGTCAGTGCTCAGGAAAAAGAGGCGGAATTCTTCTTTCTCCACCGCTCCGTACGGTTTGTCCAAATTAAACAGCGCTAATAATCGATTTGTCATAGTGCCAGGAGCCTGCGGCCCACCGCCTGATTCTCTCTGCAAATCGTGATTGCCTAAAATAGGGCGAATTGGGGCGCCGACAGTTTTCAAAAAAGCGTACGCTTCTTCCAGTCCGGCAGGGGACCCGATCTTGTCGCCTGAACCAAAGTCGCCGAGAGGAACAACCAGATCCGGCCTGCAATTAGACACATCTTCTACCGCTCTTTTGGTTTCTGCATAATCCTTAATATGAAAATCTCCTAAAACAACGATTCGAAAAGATTCGCTCATTTCCATTATGCTCTCTTTCACCTAAACAATTATTGCTTCTAGAATGCAGATCAATAAGTTCCATCAACAATGGCACCCTGTGATTTCAAGGTTTTCCGCAGAAGGCTGACATCCAGCTGCCTTACATCCTCCAAATTGCTTGCAGCCAGCATTGACGCAGCTGTGCCTGCAGCCTGGCCCATGGCCAAGCAGCCCCCGATTACCCGGGCAGAGCCCAGTGCTTCCCTGTCAGCAGAAAAGCACCTGCCAGCTACTAACACATTTTTCAATCCTTTCGGGATCAGACAGCGAAATGGAATATCATAGGACCCGCCATTTGCAATGGGGATGCGGATCTGTTTGGTTCCTTCTTGATGAATGTCGATGTGGTGGCAGCCTTTAGCTACACCGTCGCTGAACTTTCGGCCTGATCTTGCATCTTCGCCAGTGAGGACGTACTCGCCGATAATTCGCCTGGTCTCCCGGATGCCGATCCTCTGTCCTACTGCAGACAGCTGGGCATTTTCAAATCCAGGCACATTATTTTTCAGAAATTTCACGCTCTGCCTCACTTGCGCCAGCAGCTCCACCATGGTTCCACTTAAGGCTTTGGTATCCAATCCGCTTACATGCGCCACCCTGGTGCAGTTGATGCATACTTCTTTCCGCTGGTTGGAAGTGGGCTGAATCATAATCAGAGCGGTGGGAAACATTTCCCCTCTTTCAATTGCCTTGCGCAGCAGGGGACCATCCCCTTTGAAGAAAACCGTTGGCTGACCCTGCTTATACAACTCCTCTGCAATTTCCTCGTCTGTCCGGCCGCCGCGGATCTCGTCGCTCTCGCCAAGGGCAACATGCTCAGGATGTTCCTTCACAAATCTCAGTAAGGGTTCGGCCTCCACCCCGCTCATTCTAAACATCATGGATACAGGCTGCAGATCCCCATTCGGCGAACCTACCTCATACAGTGCTCCGCACATGGCACACAGATCCCCATCTCCGGAACAATCGATGAAGCAGTCTGCTTCTACTTTGGATTTGCCGCTCTTGTTATGGATAATCAGCTCCTTGACAGCCCCGTCCTCTACCACAGCCTGTTCAGCAACAGTGTGCAATAAGAAATCCACTCCATATTTGTTGAGCACATTCACAACAGCAAACTGCATAACTACAGGATCATAGCACAGATAGCGGATCAGCCGCCAGTCGTTGAATGCACCTACGAAACCGTCCATCCTCTTCAGCTCTTCTATGAGCTCCGTTAAAATTCCGCCAACGATCCACTGGCCTCTGGCGTTAATGGCGCCGTCTATGGTCATTCCTGTGAGCAGTTCCCCGCCGAGGTTGGGACCTGCTTCAACAAGCAGTGTGCGGGCACCTTCTTTAGCAGCACTTGCCGCTGCTGCAATGCCAGCACTGCCTCCCCCAACAACTACAGCATCATATTTCAACACAGAACTTTCCTCCTCTAAGAGCCTCTCTGCTTTTTTCGTTCCTCGGAAAACAGCTCAATCTCTTTGCCTGCAGTCAGAAGATGTTTTTAAATACTTATCTTTTCAGACGGTTCAGGAAACTGAAGGTGCTTTTCTCCTCTTATCCATATTCTACAGCAGAGCAGGCTATTCCTTTTCAAGCCCTCAAGGTGATTAACCCTGAGGGGAACCAAGTGCATGGTTCCCCTCAGTAAGCACGTGCTTAATACTTAAAAAACAAACTGCACAAGCAGCATATAAGCCACAGTTCCCCCTGCTATGGAAAGGAGGATCTGCCTTTTCCAAAAGTGGAGGCCTGCCACGATGGATACTGCAAGCAGTTCTGGAATGCCGCGACTTGGTCCAAGCACATTAACATCCTTCAGGGAGTAGATTACAAGCATCCCGATCACTGCCGGCGGCAGCACTCTGCCAAGATACTGGATAAATGGTGGCGTGGGCCTGTTTGCTGGAAAAAGGATGAAGGGCAAAAACCGGGTGAGCACTGTCCCCAATACTATCATGCCTATGGTGATAATCTGCTGATTTAACGTCAATTGGATTCTCCTGCCTTCTCCAAAGGTTTTTTGAGCAGCATAAGGGCAGCCAAAAGCAAACACATGGAGGGAATGATGAAATTCGAGCCCCCAAAGATGATTAGACAAAGAAGGGACAAACCCAGCCCCAACAGAGAGCTGTAGTGGGTTTCCTCCTTCATCCACTGTTCAAGGAAAATCACAACAAACAGTGCTGTCATTACAAACTCAAGCCCTGTGGTGTCAAACTGGATCAGCGAGCCGAACAGGCCGCCTATTGTCGAAGCGACTACCCAATAAATCTGATTCAGCAGGGTCACAAAGAACATGAACCAGCCTCTGTCCACATCAGGCGGAACGTCTGCTGTGCAGTTGATGGAAAAGGTTTCGTCGCACATCCCGAAAATAAGATAATACCTTTTCAGTCCAGGCACGTTGTATTTGTCCAGCATGGACAGGCCGTAGAAAAGGTGTCTGGCATTGATCATCAAGGTAAGCATGAATGCTTTCAAAGGCTCGAAAGGCCCAAGGAGCAGCCCCACAGCCACAAACTGCATGGAGCCTGCGAAAACCGTCAGGCTCATCAAAAGAGGGAACCAAAAATCAAAGCCCGATACGTTCATATAAATGCCGTAGGCCATTCCCAAAAACATAAAGCCTGCCAAAATAGGTATGGTCCTGGGAAAGGCTGCTCTGAAAGCTTTTCTGATTACTTTTTCCTGCATGTCCTCCACTCTTTCTGGTACTGAAATCTACTAAGAAAAGCACCTGCCGGGCAGGTGCTTTTCCTCTACTCCTCGAATACCCCGCCTGTGTTGGCGGATGTGACAAGCTTTGCGTAGCGGGCGAGATAACCGGTTTTGATCTTGGGCTCCTTAGGCTTATAGGCTTCGCGCCTTCTAGCAAGCTCTTCATCTGAAACAAGAAGCTCTAGTTTCTTGTTGGGAATGTCGATCTCGATGAGATCTCCTTCCTGCACCAGAGCAATGGGACCGCCCCTTGCTGCCTCAGGGGAGACGTGGCCGATAGCAGCGCCGCGGGTGGCGCCAGAAAAACGGCCGTCTGTAATCAGGGCCACATCTTTGTCAAGGCCCATTCCCACAACTGCAGATGTGGGCTGGAGCATCTCCCGCATCCCAGGACCCCCTTTGGGGCCTTCATTGCGGATCACGATCACATCGCCTTTGTTTATTTTGTGGCCCAAAATCGCCTCAACAGCTGCTTCTTCAGATTCAAACACTCTCGCCGGACCCTTGTGGGTAAGCATCTCTTCTGCCACTGCAGACTGCTTGACAATCGCACCGTCGGGAGCCAAGTTCCCCCAGAGGACTGCAAGGCCCCCTTCTGGGTGGTATGCGTTCTCCACAGAGCGGATCACCTCAGGATTGAGGTTGCGGCTCTCTGCTGCGATCTGGCCGATGGTCAAGCCGCTGACAGTCTTCTCCTCGAGGTTAAGGAGATTCGCTTTCGCAAGCTCTCCTAAAACAGCAGGAATGCCTCCTGCCTGATCCAGATCGATTATGTGGTATTCTCCTCCTGGCCTGAGGGAACAAATATGCGGAGTTTTTTTGCTGATCTCGTTGATCAGGTTCAGGTCGATTTTAATGCCTGCTGCATGGGCGATGGCAGGCAGATGCAAGGCAGTGTTTGTGGAGCAGCCTAGAGCCATATCAACAGTCAAAGCGTTGATAAAGGCTTTCTCAGTTAAGATCTGGGAAGGCCGGATCTGTTCTCGCCACAGCTCCATAATCCTCATGCCTGCTTTTTTGGCCAGCCTGATCCTGGCAGCGTAGGCAGCCGGAACTGTGCCGTTGCCGGGCAGGGCCAAGCCCAAAACTTCGGACAGGCAGTTCATGGAGTTGGCAGTGAACATCCCGGAACAGGAACCGCAGCCTGGGCAGGCTGTATCTTCCAGTTCAGCCAGCTCCTCGCAGCTCAAAGTGCCTGCGCTCACTGCCCCTACACCCTCAAAGAGGGTGTTGAGATCTGTAGCCTGGCCGCGGTAGCTTCCCGGCAGCATTGGACCGCCACTGATCACTATCGCAGGCAGATCAAGCCTTGCTGCTGCCATCAGCATCCCAGGGACAATTTTGTCGCAGTTGGGAATCAGCACTAATGCGTCTAGCGCATGTGCCTTGGCCATGATTTCGATGGAGTCAGCTATCAGTTCCCTGCTGGCCAGAGAATAGTGCATCCCCTCATGGCCCATGGCAATGCCGTCGCAGACGCCGATGGTGCCGAATTCAATTGGGGTGCCCCCAGCCATTCTGATTCCTGCCTGGACAGCTTCGCTGATCTTGTCCAGGTGAATGTGGCCTGGGATAATGGTGTTTGCTGCGTTGGCGATACCGATTAGCGGTCGCGCCAACTCCTCATCTGTATAACCCATGGCTTTAAAAAGGGAACGGTGGGGTGCCCGCTCTATTCCCTTTTTCGCTCTGTCGCTGATCATTTTGCCACCCCCAATAAATATTAGACAATTAAAGATCTATTCGCCTCTACTGCTGCTTTTCCTGCCGGCCGGCAAGGATCTTTTGGGCTCTTGCCAGCTGCTTTGCCACCTGCCTCGGGGCAGTTCCCCCAAGGTGGTCCCGCAGCTCGACGCTGGCCTCAGGGGAAAGTAAACCGAGGGCTTCTCCATCGAAAAGGGGAGAAAAGCTTGCCAGTTCCTCGAGGCTCAGTTCCTCCAGCTGTTTTCCGTTTTGGATGCAGTGGTAAACCAGTTTTCCCAAGACTTCATGTGCTTGCCTGAAGGGCAGGCCCCGCTTGGCCAGGAAATCTGCGAGATCCGTGGCTAGGGCAAATCCCCCTGCTGCTTTTCGTGTTGTCTCAGGCCGCAGCTTCATGGTGGAAATCATTGGCGCCATGATCTCCAAACACCCTTTGAGGGTGTCTACGGCATCGAAAACGCTCTCTTTATCTTCCTGCATGTCTTTGTTGTAGGCAAGGGGCAGGCCTTTGAGGACTGTGAGGAGGGCTACCAAATCTCCGAATACCCGTCCGGTCTTGCCCCGGACAAGCTCTGCCACGTCAGGGTTCTTCTTTTGGGGCATAATGCTGGAGCCTGTGCTGAAGCTGTCTGAAAGCTCAACAAATCCAAACTCCTGGGAGGACCAGATCACTATCTCCTCCCCAAGGCGGCTCAGGTGGACCATGATCAGAGATGCAGCAGCCAAAAACTCCACTGCAAAGTCCCTGTCGCTTACTGCATCCAAACTGTTTTGGGCAATTTGAGAAAAGCCTAAAAGCTCTGCAACCCGCTCTCTGTCTATAGGGAATGTAGTGCCTGCAAGAGCCCCTGCGCCGAGGGGCAGCACGTCTGTACGCTTGTAGCAGTCTGAAAGGCGCTCGTAGTCCCGCTGGAACATCTCAAAATAGGCCAGCATGTGGTGGGCAAAGAGCACCGGCTGTGCCCGCTGCAGGTGTGTATAACCCGGCATCACCACATCCTGGTTGCTTTCTGCCTGTTCCAAAAGAGCCCTCTGCAGTTCAGTCAGAAGCTCCTGCAGGGCTTCTATTTCCCGCTTCAGGTACATCCGCAGGTCCAGTGCCACCTGATCGTTGCGGCTGCGGCCTGTGTGGAGCTTCCTGCCTGGGTCTCCGATCTGCTCTGTGAGGAGCTTTTCGATGTTCATGTGGATATCTTCTGCTGCAGGATCAAATTCCACTTTGCCTGCTTCTATGTCTGCGAGGATCTCCTCTAAGCCCTGGCAAATGGCCTCAGCCTCTTCTTTGGAAATAATGCCGCATTCGCCGAGCATGGTAGCGTGGGCAATGCTGCCTGCAATGTCCTCTCTGTACAGGCGGCGATCAAAATGGATGGACGAATGGAAATCGTCCATCCGTCCATCGGTTTCCTCTTGAAACCTACCACCCCAAAGCTTCACTCTTAGTCCTCCTTGTCCACCATGGCTTCCACCCACAGGGGGAGGCCCAGCAGCTTGATGAAGCCCTCTGAATCTTTTTGATCGTAAACCTGATCCTCACCGAAGGTAGCCAGATCCTCCCGGTAGAGGCTGCGCTTGGCTTTCCGGCCTGCCACAGTGCAGTTGCCTTTGTACAGCTTCATCCGCACGGTTCCTGTGACGTTCTTCTGGGTTTCATCCACAAAGGCATCTAAAGCTCTGCGGAGGGTGGTAAACCAGAAGCCGTTGTAAACCAGCTCTGCGTACTTGAGAGCAATCATTTCCTTGTAATGCAGGGTGAACCGGTCCAGGGTAAGCTGCTCCAGCTCCTGATGGGCTTTGAAGAGCACTGTACCGCCAGGGGTCTCATAGACGCCCCGGGACTTCATTCCCACCAACCTGTTCTCTACAATATCTGTGATCCCGACGCCGTTTTCACCAGCGATTTTGTTCAGCCTCTCAATGAGGGTAACTCCGTCCAGCTTTTCACCATCAAATCCCACTGGAATTCCCTGTTCGAACATGATCTCCACATAAGTGGGGTTGTCCGGCGCCTTGTGAGGGGGTACTGTAAGCATATACAGATCGTCCTGGGGCTCGTTCCACGGGTCCTCAAGGTCTGCGCCCTCGTGACTCAAATGCCACAGGTTCCTGTCCATGCTGTAAGGCCGCTCTTTAGTTACAGGCACCTCGATCCCACGAGCCAGGGCATATTCGATTTCCTCTTCCCTGCTTTTGATCTCCCACTCCCGCCAGGGGGCAATGATCTTCACATCCGGCTTCAGAGCTCTGAAGGTGAGCTCAAAGCGGACCTGATCGTTTCCCTTTCCTGTGCAGCCGTGGCAGACAGCATCTGCCCCTTCTTTCTCTGCGATCTCGATGACCTTCTTGGCGATTAGGGGTCTGGCAATGGAAGTGCCCAAAAGGTACCTGCCTTCATAGATGGCGTTGGCTTTCAGCATGGGCCAGAGGTACTCTGTGACGAACTCTTCCCGCACATCTTCAATATACAGCTTGCTGGCTCCGCTTTTCTTGGCCTTCTCGTGCAGGGGCTCCAGCTCTTCTCCCTGGCCAACGTCCACAGCCACTGCTATAACTTCGCAGTCGTACTTTTCCTTAAGCCAGGGGATGATAATTGAAGTGTCCAGTCCTCCGGAATATGCCAATACAACTTTGTTTACCTTCATTTTCTTTCTCCTTTCATTATCAGTGCCATAATTGCCTTTTGCACGTGCAGCCTGTTCTCTGCCTCGTCAAAGATGGCGCTGTGAGGTCCTTCCATCACTTCATCTGTGATCTCCTCGCCTCTGTGGGCAGGGAGGCAGTGGAGCACTATGGCATCTGCTGCAGCCACATCTAGCAGCTCCTGATTGATCTGATAGCCGCAGAAAGCTTTCTGCCGCTCCTTTTGTTCCTCTTCCTGGCCCATGCTGGCCCACACATCTGTGTAAAGAACCTGGGCGTTGTGCACTGCTTCCTTTGGTTCCCGCACGATATCGATGCTGGCACCTGTCTTCTCTGCATCTTCCCTTGCCTTGGCCAGCACCCCAAGGTCCGGCTCATAGCCTTCGGGACACGCGATGACAAAATCTACGCCGAACTTTGCTGCGCCGAACATGAGCGAGTGGGCCACATTGTTGCCGTCGCCGATGAAAGCAAGCTTTAAGCCTTCCAGCTTGCCGAAGCGCTCGTAGACTGTAAGATAATCTGCCAAAGCCTGGCATGGATGGAGGAGATCTGTCAGGCCGTTGATCACAGGAATGGTGCTGTAGCGGGCCAGCTCCTCTACGTCCTCGTGGGCGAAGGTTCTGATCATAATCCCGTCTAGATACCTGGACAGGACCCGGGCTGTATCAGCGATGGTTTCGCCCCTGCCCAACTGAATATCCTGCTGGTTTAAAAACAGCGCATACCCTCCCAGCTGAAACATGCCAACCTCGAAAGAAACTCTGGTTCTGGTGGAGGATTTGGCAAAGATCATGCCCAATGTTTTGCCTTCAAGGAGGGGAATGTTACGCTGTGCTTTTAGACTGCTGGCTAACCGCATAATGTGGAACAGCTCTTCTGTTGTGTAATCGTGGAGACTTAAAAAATCCCTGCCCCGAAAGCTCTCAGACAGTGGTGTTTCCAAAAGCAAGCTCACCTTGCGCAAAGAGGATCTCTCCTTCCCTAATTCACCTGCCGCAGTGTCTTCTTATAGTTTAGCAGAAAAAATTTCCTTTAGAAAGACCCCGGGGGCAGGAATTACACTGGAAATCTCGAATTCTTCGAAAAAAGAGGTGAGGTAAATGTATCTTCGCTGGTTAACCCGCACTGCGATTCTGCTGGCACTGACCATCGCTGTGCAGATGTTCGGCTGGCCTCAGCCTGTCACAGGGCCCCTGGTCAATGCCATGCTGCTTTTAGCCTGCATTTTCGCAGGTCCCAGCTCTGGTGCAGTAATAGGCCTGGCAACGCCCCTTCTGGCTTATGCCAGAGGGATTCTGGCACCGCCTTTGGCTCCTATGATCCCTGCAATCATGCTCAGCAATGCTGTCTTTGTCCTTCTGTTCTGGTTTGTGAAGAAGATGAACAGCCGCTGGGGAGAGTTTCTGGGACTTCTTGCCGCAGCTGTGGTTAAATTCCTCATCCTCGCTGCAGCAGTGAAGCTGGTAGCTCAGCTGCCTCCGCAAGTGGCACGTGCCATGCAGTGGCCGCAGCTGGTTACAGCCATCGCAGGAGGATTAATCGCTATTGCGGTAAGCAGGGCGCTTCCGCAGCTGAAAAAATAGGGGCAGGCATCCTGCCCCTTCCTTATTTGCAGCAAACGCTGAATGCCTCTTCCAAAATGGCCATTGCCTTGTCTACTTCATGCTCTGTGATTGTAAGGGGAGGAAGGAATCTGAGAACTTTCTCCCCTGCAGTGAGGATCAAAAGCCCCCGCTCCCTAGCAGCTGCAACAAATGGGGCAGCAGGAACAGATAGCTCCACCCCTAACAGCAGCCCCAGCCCCCGGACTTCTTGAACAGTCGGCCACTTCTCTTTCAGGGAGTTCAACTGCTTCTTGAAGTACTCTCCCACACGAGCTGCCTGCTGCACAAGTCCCTCTGAAATCACCTCGAAAGCAGTCAGTGCTGCTGCTGTGGCCAGCGGGTTGCCGCCGTAGGTTGAAGCGTGATCTCCTGGTGCGAAAGAACCCGCCACCTTGCTGCCTGCAAGCATGGCTCCGATGGGCACGCCGCTGCCCAACGCTTTCGCCAAAGTGAGTATATCGGGCTTCACCCCATAATGCTGACAGGCAAACATTTTCCCGGTCCTGCCGAAGCCTGTCTGCACTTCGTCGAAGATCAATAGCACGTTCTCTTTCTCTGTGAGGCGCCTTACAGCCTCGAGGTACCCAGCGGGAGCTGGATGGACCCCTCCTTCGCCCTGCAGGGGCTCTAACATCACAGCCAGGGTCTGAGGCCCTACTGCTTGCGTCAGAGCCTCTAAATCTCCGAAGGGAACCTCTCGAAAGCCCGGCACAAGCGGCATGAAGTCTTTTTGGTATTTGCTTTGGGCTGTGGCAGAAAGGGCTCCCATGGTACGGCCGTGGAAGGAGTGGGCAGCTACAATGATCTCAGTTGCACCGCTTTTATTGAGCTTTCCCCATTTGCGAGCGAGTTTGATGGCAGCTTCGTTGGCTTCCGCACCGCTGTTGCAGAAAAATGCCTTTTTCATCCCGCTTGCCAGGCATAGCTTTTGGGCGAGAAGGGCCTGGCTTGGAATGTGAAACAAATTGGAGCAGTGGATCAGCTCTTCCGCCTGCTTCTGTATCGCTGCCACGACCTTCGGGTGGCAGTGGCCCTGGCTGGCCACAGCAATGCCGCCGATGAAATCGAGATACTCGTTGCCGTCTGCGTCGTAAAGGTAGCAGCCCTCACCCCGGACTGCAGCTATGGGCAGCCGGCTGTAGGTGGGCAGCACGTATTCTTCAGTCAGGGCAATAATTTCTTCAGTTGTCATCTGCATCGCCTCCATCCGGGACCACCATGGTGCCGATTCCCTCATTTGTGAAAATCTCCAGCAAAATAGAGTGGAGCTTGCGGCCGTCGATGATGTGGGTTCTGCCTACCCCTGCCCTCAGCGCCCCGATGCAGGCTTCAACTTTCGGGATCATGCCCCTTGCGATCTTGCCCTCTGCGATGAGCTGGCGCGCTTTTCCAACAGTGAGAGAGGAGATCAAAGTTTCGGGCTTTTCAGGATCTTCATAGATGCCTTCCACATCTGTGAGCAGAATCAGCTTTGCTGCCTTGAGGGCTCCTGCCAATACACCGGCCACGAGATCTGCGTTGATGTTGTAGCTCGCTCCGTCCTCTCCCACCCCTACAGAGGATACCACCGGAATATATCCCTCGCGGTTGAGGATCTGCAGCAGACCTGGATTGATCAGCTCCACATCCCCAACAAAACCCAAATCCACCTGGGAGCTGTCGTGTTTTTTGGCTTGAATCAGGTTGGCATCTTTACCGTTTAAGCCAACTGCTTTGCCGCCATATCTGTTGAGCAGTGTTACCAGCTCTGTGTTGATCTTGCCCACAAGCACCATTTGGGCTATTTCCATGGTTTCGTCGTCTGTAACCCGCAGGCCGTTGACGAAGGTTGGCTCTTTGCCCAGGCGTTTCATCATGCTGGAGATCTCGGGCCCTCCGCCGTGGACGATCACAGGATTGAGGCCGATGTATTTTAAAAGCACAAGATCCTGGCATACTGCCTCTTTCAGCTGCTGGTTGATCATGGCATTGCCGCCGTATTTCACCACAATGGTGGTGCCGTAGAATGTTCTGATATAAGGCAGGGCTTCGATTAGAATCCCTGCTTTATCTATACCTGTCATTTTCATTCCTCCCTAGCTGCGGTAGCTGGCATTGATTTTCACGTAATCGTAGGTTAAATCACAGGTCCAGGCTGTGGCGCTGCAGTCCCCTGCGCCAAGGTCCACTGTGATCTTCACTTCTTTTTGGCTTAAGATTTTCTTTGCCTCTTCCTCGCTGAAGTCTGTGCCCCGGCCTGAATCTGCCACTTTGAGGTCCCCTAGATAGATGGCAACTTTATCTACAAGAAACTCTGCGCCGCTGTAGCCGGCAGCACAGAGGATCCTGCCCCAGTTTGCGTCCTCGCCGAAAATGGCAGTCTTCACCAAATTGGAGCAGGCAATACTGCGGGCAATGGTCCTGGCAGCATCTGTGCTCTCTGCCCCCTGCACTTGAATCTCTACAAGCTTTGTGGCCCCTTCGCCGTCTTTGGCGATGAGCTTGGCAAGCTCTCTTGTCACTTCAAGCAAGGCCTCAAAGAAGATTTGGTACGCTTCTCCTTCAGTTGCAATGGTGGTATTGCCTGCAAGGCCGTTGGCCATGACCAGGACCATGTCATTGGTGCTGGTATCTCCATCCACAGAAATCATGTTGAAGGTTTCTGCTGTCGCCGCTTTCAGGGCCTTTTCCAAAAGGGGCCGCTCGATGGCCAGATCTGTGGTGAGAAAGGCCAGCATGGTTGCCATGTTGGGGTGGATCATGCCTGACCCCTTGGCCATGCCGCCCAGGCGGACGGTTTTATCGTCTATTTGAAACTCAACTGCTACCTCTTTCGGAAAGGTGTCTGTGGTCATAATGGCCTTTGCAGCTGTCTCGCTGTCTTCACCAAGAAGAGGCACAATGTTTTTTATTCCAGCTGCAAGCTTATCCATGGGAAGGTTGACTCCTATAACCCCTGTTGAGGCCACTGCAACCTCTTCCTTTTGGCAGCCTATCTCCTCTGCAACCAAAGCTGTCATTTGGACAGCGTCGGCGATCCCCTGCTCCCCTGTGCAGGCATTTGCATTGGCGCTGTTTATGACCACAGCCCGCAAGGTGCCTCCTTTGGCAAGGTGCTCCTCTGTTACGATGAGAGGCGCGGCTTTGGCAAGGTTGGTTGTGTACATTGCTGCAGCGGCAGCTGGCTTTTCGCTCACTAAAAGGGCCAAATCAGGTTTGACTTTCTTCAGCCCCACGTGCATGCCTGCGGCTTTGTAGCCTGCCGGAGCTGTTACTCCTCCTGAAATCTTCTTCATAGTATTTCCTCCTTAAGGGTAGATGGGCAGCTGTTCGATGCCGAGCTTTTCATCCCAGCCCGCCATGATGTTCATGTTCTGGACTGCCTGGCTTGCTGCTCCCTTGCCTAAATTATCGATGGCAGATACGATCACTGCCCTGCCCAGCCTTTTATCTACTCTGGCTGTGATCTCGCAGAAGTTGGAGCCTAATACGTCTTTGGTTTCTGGAATCCGCTCAGGTCCTAAAATCCGCACAAAGTATTCGCCTTTGTAGAAGTTGCGGTATACTTCTATCAGCTCTTCTGTTTCACAGTCTTTTTTCAATCCCACTGTGATAGTGGTGAGAATGCCCCGGATCACAGGCACCAGATGCGGGGTGAAGGTAACCTTTACCTCCGTCCCTGCAAGGAGGGAGAGCTCCTGTTCGATCTCAGGGACGTGCCTGTGAGTTCCCACGCCATAAGCTACCAGGTTCTCAGCACAGTGGGGGAAGTGATATAAGGGCTTTTCAGCGCGGCCTGCTCCAGAGACGCCTGAGAGAGAATCGATGACGATGGTGTTCTCTGCTGCAAAGCCTGTTTTCAAAAGGGGCGCCAGGGCCAGAATGACGCTAGTTGGATAGCAGCCTGGATTACCAACTACTCTGGCATCTTTGATTTTGTCCCTGTAAAGCTCAGGCAGGCCGTAAACAGCTTCAGTCAGCAGCTCTTCTGCCTTGTGGTCTACTTTATACCAATGTTTATAAATATTCAGATCTTTGATTCTGAAGTCTGCGCCTATATCGATTACCTTCTGGCCCGCCTCAACAAGAGCTCCTGCCATCCCGCTGGCAACGCCGTGGGGCACGGCCAAAAAGACCAGGTCGCAGCCGTCCATTTCTTCAGGCGCCACAAAAGTTAAGGGCAGATCAGTGGCGGCCAGGGAAGGAAAGGCTTCGCTCAAAGGCTTGCCTAGATAACTGCGGGATCCGATGGCGGCTATCTCTACTTTCGGGTGTCTGGCAAGAAGTCTGATCAGTTCTCCGCCTGCATATCCTGAAGCACCAACAATGCCTATCTTCATAATAAACAAGCCCCCTTACAAACTTTGGTATAATTATACTATGATTATGCATAAAAATACAACCCCTGACAAGGGGTATTTTAAAATTTTATCTTTTTGTAACATTCTCGTAATAAGCTTGCGCAATTTGCCAGTTCCAGGTTATAATTATTAATAGTAATTATTGACAAGAAGGTGATCTGTTATGTTAGACCAAGCAGCAATGGCCCTTTTACTCACCCTTTTGGCTGGTTTATCGACTCTCCTAGGCACCTTTATTATTTTATTTGTGAAAGACAAAAACGAGAAGATCATCACCTTTTCTCTTGCCTTTGCAGCTGGTGTGATGATCAGCATTTCCTTTACAGATTTATGGCCCCAAGCTCAAGAGGCAATGATTCAGCACCTGGGGAGAGGTTGGGGAATCATAACTTCCCTCGCCTTTTTGGTCTTGGGTATTCTCCTTGCTGCCGCCTTAGACCGTTTGGTTCCGCACCAGGAGTTTGACCCTGAAACACAAGAAAAACCCCACCAGGATCTCTTTCGGGTAGGGTTTGTTTCCATGCTTGCCATGGCGCTGCACAACTTCCCCGAAGGAATAGCCACCTTTATGGCAGGTGTTCATGACCTGTCCATGGGCATTTCCCTCTCTATTGCCATTGCCTTTCACAATATTCCAGAAGGAATTTCTGTTGCCATGCCCATTTACTACTCTACAGGCAGCAAAAAGAAAGCTTTCCTGGCCACCTTCTGGTCTGGAATTGCAGAGCCCCTCGGGGCGCTGGTTGCCTTTTTACTCCTGCGGCCCTTCATCAACGATTTGGTCTTGGGCGCAAGCTTCGCTTTAGTTGCAGGGATTATGCTCTACATAAGCCTTGAAGAGCTGCTTCCCTCTTCAAGACAATACGGCCAGAACAGGCTTGCTCTAATCGCCACTTTTGTGGGCATTTGCATCATGCCCCTGAGCCACCTCTTTTGAACGAATTTAAAACGGCGCATTCCCCACCCAATACGGAGTATGGGTGGGGTTAGCCG
>LFTB01000071.1 GCA_001512905.1 Clostridia bacterium DTU084 | reverse complement strand
GGCGAGGCCCGCTACACTGCCACATACAAGCTCACTATGCCGGGGGAGGGCGGCAAAAAGACAACCTCCCGCAGAGACAGCCTGCTTTTGCGCAAAGTAGAGGGCAAATGGCGGATTGTAGAGCTTGAATCAGTAGAACTTTAAAAAGCAAACGCACCCGGGCGGGTGCGTTTTTTTAGTTTCTCTTTGTTAATACTTCTTCTGTAAGTCTAGCAGTCAGAGCCTCCAGGTCCATGGTGCCCAAATCTCCATCTTTGCGGGAGCGGACGCTCAAGGTTTTTCCTTCCTCCTCTTTTGGCCCCAGGATAATCATGTAGGGAATCTTCTGCAGCTGTGCTTCCCGAATGCGGTAGCCGAGCTTTTCGTCCCTTGCATCAACCTCCACCCTCAGGCCCGAGTCCTCAAGCTGCTTCTTTACCTCTTGGGCGTAGGCATTTTGGCTTTCACCGAGGGGCAGCACCACCACCTGCACCGGCGCAAGCCAAAGCGGAAAAGCGCCGGCATAATGCTCTGTTAAAATGGCAATAAACCGCTCGATGCTGCCGTAAATAACCCGGTGGATCATCACTGGCCTGTGCTTGGCTCCATCTGCTCCGATGTAGGTGAGATCAAAGCGTTCAGGGAGCATAAAATCCAGCTGAATTGTGCCGCACTGCCACGTCCTGCCTATGGAATCCTTGAGGTGAAAGTCTATTTTCGGACCGTAGAAAGCGCCGTCGCCTTCGTTGACTTTGTAATCTTGACCCAGCTTTTGCAAAGTAGCCTCCAGAGTTCTTGTGGCCTTGTCCCAGATCTCCTCAGAGCCCAAAGCTTTCTCAGGCCTGGTGCTCAACTCCACGTGGTAGCTGAAGCCGAAAAGCCTGTAAAACTTATCCACCAACCTCACCACAGCTGCAATTTCCTCTTCGATCTGTTCCGGCAGCATGAAGATGTGGGCATCGTCCTGGGTGAAAGCCCGCACCCGCATTAGGCCATGCAGGGTTCCGGAAAGCTCGTGCCTGTGGACCAGCCCCAGCTCTCCCATGCGAATGGGCAGATCCCTGTAGCTGTGCAGCTGCCTTTTGTACATCAGTATCCCGCCGGGACAGTTCATGGGTTTGATGGCAAAATCATGGTCATCGATTTTGGTGAAATACATATTTTCCTTATAGTGATCCCAGTGACCGGACTTATGCCAGAGCTCTTCGCTGAGGATCATGGGCGTCTGAATTTCTTGGTAGCCGGCTTTTCGGTGCTCTTCCCGCCAGAACTCGATGAGCTGATTCTTCAAGACCATCCCTTTGGGATGGAAAAAGGGAAAGCCAGGTCCTTCTTCGTGGATGCTGAATAGATCCAGCTGCTGGCCCAACTTTCTGTGGTCCCGCTTGGCAGCTTCTTCCAGCATTTTCAGGTGCTCGTCCAGCTGGCTCTGTTTGGGGAAGGCAGTGCCGTAGATTCGCTGCAGCATGGGTTTGTTTGAATCTCCCCGCCAGTAGGCGCCAGCTACACTCTGCAGCTTAAACGCCTTGACCATCCCAGTTGCAGGCAGATGAGGGCCGCGGCACAGGTCTACGAACTCTCCCTGTCTGTAAACGCTCACAACTGGCGAATCCAGATCTTCGATCAGCTCTATTTTATAAGGCTCGTTGAGCTGTTTAAATAGGCTGATAGCCTCTTCGCTTGCAAGTTCCTCCCTCTGTAGGGGCAGGTTTTCTGCAATGATTTTTTTCATTTCTGCCTCGATCTTTTCCAGTTCTTCTGGCGTGAACGCCTCTGGCAGGTCAAAGTCGTAGTAGAAGCCGTTTTCGATTGTCGGGCCGATGGCAATGCGTGCCTCAGGCCACAGTCTTTTCACTGCTTGGGCCATTATGTGAGCGGCTGTGTGCCTGAGCACATCCGTCCCCTCTGGAGAGTCCAAAGTGATGATTTCAAAAGGAATAGCTTCTTCGCTTTCTGGAAGCTGGGCTGCCAAATCAACCAGCTTTTCTCCCAGCCGGGCTGCCACAGCCCTTTTCTTGAAGCGGGGCAGTGCCTCCTCCACAATATCTACAACCGCAGTTCCAGGAGGAAATTCTCGAATGCTGTCATCTGGAAAAAGAAGTTTTGCCATAGTAGGTGCCTCCTCAATATGTTAGTCTAATTTTAGCACACACGCCCTGGGTTCGCAAGAGATTGAAAACGCCCTGCTGGGGAAAGCAGGGCGCTTTGTTTAAGCAAAGAAAATAAGGAGGAGTAAGATGAGGATCAGAATGAGAAACCAAAACCACCACCAATAATATGGTCCACCGCCGCGCATCCATTTCACCTCCAACTGCTTTCAGGGCAAATGCTTGCCTTTTTGTATCAGTATACGGAAGTGGCGGCCGGTTTGTGCTGATTAGCTGCAATTTGTGCCACAAGTTACAAACGTGGACAAACGCAGACCAGAGCGCAGCCTGCTTTCAGGGTCAGCTTAACAGGCTTGTCCAAGAACTCGTTGCTGATGGTTCTCGTATCGCCAAGGCTGACTGCGGCGTTTTCCAGGGGATAAAAAGCTCCTTCGATGGAGAGCCCTGAAAGCTCGAAAGAGAGGGGAAGGATGGAAAAACACATCTCCTTCTCAGGCATTAGGCAGAGCTCCTCTTCAAGCAGAAAGATCTTTTGTTCCCCGTCTGTGAGCATCCCCTGGGCCCCCTGCCTTGCAATTGTCATGAGAAGATGGGCATTGGCCAGGGTATGATCAAAGCGGCTTCCTATCCCTCCGTGGATCTGGATCTCCTCTGCACCTTGCGAGATGGCATACTCTACTGCCAGGTGAGTATCGGTTTTATCTTTTTCCCTGGGAAAGGTGAGGATTTTCAGCTGCCTTGCTTTAGCCCACCTGAGCGCCCCCTCTGAGACAGAGTCCAGATCGCCGAGGACCAGCTGGGGAGTGATCTGAAACCGCAGGCAGTGTTCCAAGCCAGAATCGATGGCGATTACCAAATCCTCTTGTGCGATAGAAGGGGGCTGCGACAGGCTGCCGCCTGCCACGAGAATCGCTTTTTTAACCATGGGCAACCTCCAAACATTCATAAATAGAGATTTTTCCGCGCCAGAATTTCGGAAGATACAATTAAGCCCAACAGATAACACAGGCATGCTGCAGCAACAGGAAGAGGGGGAAGAGCGTTTTCTTTAAGAATAGCGAGAACGTCAAAGAGTTGGAAGATGCTGAGCTTGGCCAATCTCCCCACAAATCCTTCAAGTCCCGCCAGCATATTGAAAAGAAATGACAGAAGGACAAAACCTACGCCTAAAGACAAGGCAGTCCGCTGGTTGTCCATTAGGCAGCTCAACAGATACCCGATTCCGCTGCAGACCAGGGAAAGGAGATAGGCAGTGAGGAAAACTAAAAACAGTCCTTGGGCATTGCCGACTTCAGCTACAGCCCTGCCCAGCAGAAAAACCAGGGCTGTGCTGGCGAGGAAAACTATGGTCAGCTGCAGCAGGTGGCTTGCTGCTTTCGCAAAAAAGATAGTTCTTCTGCTCAATGGAGTGGTGAAGAGGAATTCTCCTGTTCTGCCGTCGATTTCTCGGGAGATGGAGGTGGCAGACAGGAGCATGGCAAAGATCCCGAGGAGAAGAGCCAAAAAGACATAAGGCTCGCTGGCCATCCAGCCTTCGTAGGTTGTAAAGCTTTCGGGATTTATATTGAAGGAATCCAAGATTGCTTGGGGATAACTTTCCAAAAGCTCCAAAAGTCCTGCGTTGCTTAAAACCAGATCTGTGGCTGCCGCGAAAATTGCCAAAAGTCCTGCGTTGATGAAGAGCCAAATCCAGAAAGTCTTGCGGTTTAGGTAGAATTCGTTCTTAAAGAGCACGAACTTATTCATTTGCCCACCTCTTCAGTCTTGTAATATTTCATGAACAGCTCTTCTAAAGTAGGCTGCTTGATGATGATATCCGAGATCGGGTGCTCTGCGATAGCTGCAAGGGCTTTGTGCAGGTCTTCCTTGATGTGGAAGACATGTCTGCCGTCCCTGTACTCAACAGCAGGATCGATTTCCCTCAAGCTGTAGCTTGCCCTCAGATCTCCCTCTTGGCTGTAGATAACTTCAATTCTGCGCTCTGCTCTGCCAGGAAGTTCTGCCACTGTAGAGACCCTGATCAGCTTCCCAGAGCGGATGATCCCCACTCTGTGGCAGAACCTTTCCACGTCTGCCAGCACGTGGGTGGAGAGGAAAATAGTGCAGCCCTGTTGATTTTTCTCCGCAAGAAGCTGGAAAAATCTGTTTTGAATCAGGGGATCCAGCCCTGAGGTGGGTTCATCTAAAATCAACAGTTCCGGATCGTGCAGCAGGCTTTGGATAATGGCAAGTTTTTTCTTGTTGCCTAAAGAATAGGTTTTAATCGTCTTGTTTAGATCCAGCTCCAATATTTCTGCATAGGCAGCTATTTTCTCTGTACTTACCTCATAAAGTTTGGCTGCCAGTTCCAGAAGCTGCTTTCCTGTCAGATCAGGATAAAAGTTCACTTCAGAAGGGAGATAACCGATCCTGCGCCTGAGCATGGGGTTTTCTCCTCTTATTTCTTCGCCGAATAAGGAAAAGCTCCCGGAAGACGGAAAGATGAGCTGCATCAGCAAGCGGATGGTAGTGGACTTTCCTGCACCGTTGGGGCCGATAAAGCCAAAGCATTCTCCGCGGTTGATGGCAAGGTTAATGCCTTCAATCCCTCTTGTCTTGCCGTAGAATTTGCTCAGGTTTTGGGTTTTGATTATCTCCATTACAAAACCTCCTTTTGTACAGTATAAGTTTCTTGGAAGGTGGGCGTCAAGAATAAAGTCAAAAAGAAAATGAACTGCGACGGAAGAATTTGGGGTTTGCCTACAAGGTTCGAAAAGGTAGGACAAGAATACCTTCTTTTTGCTGGGCTTTCAGTGAGATCGGCAGGGAGCGGCAAAGGGCCAGCAAAAATTTCAGCCTGTAATAGGCCATAGTCTCATTCATTCTCTTAATATTTCGAGGTGAGTTAT
>LFTB01000040.1 GCA_001512905.1 Clostridia bacterium DTU084 | reverse complement strand
TCCTAATCGTTCCACTCCGTTCCTAAAGGTTCTTTTTGACTGATAGAACTCAAAATCAAGCGTGGCAAACCCACGTGGGGGTTCGAGTCCCCCCTTCGGCACCACTTGAAATATAAAGCTTTCGGAGGGTTTTCCCAAAGACTTCTTCGAGAGCTTTTTTTATGCTTTGACAACATTTTGACCCGCACTGAAACTAGAGCACTTCCGCAGGTATGGTATCGGTTATTAAGAGAAAATATTGCTGCGGATATTTAAAAAAGCAGGATTTTCCAGTTGAAAAGCGAATATTTAAGAAAGAGAAAAATCCAATGATAAAGGCAAACCACTCGCGAGGGTGGGACGCAAAGCCACGGGACTCACAGAGTCAGCCGGGCTGCCGGGATTTAGCTCCAGCTTACTTGACCCAGGCTGGGAATGATCTTGGCTTGGGTCTTTTTTTAAGTGAGGTGAAAAAATGCTGCGGGGACTTTATACTTCTGCCTCTGGCATGCTTGCCCAGATGCAGCGCACAGATCAGCTGGCAAATGACCTTGCCAACGTGAATACCAACGGCTATAAACGGGATCAGGCTGTCTTTCGCACCTTTCCCCAAATGCTCATCTCAAGACTCGAACGCAACCAGCATGCCAATGGTGCTTCAAGGCCTCAGCGGATCGGCCGGTTGGGCACAGGAGTGCAGATAGAAGAGATTTATACAAATCTGCAGCCTGGCGCTTTGGTTCAGACTGAAAACACCCTGGGTTTTGCCATTGAAGGAGATGGATATTTTGTGATCCAGACCCCTCAAGGCCAGCGACTGACCCGCGACGGCGCATTTACTCTCAACAGCGAAGGTATGCTTGTTACATACAACGGCGATTTTGTCTTAGGAACCCAGGGCCCCATTCAGCTGCAGGGGCAGGTGGTGGTAGCAGAGGACGGCACTGTGAGATCTGATGGGCAAATTGTGGACGAGCTGTTGATAGTTTCTGCAGAAGATGTGCGGAAAGAAGGAAACAACCTGTTTAGCGGAACCTTTGTTCCAGCGGAAAACTATAAAATCCGCCAGGGCTTTCTCGAAAGGAGCAACGTCAATTCTATTCGTGCCATGATCGAACTAATCGAGGCCACAAGAGCTTATGAAGCCAATCAAAAGGCAGTCTGGGCTCAGGATGAAACTTTGGGAAAAGCCATTAATGAGGTAGGAAGGGTAATATAACGACGGGAGGATGATGTGTTATGATGCGCGCCTTGTGGACTGCGGGCTCAGGGATGAAAGCCCAGCAAATGAACATTGATGTAATTTCCAACAACCTCGCCAACGTGAACACCACAGGCTATAAAAAGAGCAGAGTGGATTTCCAGGATCTATTATACCAGACAATCCGTGCTGCAGGGACGCCTATTATCCAGGGAGCACAAATTCCCACTGGCATCCAAATCGGACACGGCGTGCGGCCTGTTGCTACTCAAAAACTCTATACTCCAGGCGACTTCAAACAAACAGATGCTCCATTTGACCTCCTAATCGAGGGCGATGGGTTTTTCCAGGTGCTGCTTCCCGACGGAAATATAGCTTACACCAGGGATGGAGCATTCAAAAAAGACGGCCAAGGCAAGATCGTCACCTCAGATGGTTTTCCTCTGGAGCCGGAAATAATCATTCCCGAAGATGCAACTGAGATTTCTATCGGCACAGATGGCACAGTATCAGTGCTTTTGGCAGGCAGCCAGGAGCCCATGTACGTTGGGCAGATTGAATTAGCTCACTTTATCAATCCGGCTGGACTGACCAGTGTGGGAAGAAACCTCCTCTTGCCCACTGCAGCTTCAGGACCGGCAATAACCGGCACCCCTGGATTGGATGGCTTTGGCACGCTGGCTCAAGGCTATCTCGAGATGAGCAACGTGCAGGTAGTGGAAGAAATGGTGAACATGATCGTAGCCCAAAGGGCTTATGAGGTTACTTCCAAAGCCATTCAGACCAGCGATGAGATGCTGCAGATTGCCAATAACCTCAGGCGGTAATACAGCATGCCTTGGAAATGGCTGTTCCTTATTTTGTTTTTGCTGAGCAGCAGCATCTCAGCCCAAGTAATTGTGCGCCTATATCCAGAGGCTGAAGTGGCAGGCGACCAAATCCTTTTAGGGGATATTGCTGAAATCCAGGGAGATGAAGATGAGGTGCGCACTTTAGCGCAAATCCCTGTGGGGGTTGCACCTCTGCCTGGTGGCAGCAGAACCATTCACCGCAACGCTGATCTGGCGCCGCGGCTGCGGAGAGCAGGCTACAGGCCGGAAGATTTCCTTTGGGAAGGCCCCGAGAGCCTGCGGGTTACAGCCAAAGCTGATTTTCAGAAAGTCGGCAAAATCAAAAAAGAGCTGGAAGCTCAGCTCTTAGCATACCTCAATACCCACGAAGAAGGGCGAAACTACCGCTGGGAAGTGAAGATTCTGCCTGAGTCCATTCCCTCTTGGGCTGCTGGCGGTGCAAGGCTGCGAATTTTTGGCCAAGACTTGCCAGCGGGCAGAGTAACCCTGAGAGCTGAAGCCGGCCAGCCTCCCCTCAGCTTCACCTGTGAGGCGGAGATCTCTGCCTGGGGAAAACCTTTAGTAACTCGAGAGCATTTGGCCAGCGGCTCTGCTTTGGACGAAACTGCAGTTGCCAGGAGCGAGGAGGTAGAGCTCACTGCAGACATTCTCGCAGGCAAGCGGCCGCTGTTTCAGCTGGACGAAAACCTCGTCCTCCTCCGGAGCCTGCCTGCAGGAACCATTCTCACCAGCAGCGATGTGGACTATCCCCTTTTGGTAAAAAAAGGAGAGCCTGTGACCATTTTTTTTCAGCAGGGCGCAATTTCTGTCCAAGCCCAGGGCCTGGCCCTCGAAGACGGCAGGCTAGGCGGCAGGATTCAAGTCAAGAACGATTCTTCAGGAAAAATCGTTGAAGGTACAGTAGTGGGCGAAGGCATGATTGAAGTTGGGAGGTGAAGCTGTTGCGGATATGGATTTTTCTGTTGTGCTTTCTCTGCGTCTGCGGCACGCTTGAGGCCGTGGTTCTGCAGCCTACAAGCTCCCTCTATCAGGATCAGAAAGCCAAAAACGTTGGAGACCTGGTGACAATCATCATCGTGGAGTCTTCCAAGGCCAGCCAGCAGGCTTCGACAAATACTGGCAAAGAAAGCGATGTCGGAGTGAGCCCCGGTGGGGGACTTTTGCGGTTTATTCCCATCTTCGGCATCGGTGGGCAGACCAGGTCCGACAGTCAAGGCTCAACTACCAGAGGCGGTTCCATCACCGCTAGAGTCACAGCCAAGGTGGTGGAGGTGCTGCCCAATGGAAACCTCGTTTTGGAAGGCAGCCAGCAGATTGTAGTGAACAAGGAACAACAGGAGATCATCCTGCGGGGCGTTGTCCGGCCCCAGGACATAACCCCAGAAAACACGATCCTGTCTTCATATCTTGCCGACGCCAAAATCGAATATAAAGGAGAAGGTCCAATTGGCGGGAGGAGACAGGAACCTGGACTGCTTACCAACTTCTTTGGTCTTTTCGACTGGCTGTTTTAAGGAGCGTTTGGGATGAGAAAAATTTGCCTAATTTTCCTAATCACCTTCTGTACTGCCTTTGCTCAAGTGTCTGCCCTCAGGATTAAAGATTTAGCTCGAGTTGAGGGTGTGGACGAGAACCACCTCACAGGAATAGGCTTGGTAGTGGGGCTTGCCGGAACCGGAGATTCCCGTTCTACAGTTTTCACAAGCCAAATGCTGGCTAACATTCTCTCAGCCCACGGATTGGACGCAGACGGGCAAGTGCGGTCCCGCAATATCGCTGCAGTCAGCGTGACTGCCAGCCTCCCGCCCTTTGCCAAGGCAGGAGATAAGATCGATCTGGTTGTTTCCTCCCTTGGAGATGCCAGGAGTTTGGTTGGCGGAGTCCTCCTTGCCACAAGTCTTTTTGCGGCAGACGGCCAGCAGTATGCTTTAGGGCAGGGGCCGCTTGTAGTAGGTGGATTCAGCGCCTCAGGAAGAAGCTCCAGCGTCAGCAGGAATCACCTTACAGTGGGCAGGATTCCTGGAGGCGGAACTGTGCTGCGCGATTTAGAAAACCCCATTCCCCAGGGCGAACCTCTGCGCCTTGTCCTCAGGGATCCAGATTTTACCACAGCAGTGAGGATCAGCCAGAGAATAAACGACCTTTTCCCGGCAGCAGCAAAGCCTGTTGACGCCCAGACTGTTGAATGCACCATCCCAGAGGCCTTCAGAGGCCAGCCTGTTGATTTCATTTCTCAGATAGAACAGCTGCCTGTAGTTCCGGATCAAGCAGCCAAGATCGTGGTAGACGAGCGGACAGGAGCGATTGTCATAGGTGGGCACGTTGCCATCGGAGAGGCTGCAGTCTCCCACGGGGGAATTACAGTTCGCATTTCCAGCAAACCTTTCATTTCCCAACCTCAGCCTTTCAGCCGCGGCACAACTGCGGTCCAGCGGGATGAACAGCTGGAGTTGGAGGAACAGGGAGGTCCGCTGGTGTATCTTCCTGCTACCACGAACGTGGAAGAGCTGGTTTCTGCCCTCAACAGCATTGGGGCAGGGCCGAGGGAACTCATTGCTATTCTACAAGCCCTGAAAGCCGCAGGAGCACTTTGGGGGGAGCTGATTATTTTATGAGGAACACCTCGACTGGCACCGAGTACCTACAGCTGCAGCGGGCCTGCAGACAATTTGAAGCGTACTTTATTGAGCAAATCCTCAAAGGAGCCCGCCGTACCATGCCTGGAGATTCTATGGCAAACTCTTCAGCTTACCGCACTTTCCGGGAAATGTTAGATCAAGAACTGGCAAATGTAATGTCTCAAGCCGACGGCATCGGCATTGCGGACATGTTAATGGCACAGTTGGCTGAGAAAAAATAGCTGCCTGCCTTTTTGGGTAGGCATTATTTTTTTTCAGTTGAATACATTTATAATAGTAACCCATTTTAGTCAAGAAGCTCGGCGTACCTCTAAGGGGGAGCTTATATGTGGCAGAAGTGGGTTAACGGCATTTTGGGCCTTTGGGTGATTATTTCTCCATTTGTCATCTCAGGTACTGCGCTTTTGTGGAGCAACGTGGTCAGTGGGATTGTTATTGCAGTTCTAAGCCTTGCGGCGTCTTCCAGCCAGTCCTCCTGCAAAGAGGCAAGTAAAGAGGCCTAATAATTTGTTTTTATATTCCTTATAAAATTTTGGGTACGCCGGGCCTTGACTAGAACTGCAAAAGCCCTTAAGGAGGGGACAAGCTTTCCCAAGATCCTGCTTTTTTCCTTACTTGACAGGATCCGATTGGAATGATAAAATAAAGAAGCGTTCGGAGGGATGCTGGAGTGGTCGAACAGGCACGCCTGGAAAGCGTGTAAGGGGGAAACTCCTTCGAGGGTTCGAATCCCTCTCCCTCCGCCATAAATGTCAAGTTTGCCGTGCTAGACGGGGAGGTAGCGGTGCCCTGTACCCGCAATCCGCTATAGCGGGGTCGAAGGCTCGCCTGAGGCTGCGTTTTGTGGGGTTAGGCTGGTGTAAGTGGCGTTGACGATTGGGTCTTGCGCAATGCAAACCTGTGAACCCCGTCAGGTCCGGAAGGAAGCAGCGGTAAGCAGACTTTTGCATGTGCCGCAAGGAAGCCTGGTCTGAGCTAACTGCACCTGTACCACCCGGAAGGCGCAGTCGAAGCGAGATGCACGGCTTTTTTTGTTTCTATTGTATTTGAGAATATTCGGGATAAAGGGCAGGTGCGCCATGAGCTACATCTCTTTATACAGAAAATGGCGTCCTCAAGTATTTGCCGACGTGGTGGGGCAGGAGCATATAACAAGAACCATCCTCAATGCCCTCAAGACCGGCCGTGTTGCTCACGCCTACCTTTTCAGCGGACCCCGCGGCACTGGCAAAACTACCATGGCAAAGCTTTTGGCTAAAGCTGTCAATTGTCAGGATGAGGACTCACAGGAGCCTTGCAATCAGTGTGCAAGCTGCCAAAGCATCTCCACTGGCAATTCCATGGATGTGATGGAAATCGACGGCGCCTCCAACCGCGGCATCGATCAGATGCGAGAGCTGCGCGACAAGATTGGCTTTGCCCCTGTTGAAGGCAAATTTAAGGTCTACATCATTGATGAAGTTCATATGCTTACAACAGAAGCATTCAATGCTCTGCTGAAGACTTTAGAAGAGCCGCCCAGTCACGTGCTCTTTATTTTTGCCACTACAGAGCTCCACAAGGTACCTGCCACAATCCTTTCCCGCTGCCAGTGCTTTCAGTTTCACCGCATCAGTGCAGATCAAATCGTCCAAAGACTCAAGACCATAACTGAAGCTGAAAATATCCAGGCTGCTGAAGCAGCTTTATATTTAATAGCCCGCGTTTCCCAAGGCGGCCTGCGGGATGCAATCAGCCTTCTGGACCAGTGCATTTCTTTTGCTCAAGGGGAAATTAGCCTCCAGGTTGTGGAAGAACTGCTGGGTCTGGCTGGAATTGAAGCCCAGCTGCGCTTCACCGCCGCTCTAGCCACCGGCGATCTGAAAGCTGCTTTGGCTGAGATTTCCAACTTGTACGCAGAAGGCCGGGATCTGAGGCAGTTTGTAAGCGAGCTGTTGGTAAGCTGGCGGGGTCTTCTGCTCCTTAAGCTCACAGGGGAGGTAGCTGCCTGGAGCAGCGAGGAATTGGCGAGGCTTGAGAAAGCAGCAGAAGGTGCCGAGGCGGCCACCCTTACCCGCTGGCTGGAAATTTTTAACAGAACCTTGGAAGAGATGCGCTGGGCCAACAGACCCCAGCTTACAGTTGAACTCGCTACCATCAAGGCAGCGAAAGCAGAACTGGACCAAGGAGCAGAGGCGCTCCTGCCTAGAATCGAAGCCTTGGAAGAGAAACTGAAAAATGCTTCCCTCTCTTTTCAGTCGGCTGGGAGATCAGAGCCTCCACAGCAGCGGCAGTATGCCCAAGAGCAAGCAAAGCCCCAAGAAAGCACGAAAAAACCTTCCAAGCCTGCTGCCGGTGGGCAGCCTCTCGAGCAGATTCAGGCAGCCTGGCCTGCCATTGGAGAGTGGCTGCGGGAGCACAGACACGTTCAAGTTCAGGCTTTTATTCGCGATGCTCAACCTTATGCCATAGAAGGCAAGACTTTAGTTTTGGCTTTCAAGCCTACGCAAGCTTTTCACAAGGCAAACGTAGAGCGGGAAGGAAATCAGCAGCTGCTGCGGAAGGCAATCCGGGCAGTAACGAGTCATGATTTGGAGATAAGGTGCATTCTGACAGGGGAGAGGGCACAATCTCCCAAAAACCCAAAACAAAAGCAGCCTTCAGTGGAGATGGAACCGTTAGTGAAAGAGGCGTTGAAGCTTTTTGGGGGACATGTGATTAAAAAGGAAGAGGTGGAAGACAGATGAAAATGCCAGGTAACATGAATAAATTGATGAAGCAAGCCAAGAAACTCCAGGAACAGATGGCGAAATTGGAAGAAGAGATTAAGGAAAAAACAGTCGAAGCCACAAGCGGCGGTGGAGTTGTGAAGGTAGTTGTTTCAGGGGATCAGGAGCTGAAAGAAATCCAGATCGACCCAGAACTTTTGGATCCGGAAGAACTTGATATGCTGCAGGATTTAATCATGGCAGCAGTCAACGAGGGGCTGCGCAAGGCCAAAGAAATGTCAGCAGAGGAAATGGGCAAGCTCACAGGGAGCCTCATGCCTAACTTCCCGGGATTTTAAGATGGCAGTATTTCCCCAACCCCTGCAGCGGCTAATGGAGGAGCTAAACAAGCTGCCTGGCATTGGCAGCAAAAGTGCGCAAAGAATCGCCTTTCACATTCTCCAGGCGCCCAAGGAAGAGGTTTCAGCTTTGGCTGAAGCGCTGGTGGCAGCCAAACAGAAGATAGGCTATTGTTCCAACTGCTTCAACATCACAGATAGAGACCCCTGCCGCCTCTGCCAAGATCCCAGAAGAGAAGATAACGTGATTTGCGTGGTAGAGGATCCCCGGGACGTGGTAGCTTTGGAAAAAACGAACTTCAAGGGCCGGTACCACGTTTTAGGGGGAGCCATTTCTCCCTTGGAAGGTGTGGGACCGGAACAGCTTAGGATCAAGGAGCTCCTAGAGCGCCTCAAAAAGCAGCCAGTGGAAGAATTGATCCTGGCCACCAATCCAACTTTGGAAGGAGAAGCCACTGCCATGTACCTGGCAAGGCTCCTGCGGGGAGTGGTTCCTTCAATCACCAGGATCGCCCACGGTTTGCCTGTAGGCGGCGATCTAGAGTATGTAGACGAGATGACGCTGACTAAAGCACTTGAAGGAAGGCATCAAATCTAAGGAAAATTAACTAAGTGTATAAACCAAATAAACTCCTATCATTTTGCAAATGTATGAAACGGAGTAAATAAAGTTGTATCAGAAAACATGGTTTATTAGGG
>LFTB01000015.1 GCA_001512905.1 Clostridia bacterium DTU084 | reverse complement strand
CCGCGTTAAGGATTTGGAGCGGGAAACGGGATTCGAACCCGCGACATTCAGCTTGGAAGGCTCGATCTGAAATCGTCGCCTCGTTAAACCCTTATGCTCCAACGGTTTGCAACTTCGTGCCAACTTCGTTTTGCGTTTATGGCCGTCAGCCCTCCGTTTCAATAACTATTATACCTCATTCTGTGGCTTTGTCAAGGGGAAATTTTCGGACCCTCTTGCAGGTATTTTTTAACAAGTAGCGAATTGTTTTACTATTCTTGGACAAGCTATAGAAAAAGGAGGGCATCTCATGAGAAGGAAAATAGGCTTAGTCATAGTTTTAGTGTTACCTGTGCTTGTTTTGGTCGGCGTTGTGCAGGCAAGTGAATATCATCGGGTAGTTTTCAAAGGAATAGATGCTTTAGCTATTGAATGTGATGTAGAAACACCTACAGGTATTGATAAAGATAGCTTCGAGAAATCAATAAAAGATTTAGCTCTTGTCATTTTAAAAAGCAAACTGCCTAAAATCGAAATAAATGACTCTTCCTCATACACTCTTTATGTTTCTGTTAGTGCTACAAGCGGGAAAAGCATCTTTATTAGCGGTGCAAATGTCAAACTCATACGTTTAGTGCACATTGACAAAGAACAAACTTTTGCACCCGTCTACACAAAGGGCTATATCTATTCAAACGCTCTATCGGAATTCGAAGTAGACACAAGGGAAATAATCGAAGAACTTCTCACTGGATTCATCGCTGACTTTTACAGGGGAAGACCGGATCTGTAGCCTCTTCAGTTCGCAAGATCGCTCTGTTTCGTCAGGTGTCCGACCGCTCACCTTCACCCGTCCCCCTCTGGGCGTGGGACAAAAACGTCCCGCCGCCTACAATAATACGCCAAAGGCGAGGCAGGCCTTGTCACCCAACCGGTGGGCGCAACAGGCCTTTGTTCGTTGGAAGTTCTTCAGAAGTTCTTTGGAAGTTCCTCTGAAGTTCTTTTGAAGTTCGTTGGAAGTTCAAAACTTCGCCTGAAGGCGACTTTGCCGACTTTTTCCAGACTGTGGCAAAAGTGGCAAAAGCGTTGATATATTAGCGGTTTGCAGGCACCCAACGGGTTGCGGCAGGGGAGGGGGGAGCGGCGGCACGGGCACGGGGGGGGGAAGAGATTCCACGTTTCGACACTACACAAAAAACTATATTGCATCTCATGCGAATCCGCGTCTCTAGAAAGCCCTCAAAGTGTTGGTAGTTAAGGGGTTGGCACGTAGAGGGAATTCGATAATTTGTACCTGTTAATCAATAGCGGTTTGATGGTCTGCGGGTTCCTTTCTCTCTCCCCCTATAACCCCCTCTCTCTATCCTCCGTATATAGTTTAAAGATATCAAGAGAAGTATGTACTATGATTAAGGATATAGTATAAGACTATCTAAATAGATAGTGATTGCATATATAGTAAGTACTATGATAAAGAGAGCAATAGATTATATTATATTAAAAGACTTATACCGAAGGCTATAGATCTATATTTTAAAAGTTTAAATATAAATATATATATTATTATATATAAAAGGGGAATAGCAAAACAGGCTCGACACAACACAGGGGTATATCTACAAAACGGAAATGGCCCTCTGAGCCACAAAAAGGGGCCTACAATCGTTTTTTATATTCAAGTAGGGTATTTATACCTAGAAGAAAAGAAAAACGATTCTAGGGGCGTTTTTGTGCAAATTTAGGGTATGTGCCCCAAAAAATTATAACACAAATAAAAGTGTTGCGTTTCACGTAATATTGATGTTTCGGAGGTATACATGATATAATCGGGGTGTAGTAGTATGGGGTCTGTTGATATAGAAAGTGT
>LFTB01000083.1 GCA_001512905.1 Clostridia bacterium DTU084 | reverse complement strand
AATCCCAGGGTTCTCAAAAGCGAGCTGGAAAGGTACAGGGAGGGACTAATTTTAGGTTCAGCCTGCGAAAGCGGGGAATTGTACAGGGCGATTTTGGCAGGGGAAAGTTCCCACAGGATCCGGGAAATCGCTTCTTTCTACGATTTTTTGGAGATCCAGCCTTTAGGCAACAACGAATTCCTCCTCCGTAGCGGTACTATTGGCAGCCGCGAAGAACTGCAGAAGATCAACCAAACCATCTATGAATTGGGGAAAGAGCTGAACAAACCGGTTGTGGCAACAGGAGACGTCCATTTTCTCGAGCCTTCTGATGCTGTGTTCCGGGAGATCCTGCAGACCAGCCAAGGGTATGATGAAGCAGACAAGCAGGCTCCCCTCTTTTTGCGGACCACAGAAGAGATGCTCGGTGAATTTTCGTATCTCGGCTCTGATGCTGCAGAGGAGGTAGTGATCACGAACCCTCAGCTCGTGGCCTCGTGGGTGGACGATGACGTCAAGCCCATGCTGGATGGGCTGCATACCCCCAAAATAGAAGGGGCAGAGGAAGAGATCCGCACTATGACCATGAATCGGGCAAGGGAACTGTACGGCGATCCTCTTCCTGAGATCGTTTCCCAACGGCTGCAGAAAGAATTAGATTCCATTATTAACAATGGTTTTGCCGTGCTGTATCTTATTGCTCATAAACTGGTGGACAAGTCCTTATCTGATGGGTACCTTGTGGGCTCCAGGGGCTCGGTAGGCAGCTCCCTTGTTGCAACCATGTGCGGGATCACGGAAGTAAACCCCCTTCCTGCCCACTACCTGTGCCCGAAGTGTAAATACAGTGAGTTCATTACAGATGGTTCAGTTGGGGCAGGTGCGGATCTGCCGGCAAAAGACTGTCCAAGGTGCGGTACAGCTTTGGCCAAAGACGGCCACGATATTCCTTTTGAAGTGTTTATGGGCTTCGAAGGCGACAAAGTCCCTGACATTGACCTGAACTTCTCAGGGGAATATCAGCATGTGGTGCACAAATATACAGAAGAGCTGTTCGGGAAGGGCCACGTTTACAGAGCCGGCACAATCGGCACCTTGGCAGACCGCACAGCCTACGGCATGGTGAAAAAATATGCTGAGGAGCGAGGGCTTAAGCTTCGCAGCGCTGAAATCCAAAGGCTCGTGGACGGCTGCACAGGGGTGAAGCGGACAACTGGCCAGCACCCTGGCGGGGTGATGGTGGTGCCCAGAAACAAGGACATCCATCAGTTTTGTCCCATTCAGTTTCCAGCCAACGACAAAAACAGCGCCACCATGACAACCCATTTCGATTACAGCTCCATCAGCGACAGGCTCGTCAAGCTGGACATCCTTGGCCATGATGATCCCACAGTGATCAGGATGCTGCAGGATCTCACAGGCACAGATCCCTTGGCCATTCCCCTGGATGAGCCCAAGACCATGTCCTTGTTTTCATCTTTGGAAAGCCTCGGCATCTCTCCTGAGGATGCAGGATACAGCCAGGTGGGAACTTTGGCAATTCC
>LFTB01000016.1 GCA_001512905.1 Clostridia bacterium DTU084 | reverse complement strand
TGGTCTAGGACAATAATTTGATCTGCATCTTTGACTGCTGACAGCCTCTGGGCAATGATGAAGGTTGTGCGAGCGCCGATTACTTTCCGCAAGGCCTGCTGAATTTCCAGCTCCGTTTCCATATCTACACTGCTGGTTGCATCATCCAAAATTAAAATGGGCGAGTCCAAAAGCAGCGCCCTGGCTAAAGCGATGCGCTGCTTCTGTCCGCCGGATAATCCCACGCCTCTCTCACCAACTTTTGTCCCATAACCATCGGGAAACTCGGTGATGAACTCAGTCGCCTGAGCAATTTCCGCAACGCGCCTGACATCTTCCAAGCTGGCGTCGGGTCTGCCATAGGCAATGTTTTCCCGTATGGAAGCAGAGAAAAGAAATGTTTCCTGCGGCACAAAAGCTATCTGGCTTCTCAAACTTTCAAGCTTGAAATCCCGAATGTTGCAATCATCGATTAAAATCTCTCCTTCTTGTGGTTCATAAAAGCGGGCAAGCAGATTGACCAACGCCGACTTGCCAGCACCTGTGGCGCCTATGATTCCCACTGTACTGCCTGCAGGAACGGTAAGCTCTATGTTGCGAAGCACAGGTTGGCCTGCAAAGGCAAAACTGACATTCCGAAATTCCACTTTTCCCTTTATTTTTGCGGCGCGTGCTTCTGGGGAGTCTTTGATTTCCACCTTTGTGTCCAGGATCTCGAACAACCGCTGACCGGCTGTGGTTGCCTGGCCAAACATGTTCACAACCCAGCCGAGCTGCCGCAGAGGCGTAATCAATGCCCAAAGATAAGCATTGAATGCCACAAACGAACCCAGGCTCAGCCGGCCCCAAATAACTTCCCTCGCCCCGAACCAGACGAATATGGCCACCGAAGCTTCCATGAGGAAATCCATCAAGGGGAAAGAACGCGCCCAAATTTTGGCCAGCTCCAGGTGCTTTTCCAGCGCACCTTTGTTTTCGTGGTCGAATTTTGCCACTTCATAATTCTCTCGGGCAAAGGATTTAACCACACGGACTCCTGTGATGTTCTCCTGCACTACAGTAGTAAGGCTGGCCATTTGTTTGTGGATGGACAGCCACACAGGCTTCAATTTTCTGTGAACGCGCAGTGCCACCAACAACAAGAAAGGGGAGAGAACCAGGGAGAGCAAGGTAAGCCGCCAGTCCAACCGCCAGATGGTGATAAAAATCATCGTTATTGTGGTAATGATGACCACCAGACGATTCAAGGCCACGGCCAAAAAAGCCCTGGTAACCTCCACGTCACTCACAAGCCTGCTCATTAATTCACCTGTTTGGGTTTTGTCATAAAAGCTGTGGGAAAGCTTCTGCAAATGCTGATATAACTCGCATCTGAGGTCCACTGTCACTTTTAGGCCGATAAGCTCTTGCAGGTAAGACACAAAATAGTTGGTCAAACCTTTTGCCGCTGCAAAACCAACCAAAAGCAGTGTCAGGTGTAAGATAAGGTGGTATTGCCCAGCAATAATCCCTTGATCGATCACCAGCTTTTGCAGCCAGGGGGAGGCCATCCCCAACACAATTGCCATAAGTGAACACAATAAATTGAGAAAAGCAATGGATAGATAAGGTTTAAGATATCCGGCCAAGCGAAGCAGAATTTGCATGGTCTAACCCCACTTTCAAAAAACATAAAGGGCGGCCTGGCTGCAATGCAGGCTGCCCTTTTGTTCTGATTTTGCCTTAAAGAGGCTTTTCATTTTTCTCAACTCGCTGTTTTTTCTTCACCTTGATTATCCCCGCTTGTGGGGTGAAAAGCAACACGCAAATATCTGCTTCACCTCGATTGAGGCATTCTCTTTGTCTGTTGATGCTCTTAAGAATAAAGGTCCTGCCAATTCTTCCCCCTTTCTACCGAATCCTATCCATTCTAGTTCACCTCCTGGTCTCCCCAAAAGGTTCTCCTTGCGCTAAGACAGCGCGGTAGTTGTCCACCTGTATTTCTTCAGATTCAATTTTCCAAAGAATCATTCGCCAGGCCCTGAATAATCGTACCACAGCTGACGCTGGCGATGTTAGCCTACATATCCAGGCAGAGTTTCTGGGTTAACATTTTGAGCATAAAGAAAACCTCGCATCTAGTTTGCAAGGGTTTTTCTTTATCTTTGGTGTGCAGCCTAAAGGCAGACCAATATTCATTTGCTTTGGAGACGATTGATTGAAACAGTGTTTTTGCTGTTTTGCTTCGAACTCTTAACTTATATTTTGAAGAAAAACTTCGTTCCAGATCAGCTTTAGGGTGATGCACTGTGCAGAAAGGCCACCTTCGAAAGGCGGCCTTTTATGTATCTAGAATTTGAAATGAAATCCTCCGAGCAAGGTGGGTTCAGAATTTTTCTCCAGAGAAAACTGATACTCTGTATAGAGAAAAAGAAACTCTGTGCCACCGACAATAAAAGGCGATGCCTGTTCTTTCTCTCGATTCCAGCTGGCACCTACTCCTCCATAGAAGCTCCAGAGGACAACCTTCCCGGGAAGCTTATACAGCAGGGAAACCGGCAGAGAAAGAGTTTTTGCCTCGGCATCGAAACTGGCCCCAGCTCTCAGATATACCTGGGGAGAAATCTCTATGGCTGCTTCGGCACCTCTCAGGTTACCTTTTTGATGAAGATATAGCTCGTGGTTTGTTGCACTAACACTGACGGTGAGGAGTGCCAGCAGCACTAGAGCTATTCTAAACTTCATCTTCATACCTCCCGATTTAAGATCTGGAAAGCGTCTTTGGGACTTTCAAAATGTTGGTTTTTAAAATTCGTTATAATAGTTCTACTTTTCCCTCTTGATCCCTTCTTTTCTTTTAATTTAGTGGAGGTAATCGAAAAGCCCCCTTTAGAAAAGTAAAAAAATTTTTACGGATTGCTTGCTTTTTTTTACATTCTCTGTTAGAATGGAGTCGGTAACCCTGTTCAGGTCTGTGGTTGTAAGTCGATGCTAGCCGCAGGCAAAGCGACCCACGTAAGGCTGTGAGCCGAGCATGGTGCGGTTTAGGTGTAAGTCCTGCCTGGGGCATCATCCCTGGAGAGAAGCAGTAGTTAGGTAATGACCGAAGCGAAACTTCCAGCAGGCGGGTGTGGGGGCAAAGACCAGGTCAGCTGAGCAAGGTTCCGACAAACCAAAAAAGAGAGGGATCGGGATGGAGTTCCAGGACAAGACACTTACTTGCAAAGATTGTGGGGAGGAATTCGTTTTCACCGCAGGCGAACAGGAGTTCTACGCAGAGAAAGGCTTCGAAAATGAGCCAGGACGCTGCCGCGAATGCCGGGCAGCTCGCAAGCGTGAGCGGGCAAACAAGCCTCGCCAGATGTTTGAAGTAGTATGTTCCCAGTGCGGCATCACAACTGAAGTCCCCTTCGAGCCGAAGGATGGACGTCCTGTCTATTGCAGAGATTGCTACGAGGCACAACGCCGAGCAATATAAGCCATAGCTAATTGGACAGCGAGAACGCAACCAGAGGTTGCGTTCTTTCTTTTTTTGGCAACTTTTGGCAGAGAAGGATTTTAAATAGTTTTAGGGAAATATATAAATGAGCACAAATTGGAAGGGGGCAGATATATGCAGCTGACAATCAAGGGTAGAAACATTGCCATCACCCCTGCACTACGAGAACACGCCGAAAAGAAGATCGGCAAGCTCGCCCGTTTTTTTGACTCCGCAACCCCTATAGATGGACAAGTTGTGCTGCGGATCCAGGGCGACGAGCACGTAGCAGAGGTGACGCTGCACCTCGATGGCTTGCTGTTGCGTGGAGAAGAGGAGTCTTCTGACATGTATGCATCCATCGATGGGGTAGTGGACAAGCTAGAGCGTCAAATCCACAAATACAAAACCAGGATCAATCGTAAGATACGCGGTGAAAAAATCACACTACCCTCTGACAAATCCCCTGAACAGACAAAAGATCAAGTTGTCAGGATCAAACGATTTCAGAGCAAACCCATGCCGGTTGAAGAAGCTGTTATGCAAATGGAACTTTTGGGGCATGATTTCTTCGTTTTTCGCAATGCCGACAATTATGAGGTTAACGTTCTTTACAAGCGAAAGGATGGGAGGTACGGCTTGTTGGAACCTGAGGGAACGGCTTAAGGGGGAGTGTGACCATGCAACTTCATGGCCTGAACATCTCCGATTTGGAAGCAACCATCAAGCAGATCAATGGCGTTGTTGACTGCCGGATTGTTGCTTCAGAGGATGAAATTGAAGAGATTCATATTTTAGCGAGTCACAGTCGTATACCCAAACAGCTAGTCCGGGACATAGAATCAGCCTGTATGGCACGTTTCGGTCTGCGAATCGATCATCGGAAAGTCAGTATAGCCCAACTAGCAAATGATGCTACAAGTGCAGCTTCAGAAGGAATCTGCCTGCACAGCCTGGGATTGGAATACACAGACAAACTGGTCGTAAAAGCAGAAGTTGATTTTCAAGGACAAATTTACTCAGGTCAGGCCCAAGGTGCAGACACCCCGAGTTTGAGACTAAGGTTAGTTGCCCAAGCCATTCTTTCAGCGACAGAAAACGCCCAAGATGATTTGCATTTCATCATAGAGGAAATTAGAAGAGACTTTTTAGGAAGAAATCAGGTTGTCTTAACAGCCCTGATAGCTATTGATAGAGAAACGGAAAAGCGCCTTGTTGGTGTTGGACTTTGGGAAGACTCGGACATTAAAGCAGCGGCAGATGCCATCCTAAACGCTGTTGGGATCTGCTTCTGTTAGCGTTAAAGAGCAAGGTGTAAACCCAAAGGCACTTGCTGGTGCTTTTGGGTTTTCTTTTTTTTATTATCGACATTCTGGAGGGAAAAGTTTTGAAAAAACTACATTTACTCTGTAATGCGCATTTAGATCCCGTCTGGCAGTGGGAGTGGCCGGAAGGTGCAGCAGAAGCGGTTTCTACCTTCCGTGTAGCAGCAGACTTTTGCGAAGAGTACCCTGGCTTTGTGTTCAACCATAATGAAGCGCTCCTCTACATGTGGATCGAAGAATATGAACCAGAGCTTTTCGAGAGAATTCGAAAACTCGTGAAACAAGGCAAATGGCACATTTTAGGCGGGTGGTTTGTGCAGCCGGACTGCAACATGCCCAGCGGTGAATCTTTTGTCCGGCAGCTCCTCTACGGACACAGTTATTTTTGGAAGAAATTTGGAGTAAAATCCGAGGTTGCAGCGAACTTGGATCCTTTCGGACATACCCGGGGCTTGGTGCAGATCCTCAGCAAAGCTGGTTTCAAAGGCTACCTCTTCTGCCGTCCCTATCAAGAAGACTGTCCACTGCCAAATGATGACTTCATCTGGGTGGGCTACGACGGCTCCACTGTAATAGGACACAGGGCTTTCGGCCACTACAATTCCTTTTTGGGAAAAGCTGACGAGAAAATCAAAAGCTGGCTGGAGCAGAATTCCCACCGGACAGAAGGCCTGCTTCTGTGGGGGGTAGGCAACCACGGCGGCGGGCCTTCCCGGATCGACATGGAAAAAATTCAAGCTCTGAGGGAGCAGGAGAAAAATTTCAAGCTGATCCATTCCACAGCAGAAGCCTACTTCGATGAACTTGTGGCCAACGGCACTGCCCTGCCGAGGCATGAGAAGGATTTGAATCCTTGGGCTGTGGGCTGCTACACTTCGCAAATCAAGATCAAACAAAAGCATCGCCAGCTGGAAAACGAATTGTTTATGGTGGAGAAAATGGCTTCTGCAGCTTCACTCTGTGCTGGGAAAGAATATCCTGCCCAAGAGATCAGCGAGGCCCTTTACGATCTGCTTTTTGCCGAGTTTCACGATATTCTGCCGGGTACAGTCATTCAGCCTGCAGAAGAAGCAAGCATGCGCTGCATGGACCACGGCCTGGAGATCCTCTCCCGGCTAAAGACAAGGACCTTCTTTGCCCTTGCAAGCGGCCAGCCTAAAGCCAAAGAGGGCGAGATCCCTATTCTAATTTACAACCCCCATCCCTTCCCCATTACAGGTACCTTTGCCTGCGAGTTCATGCTGGCAGATCAAAACCGGAAAGAAGAGTTCACCCTGCCCACTGTCTACAGTGGAGATACGCAGCTGCCCTCGCAGCCTGAAAAAGAGTACAGCAACATCCCTATGGATTGGCGGAAGCGAGTGGTTTTCAGCGCCACCTTGGCACCTTCCCAGATGAACAGGTTTGACTGCAAACTGCAAGTGATCCCTCGAAAGCCAAAACCAGCTCTGGCTCCTGTAGACGGCAAGCTTCATTTTAAGACCTCGGAGCTGGAGGTAGTGATCAACTGCGAGACAGGGCTGATGGACGAGTATAAGGTAGGGGGAGTAAGCTACCTGAAGCCCAATGGGTTCCTGCCCCTTGTGATGGCGGACAACGATGATGCTTGGGGAATGCTTGTCCAGAGTTTCAGGGAGAAAATCGGCAGTTTCAAGCTGCTCTCACCGGAGGAAGGCACCAAATTTTCCGGCGTGACAGAAACAACTTTAGAGTCTGTGCGGGTGATCGAAGACGGTGCTGTGCGCACAGTGGTCGAGGCAGTTTTAGGCTATGGAGACTCCTACATCTGCCTAACCTACAGGCTGCCCAAACAAGGCACTGAAGTAGAGGTGCAGGTTAGGGTCTATTGGATGGAGAAAAGCAAGCTCTTGAAGCTTTCTGTGCCCACCACCCTCACCCAAGGAAAATATTTGGGGCAGGTTGCATACGGAGTGGAAGAGCTTCCTGCAGACGGCAGGGAGGCAGTAGCGCAAAAATGGGTGATGGTTGCAGATGAAAATCATGCCCTCAGCATAATCACAGACAGCGGTTACGGCTCTGACTTTTCTGATGGCGAGGTGCGGCTCACCCTCGTGCGCTCTCCTGGCTACTGCGGTCACCCCTTTGAAGAACGCACCATCATGCCCCAAGACAGGTTCTCCCCCCGTACAGACCAAGGAGAACACCTGTACACCTTTTGGCTGAATGCAGGTGCAGCGGAAAACCGCAGGGCTGTCATTGACAGAGAAGCTTTGGCGCACCACGAAAAACCTTATGCCCTTTCTTTCTTCCCCTCCGGGTTGGGTGAGAGGCCAAAGCCCCTTGCAGAGCTTACAGATCCTGTTGTGCAGCTTGTTGCCTTCAAAAAAGCAGAAGAAGGCGACGATTACATCGTCAGGCTTTTCAATCCTACAGATGCTCCGCAGGAAACCACGCTGAAGATTCCAGTCCTAGGTGTGGAGCAAGAGCTTACCTTCGGTCCTTATGAAATTAAGACCTACAGGATAGATAAAGCTGGCAATATTCGTGAACAGGATCTGCTGGAGAGGGATCTTTCATAAAAGACGAGGCTGCCCTTTATGGACAGCCTCCTTTCTTTCTATGATATTGTAAAAGGATAATCAGGAGCTAAGGCTTAAGGGCCTTTAATAATTGATCCCGAACCCTCATAGCAAATGGTTTCAGCAGCTGCCCTCTGAAAATAGCATTAGGAACAAACGTGAGCCATCGATTTTCATTATATTGCCGTGCCTGGTGCATAATAAAAACGAGGCATTTTCGATGTCCGCAAAGCACGTTATACCAATAACAAAAAAGCGCGGTAAAAT
>LFTB01000084.1 GCA_001512905.1 Clostridia bacterium DTU084 | reverse complement strand
CTTGCGGACTGTGGCTTCCTTGGAAACCAGGGACAGTCCTGCAGCCATAGAACGTCTCGATCAAAAGCGGAATGTTACTATTACCGCCTCTATGGAAGGACGAGATCTGGGTGGAACCGTTGCTAAAATCCAAGAGGCAGTAGGGAACTTTGACCTGCCTGAAGGAGTTACTGTGCATTACGGTGGGGAATATGAAGAACAGCAAAAGGCTTTTCGTGAGCTTTTGTACGCGTTGTTGCTGGCAATCGCCATGGTATATATTGTGATGGCCTCTCAATTTGAGTCTTTGTTTGATCCTTTTATCGTCATGTTTTCCATCCCCTTCGCTTTAGTGGGCGTGATTTGGATTTTGTTTTTGACCAATACCCCGGTAAACACCCAGGCCTATGTGGGTTTGATCATGCTAGGGGGGATTGTGGTTAACAACGCCATTGTTTTAATCAGTTATATCAATATGCTGCGGGAGCAGGGAGTATCCCTTGACGAAGCAGTGGTTCGTGGTGCGTCAACACGCTTGCAGCCAATTTTCATGACAACAGGCACAACTGTCCTGGGCATGGTTCCTCTTGCTTTGGGAATTGGAGAAGGTTCAGAAATTCAGGTGCCCTTGGCACGGACAGTTATCGGTGGCCTTATTGTATCTACCGTGGTAACGCTGGTTCTCATTCCGACCCTGTACCACAGCGCCCATAAATTTTTTCAGCACAGACGCTCTACCACCGGAGGGTTAGGAACAAAAGCTTTGATTTTCCTGGTGCTCTGCGGCCTGTTAGCCTTTGACATCAGCGATGCAGCAGAACACAAGCTGTTAACTGTAAACGAGGCTATTGAAGCTGCCTTAAAGACGAATATAGAACTAAAAGCAGTAGAGAATAATTATGCAGCAACAGAGTCCCGCTTCAGACAGCTTCAGGCTGGGTACAAGCCGAATCTCAGCCTGGATTCAGATTGGGGATATTCCGATTCAAATCTGGCGTCAGGGCAAACCCTGTCTCTCAGCCTCAGTGCCCGGCAGGTTTTCAACACAGGCACCATTCTTGGCTGGAAAGACCTGGATCTTACATTTGCTCAATGGGATTTGCACTATGCCAAACGCGAATTGGAGCAGAAAAAACAGCAAGTGGCATTAAATACCTTGGCGGCATATATCGAGGTTCTAAAAGCACAGTCAAATGTCAGATTGACAGCAGAATCACTGCAAAGGACAAAAGCTGCTGTCGCACAGGTGCAATTCCAAGTAGATCAGGGGATGGCCTCCACTTTAGCGCTGCAGGAAGCAAAGCTCCTCGAGCGGCGGCGGGAGTTGGCCCTTGCGGCAGGCCAGCAGCGTTTGCGGATCGCAAAAGGACGGCTTAACCAGGAATTAAATGCGGAACCTTTCTCCCCATTAATGATTCAGGAGATTTCCTTAAATTGGCCAGGCGTGCTAGCTGAATTTGCAGAAGCGTTTTCAAATGAAAACATCCCTAGTTCCGACCTCGAAACTGCTCTAAGCGGGCGGCTTGAGGTAGTCAAAGCACGGCTTGATTTAAAAAAGGCAGAGGAACAGGCGCAAGCACGTGTCAGCGGACTGGTTCCTAGGGTCGGTGCAAGTGCAAATTTAAATCATAAAAACCTAATTGCCAGCCTCACATGGAATGATCGGGATCGCAACAATAATCAAGATGGCGATCTTGTCTTTTCACTGCAAAGCCCCTTCTTCCGGCAGGGGAGCGCAGCAGGCACCTCTTCTAAACCCAGCTGGAGCATTGGGGTGCAGGCAACCTGGCAGCTATATGAAGCCGGGCAAGAAAAAGAGCAAAAATTACAAGAAGAACTGAGGCTTGAGAACCTCAGGGAAACTGTAACTCAGCGAGAGCGATCTGCAATAGTTGATGTTCAGGAAGCTTATTTTACCTGCTGGCAGGCCTTTGAGCAGGTGAAAGTCACAGAACTGGAATATGACAATCGCAAGACAAGACTGCGGCAAGCAGAACAGCGGGCCGAAATTGGTGTTGCCACCCAACTGGAGCTATTAGATGAGCAGCTGCTTCTTTTGGAAGCAGAGCAAGCTTTAGTAGAGGCTAAATGGAACGCGCTTTTGGCAAGCCTCAGGTACCGGCTTGCATTAGGATTACCTGTATGGCCACTAGGTGCACAGTTTTTCAATTAGATTGGAGGCGTTCTTGATGGGGCACAGAAGATCTCTTTTACTATGGGTTTTGCTTGGAAGCCTTGTTTTTGCAGGCTTTGTCCATGGGAATGAACCAGCCAAGTTTGACCTTCACTCAGCTATAAAATATGCAGAAGAAAACAGTAACCAGGTGAAGCTGGCGAAAATTGCATTAGAGAACGCAAGAGTAGCTTATCAAGAGGCGCAAGCAAACTTGCTGGAGAGGCCTTCGGTGGTTACGCGCCAGCGTGAGGAAAAAACGTGGCAAAATGCGCAGCGTGATTACGAGCTGGTCCGCGAGAATTTGGCACTGCAGGTTGCTCAAGTTTATTATGACGTTCTGCGCGCACAAATGGCGCTGGATTTGGCAAAGCGCAACCATGCAAGAGCAAAGGCTAATTTGGAATCGACTCAGGCGCGGTATGAGTTAGGCATGGTCTCTGATGTTGATCGTCTTGCAGCAGAATCCCAACTTGCATCGGCAGCTGTCGAATTGAATCAGGCAAAAGCCTCGGAATTCAGCGCGAGGATGCGTTTTAACCGTATTCTCGGCAGAGAACTGGAAGCTCCATTTGATTTGGTTGACGAGTTTGCTTACGAAGCGGTGGAGATAGACTTGGAAAAGGCACTTGAACATGCGCTAAAGACTCGTTTGGATTTCCAACAGGCGCAAAACACCCTTGAATTAAGACGGCTGGAATATGAGGTTAGCAACAATCAGTATACTCCTCAACTTGCCATCGAGCGGGCGCGTCTGGCCATGGAGCAGGCAGAGATCCAGCTGGAAGAAAAGAAACTAGACCTCATCCTCGAGGTTCGTCAGAACTACCAAAACCTTTTAGAGGCACAGGCAAGAATACCCATCCAGGAAATGAACAGCAAGCGAGCGCAGCAATCCTTGGCAATTGCTGAAGAGCGGTATAGAGCCGGGGTAATAACATACCTGGATCTGATCGACGCTCAAAGGGCGGCTTTCCAGGCAGAGATGGCTTTAATTCAAGCTGTATTTGATTATAATATTTTAATCGCGCGCTTTAATCGAGTTGCAGGGTATCCGCTGGTAAAAAGTCAATGATGTTATAGAACAGGTCGAACGAAGACATATCTTCTCGAAAGCCATGCTGCAAAGCCAGCAGGAGAAAGGAAGGACAAAGTCAGGGCAGATAAATTTTGTCTGCGACGATTGCATGGAATAAAAACCTGTGCTATAATCTATTTCGTAACGGAGGTGACAAACAATGAAAGAAGGAATTCATCCTAACTATCAGCGGACTACCATCACTTGTGCATGCGGTGCTGTTTTCGATGTTGGTTCAACCCAAAAGGAAATGAAAGTTGAAATTTGCTCCAAATGCCATCCTTTCTATACAGGTAAGAGGCAGCGGGTTTACACAGCTGCTGGACAGGTGGAGAAGTTCCGGAAGAAGTATGACATTCAATAAATGGACAATCGGCTCTGTACATCTTGCCAATCCCCTTGTACTTGCTCCCATGGCAGGAGTTACTGACCCTGCCTTTCGTCAGCTGGTGAAAGGCTTCGGTTGTGCTCTTGTCTACACGGAGATGATCAGCGACAAGGGGTTAATTTTTGCCAATGCCAAGACCCGGGAGCTGTTGAAAGGACCTCAGTCGGAAAGGCCCCGGGCAGTGCAGCTTTTCGGAAGTTCGGCGGAAAGCTTGGCTGAAGCTGCCCAGATCGTTGAGGAAACGGGCGAAGCGGACATAATCGACATAAACTTTGGCTGTCCCACTCCAAAAATCGTCAAAAACGGCTCGGGCGCTGCGCTGCTGCGGGATCCCAGCCAGCCAGCGAAAATTCTCCAGAAGGTAAAAGATTCAGTGTCCCTGCCTGTAACAGCGAAAATCCGCTTAGGCTGGGACGAAGATAGATCTGAAGAAATCGCTTTGCGGCTTGCAGACGCTGGAGCTGCAGCCATCGCTGTCCACGGCAGGACCCGGGAGCAGTTTTACAGCGGCAGGGCTGATTGGGAGCCTATCGCCCGCATTTGTGCTAAAGTCGATGTGCCTGTAATCGGAAATGGTGATGTCAGAACGCCTCAAGATGCCAAACGGATGCTTTCGGAAACAGGGTGCCAGGGAGTTATGGTGGGGAGAGCCTTTCTAGGTAATCCCTGGCTGGCGAGAGAGATCCTTACATACCTCGAAAGCGGCGAAGAACTCCCACCGTCTGCAATTGACGAAAGGATAGCCTTTGCCAGGCGGCATTTGCAGTTAGTAGTGGAGCAAAGAGGCGAGCGGCAGGGAATTAGAGAGATGAGGAAGCATCTGGGTTGGTATTTCCGCGGTCTGCCTTCAGGAGCCCGGATGCGAGAGCGAATAAATAAGCTAGAAACTCTGGCAGAAGTTGAAAATTTGCTGTCAGAATACCAGAAAAACTTTGTTTAACGCCCTTGCTAAACAGCAAGGGCGTTGTTATAATATGTCTGTATACAAAAATGTGCAAGGGGAAAGAAAATGGAACTCTACCGCATCGGCGACAAAGTGGTGGACGGCAGGAAGATCCAGCGGGAAGTTCAGCGGATCCTCTCTTTGCGGGCACAGGGGTACTCCCAGCTTGAAGTTTCGCAAAGGCTGGGCATCGATAGACCCTGGATTTCGAGACTTGAAAGCATGGGCGAGGTGCGGAAGGGGAAAAAGCTGGCTTTGGTCGGCTTTCCTGTGGCAAATAAAGAAGAGCTGGCTCGTGTTGCTGCCCAAGAGGGGGTAGATTTCGTCTTTCTCCTTACAGATCGAGAACGCTGGGCTTGGGTAGAAGAGAAAAGCGGTGCACAGCTTGTCAACCAGATGATGGAAATCATTTCCAAACTGGGACAAAAGTACGACTTGGTGGTTTTCTTGGGCTCGGATATGAGGCTGAAGATTCTTGAGGCCATCATGGGACAAAAACTTGTAGGCGTTGAAATCGGCAAATCTCCAATCAAAGAAGACTGTTACGTGGAACCGGAAAAAATTCGCAAGCTTATTGCCCAATGTAAGGGGGAGGACAATTGAAGCGCGTAGTGAGCGTGAGCATCGGCTCTGATAAGCGGGATCATCAAGCGGAAGTTGAGCTGTTGGGCGAGAAAATTTTAATCGAACGCCGGGGAACAAATGGTGATATTAAGAAAGCAATTGACTTGATAAAAGAATTAGACGGCAAAGTAGATGCTTTTGGCATGGGCGGCATAGACCTTTATCTAGTGTGTGCTGGACGGCGGTATTTATTGCGCGATGCAAAAAAAATCTTGCTGGCAGCGGAGAATACTCCGATCGTGGACGGCTCTGGCTTGAAAAACACCTTGGAGCGGAGGATTATTGCCCAGCTGGCAGAGAATATTCTGGACTTTAAGGGGAAAAATGTCTTAGTGACCGCTGGCGTGGATCGGTTTGGCATGGCAGAAGCTTTGGAGGAAACTCAGTGTAATTTGATTTTAGGCGACTTAATCTTTGCGCTGGGGATCCCAATCCCTATCCGTTCAGTTAGCAGTCTTGCGAATGTAGCGAGGGTGCTGGCGCCCATCATCAGCCAACTGCCCTTCAGCTTGATTTATCCTACAGGTGAAAGACAGGAACAGAACACCCCTAAACACGAAAAGTTTTTCAAGTGGGCGGATATAATCGCTGGCGACTTTCTTTTCATTAAACGCTACATGCCTGCCAACCTCAAAGGCAAGATTCTCATCACCAATACCACCACTGCAAGGGATCTGGATGATTTAAAAAAGCGGGGCTTGAGGATGCTCATCACAACAACTCCCGAGCTAAATGGGCGATCCTTTGGCACTAACGTGATGGAAGCAGCTCTGGTGGCTTTATCTGGCAAAAAAGAACTCAACTCATCTGAATACCTTGACCTTTTGGAGAAATTGCAATTTGCTCCGCGGGTGGTCAATTTTAGTTAGCCATAACAGTGAGGGAGGATTATATGGAAAAGTTCGCATTTATCATTCACCCATTAGATATAGAAGACGTTGGACGGAAATTTGGCCCCTTGAAATATCTGCCTGGACCCATACTGGAAGGAATTTTGAAAATGATTCCTCCCCTGAAAGTGTCCCACATCACCGGCGTCCGCTCAGAAACAGGTGCTGAGGCTGAAGGCTGGTTTGTGGGGTGCTCCCTGACAGCCAAACAAATGCTTTCACTGCCTGAGGACCAAGTGCTGGCGAAAATCATCAAAACAGCGCAATTGGCTGCAGAGCTTGGTGCCAAAATCGTGGGCCTCGGCGCTTTTACTTCCGTTGTGGGCGATGGCGGTATTACCGTAGCAAAGCATACCCCTATTGCAGTTACAACTGGCAACAGCTATACAGTCTACACAGCTTTAGAGGGAGTGCGCTACGCTGCGAACCTTTTCGAACTGGACCTGGAGCGGGCCCATGTGGCTATAATCGGTGCTACTGGCTCAATCGGCTCTGCTTGCGCCAGAATTCTAGCTCCAGATGTGAAATTCATGACCCTCATCGGCCGCAATCAGAACAAACTGCAGCGGCTCAGTGAGCTGATTCTCACAGAAAGCGGCCTTGCTTGCAAGGTTTCTCTCGAGCCAAACAGCGCTATCAGCAGCGCTGATATCGTGATCACCGTTACCAGCGCTGTTGAAGGGGTGGTGGATGCCCACGCTCTAAAACCAGGTGCCATCGTTTGCGACGTGGCAAGACCTCGGGACATCTCTAAACAAGTTGCTGAGAGCAGGGACGATGTGCTTGTTTTCGAAGGTGGAGTGGTTCAGGTACCAGGAGATGTGGATTTTAATTTTAATTTTGGTTTCCCTCCTGGCACCAGCTATGCCTGCATGGCTGAAACCATGCTTTTAGCCTTGGAAGGTAGATATGAAAACTTCAGCTTGGGCAAGGAATTGAGTTTGGAACGGGTAAGAGAGATTGGACAACTTGCCCAAAAACACGGGTTTAAGCTTGCTGGCTTGCGTAGTTTCGAGCGGGCCTTGGATGAGTCCGCTATTTTGGCCATTCGCGACCGTATACCCCAGAAAAGAGTTTCAAAACTCGCTTGACATCAGCGAGTCTGTAGTTTACAATATTGCTGAAATTGTAAAGAACTTTTTACGCCCACGGTTTCGGGCATAAAAGGGGTTGCTCCAACGCATATTAAGCAATAATGCGATTGGGGCACTTTATTTACTGTCTATTTTTAAGGGCAGAAAGGAAGCGAAGTAATGGCTGAAAAAGAAGTTATTCTTACCTTAGAAGGCTTGGCCAAACTTGAGAAAGACCTGGAATATCTCAAGACTGTCTGCAGACGGCAAGTGGCCGAGAGGATTAAACAAGCCCTAGAATTTGGGGATATAAGCGAGAATTCAGAATACGATGACGCTAAGAGAGAACAAGCCTTCATTGAGGGGAAAATTCTCAAACTCGAAAAAAGGCTGCGCAACGCCAAAATTATCGATGCTGATGAAAAAAACACTGGCATGGTTTCTGTTGGGAGCAAGGTGAAAGTGAGAGATTTGGAGGATGGTGAGGAGAGCCAGTTTGTGATTGTAGGCTCTGCGGAAGCAGATCCTATGGCTAATAAAATATCTAATGAATCCCCTGTTGGCAAAGCTTTGTTAGGTCAGAAGGTAGGAGATGTTGTGGAGGTCAAAGTGCCGGCAGGAGTGGTTAAATACGAAATCATAGCAATAGAATAATGGGGGAAATTCTGTGAACCATCAACAATTGTCAGAACAAGAACAGATTCGACGAGAAAAGCTTGCTGCCCTGAGGCAGCAGGGAATTGATCCCTATCGAGGAGAGTTTAAACCTGACAGTTCGGCCCAGTGGATCCTAGATCAATTTGTGCAGCTTGAAGGATCCCGCCGTGCAGTTGCAGGCAGAATCATCTCTATTCGCGGTCATGGGAAGGCAAGTTTTGCCCATCTGCAGGATCGCACAGGCAAAATTCAGCTTTATGTCAAGCAGGACGTGTTGGGAGAAGAAGCTTATCAGCTTTTTCAGCAGCTGGATATAGGCGATTTAATTGGCGTCAGTGGCGAGGTGTTCAGGACCCGGCGCGGCGAGATCTCAATTAAAGTAGAGAAGTTTACCTATCTTGCCAAAGCTTTAACACCTCTGCCTGAAAAATGGCATGGTCTGAAAGATGTAGAATTGAGATACCGTCAGCGTTACCTGGACCTCATTGCCAATCCCCAGGTAAAGGATAATTTCATCCGCCGCAGCCAAATCATCAGGGCAATACGCGCTTTTCTAGACAAACGAGGCTTTTTGGAGGTTGAAACGCCCATGATGCAGCCCATCCCTGGTGGAGCTGCAGCGAGGCCCTTTATCACCCACCACAACGCCCTGGATATCCCTCTTTACCTGCGGATCGCGCCTGAATTATACCTGAAACGGCTGCTGGTTGGAGGACTCGAGCGAGTCTATGAAATCAACCGCAACTTCCGCAATGAAGGGATCTCAACTAAACATAACCCTGAGTTCACCATGCTCGAATTGTACCAAGCTTATGCCGACTACCATGATATGATGAAGCTCATGGAAGAGATGGTGGCTGAGATCTCAGAGGAAGTTGTGGGTTCTTTGAAAGTGGAATATCAAGGTGTAACCTTGGATTTCACTCCTCCTTGGCGGCGCCTGTCTATGGTAGAGGCTGTAGAGGAAGTCCTGGGCATTAGTGTAGAAGGCTCAGACGCACAGAAGCTGGGCGCTCGGGCAAAAGAGATTGGTGTCGAGCTTCCGGAAGATGCATCAGTTGCTGCAGTTATTAATGAAGTTTTCGAGCAGAAAGTGGAAGAAACGTTAATTCAGCCTACTTTCGTTTATGATTATCCAGTGGAGATTTCGCCGCTGGCTAGGCGCAAAACAGACAATCCCCAGCTGACAGAGAGATTTGAGGCTTTCGTCTACGGTCGGGAACTTGCCAATGCTTTCTCCGAACTCAATGACCCCATAGATCAATTCCAGCGTTTCCGGGAGCAGGCCAAAGAGCGCGAACAGGGCAACGAGGAAGCTCAGGCCATGGATTATGACTACATTAGAGCTTTGGAATACGGTATGCCTCCTGCAGGGGGACTTGGAATCGGCATCGACAGGCTGGTAATGCTCTTTGTGGATGCTGCCTCCATCCGCGATGTGATCCTCTTTCCTCTTCTCAAACCACGAGATGAATGAGAACGGGAGCATTCTAGAGCGATCGTGATTTTGTTGGAGATCAATTCGATTAATCCGCATTCACAGCCTTTGAAACTCAGAAGGTTTCATGATATATTATTCCTTGCGCCAAGGGAGCGAAATCGTTAAACTCCCCTTGACGAAGCAGCAATAAAATGCTACAATAACAAATGTTCCTGGTCCTTGACAACCGAACAGCAAGCGTGAGGGTCTTCGGCAACGAAGACAAGTCAGGT
>LFTB01000138.1 GCA_001512905.1 Clostridia bacterium DTU084 | reverse complement strand
GGATCTGCTGGAGAGGGATCTTTCATAAAAGACGAGGCTGCCCTTTATGGACAGCCTCCTTTTTTGCTATGATATCGTAAAAGGATAATCAGGAGTTAAGGCTTAAGGGCCTTTAATAATTGATCCCGAACCCTCATAGCAAATGGTTTTAAGACAAAAAAGTTCTTGAAATACTCACCTATATATGGTAAAATAAGTGGTAGCGAGTAGGGGAGGTGGCAGTTTCGTGCCTAATATCAAATCAGCTAAGAAGCGTGTTCAGATTACAGCAAAAAAGACAGCCCTCAACAAGGCATACAAGACCAGGTTCAGAACATTAATTCGCAAGATGGAAGAAGAGCCTAGCGAGGAGAATCTCGCCAGAGCCATGAGCGCCATCGATAAAGCTTCAAAAAAGGGCATTTTGCACAAGAACAACGCAGCTCGAAAGAAAGCACGACTGGCAAGACTGCTAAAAGCAGCAGCAGAATAACAGGCAACCCCCGAATGGGGGTTTTGCTGTGTTTGGGGGAGGAACTTTGGGAATTATAGATATTATCGGCCCCACCATGATCGGCCCTTCAAGCTCTCATACTGCAGGCGCAGCAAGGCTGGGCAGATTTGCCCGCCTGATTTTGGGCCAAAAGCCGCAGAGAGTGGACATTGTCCTGAGGGGTTCCTTTGCCCACACAGGCACAGGCCACGGCACAGACCTTGCCCTCATTGCAGGCTGCCTGGGCCTTTTACCTGACGATCCCGGGATTGTCAAGGCAGATCAGCTTGCTGAAGAAAATGGTTTGGTGTACAGCATCACAGCTCAAGATGAATACCGCTACCATCCCAACGAAGCAGATTTGTTAATAGAAGGAAAAGATGAGAAAATCAAGATAGTGGGAACGTCAGTGGGCGGCGGCAGGATCAGGATCAGGGAGCTTGCTGCCTACAAAATCGATCTCAGCGGAGATTACCCTACCCTTCTTGCCAGCTACAGGGACAGGCCTGGTGTTGTGGCCAAAGTAACAGCCCTTCTTGCAGAAGAGAAGATCAACATCGCCCAGATGAACGTGGCCCGGGAAAGGCGCGGCGGCGGTGCCCTTTTGGTTGCAGAGATGGACTCGACTGTATCTGAGGAATTGGCAAGGCGCCTTGCGGCAGACTTGGATTGGGTTCGGATTATCCCTGCTTTGGAGGACTGAAATGGCACAAGGTTTAGAAGCTTTTTTGCGGGAAGCTCAGGAAAAGAATCTTCCCTTCTCTGAGCTGATGCTGGCAAAAGAGGCAGAGGAAACTGGCCTTCAGCCAGAGGAAATAAAGGAGAAATTGGCCCAGCGGCTTGAGGTGATGCGCCAGGCAAGGCGGGATGGCCTCACTAGATCCCTCACCTCCCGCAGCGGGCTTGTCAATGGCGCAGCCTTCACCTACGCCCGTGCGCAGAAGCGGGTTCTAGGGGGCCCTTTCAGCGAAGTCGTGGCCACAGCCTTGGCTGTGGCTGAAGAGAACGCTTGTATGGGCAAGATTGTGGCTGCTCCCACTGCAGGGTCCTGCGGCATTTTGCCGGCAGTTCTCCTGCCCATGGCGGAAGTGCACGGATTTACCGACGAAGATTTGGTCAAAGGCCTGCTTACAGCTGGAGGCATTGGCCTTGCCATCGAGAACCTGGCAACCCTTTCAGGAGCTGAAGGGGGCTGTCAGGCTGAATGCGGCTCTGCCTCTGCCATGGCTGCAGGAGCCTTGGTGGAACTTATGGGCGGAGACCTGGGACAAATTGCTTCTGCTGTTGCCTTTGCCCTGAAAAACGTCTTGGGCCTGGTTTGCGATCCGGTGGAAGGGCTTGTAGAGGTGCCCTGCATCAAAAGAAACGTCCTGGGGGCAGTAAATGCACTGGCAGCTGCAGAAATGGCCTTGGCAGGACTGGAAACCATTATCAGCGTAGATGAAGTTATCAAGACCATGGGGCAGGTGGGCAGAGCCATGCCTGAATCCCTCAGGGAAACAAGTCAGGGAGGATTAGCAGCAACATACCGCAAATTGAAACAAAACAGAACCGCCAATTCTTAGGAAGGAATTGGCGGTTTGTTGTCTAACTATAAAAAGTGGGCATATTAAAGACAGGCAGCAAGGCAGGAGCAGGAGAATGAGAAAGATCGGTTTGGCCCTGGGCGGAGGTTCAGCCAGGGGCCTGGCTCATATTGGTCTGCTTCAAGTCTTCGAAGAGGAGAAAATCCCTGTCCATCTTGTTGTGGGAACGAGCATCGGCTCCATGATCGGAGCGTTTTATGCTGCAGGGACAAATCTCCAGTACCTGACAGGAATTGCGAGGCACCTGAATTGGCAGCAGATCCTCGACCCCAAATTTTCCAGGTTGGGGCTGTGCAGAGGTGATAAACTGGAAGAGCTTGTGGCTCTCTTAGTTGGCAGGAAAACTTTCCAAGACCTCAAGCTCCCTTTTGCAGCTGTCGCCTGCGACTTGAAAACGGGCCAGGAAGTCCTGCTCAGCGAAGGGGATGTTGCCCGGGCTGTGAGAGCGAGCTGTTCTCTGCCGGGCATTTTCAAGCCTGTCCAGTGGGGCGACAAGCTCTTGGTGGACGGCGGGGTTTGCGGCAGACTCCCTGTCAAAGCAGCCAGGAAGTTCGGTGCGGATCTGGTGATCGCAGTGGATGTTGGCGGCTGGCCGAAGCAGGGGGAAATCAAAAACGCCTTTCAGGTTCTCAACCAGACCTTTCACATCTTCGAAGCGCGCCTTGCCCAGGAACAAGGAAGCGAGGCAGAGCTTTTCATCAGGCCGAATGTCGGGCAGATCGGGCCTGAGCGCCTGGATCTTGCTGACGAGCTTATTGCTTTAGGCAGAGAAGCAGCAGTAAAGGCCCTGCCCCAGCTGCAAAAAATGATAGGGAGTTGAAAAATATGCGTCGCAGCTTTTCTTTCCTCCTCCTATTGCTCCTTACCCTGACGGCCATCACATCAGCTGCCTTGAGAAAAGGAGACAGGGGGCAGGATGTGGTTGAACTGCAGAAAGCCCTCCAAAAGCTGGGTTTTTACAGCGGCAGCATCGATGGTGTTTTCGGCAGCAAAACCTTGGAGGCTGTAAAGGCCTTTCAGGTTCAGCACGGTTTGACTGTGGACGGAGTGGTGGGGTCAGAAACTTCCGCTGCTCTTTCGCAGAAAAGCGGAATGAAGATCAGCTCCCGCAGCAGCAGGGCTGCTTTACTCAGTTGGCATACTGTACATAGAATTTTTGCAGTGGGCTCCGTTGTGCGGATAGTGGATGTGGAAACAGGCAGGAGCTTTTATGCAAAGCGCAGAGGCGGGCAGCAGCACGCTGACTGCGAACCTTTAACAGCCAGCGATACCAGCGTCCTGCGCAGCCTCTACGGTGGACGCTGGAGCTGGAACCGCAGGGCTGTGCTGGTGGAGCTGGACGGGCAGTACGTGGCAGGGTCCATCAACGGCATGCCCCACGGCCAAAGCTCCATCCCAGATAATGGATTTCCCGGCCATTTTTGCCTGCACTTTTACGGCAGCAAGACCCACGGCACCGGCAGCACCTGCCCAGATCATCAAAAGATGGTTCTATATGCAGCAGGCAGGAGATAAACTATCACCAGGTATTAATAACAAGCGCTAAAATTGTTGACAGAGCCTCTTGCGGTATGATAAACTAAGTGCGAATAAAACAGCGGAAGGAGGCTGCCTGTGGAGTACTTCTTGACTGAAGAGCAGCAAATGATCAAAGAGCTTGCTGCCCGAATTGCAGACGAACGGATCAAGCCAGTAGCTGCTGAGCTTGACGAAAAAGGAGAGTTCCCTTGGGACCTCATGAAGGTGCTTGCAGAGTCGGACCTGTTTGGCGTCTGGCTGCCGGAGGAATACGGAGGCTTGGGCGGAGGAGTTTTGGAACAAGTCTTGGTTGTAGAGGAGCTCAGCCGCGCCTGCAGCGGCGTTGCTGTGAGCTATGCTGCCAGCGGCCTCGGCAGCTATCCCATTCTCCTCTTCGGCAGCGAAGAGCAGAAGCAGAAGTATCTGCCTGATGTTGCCAGCGGCGCAAAGCTTGCTGCCTTTGGCCTGACAGAAGCCAACGCCGGCAGCGACGCCGGGGCTATCGAAACAACTGCCGTACTTGACGGCGATCACTACGTCCTCAACGGCACAAAGCAGTGGATCACAAACGGCGGCGAAGCAGAAATCTACACTGTGATCGCCATGACCGACAAAAGCAAAGGCTCCAGAGGAGCCAGCGCTTTTATTGTGGAAAAAGGCACCCCTGGCTTCAGCTTCGGCAAGAAAGAAGATAAAATGGGGATCAGAGCCTCAGCCACCAGAGAGCTGATCTTCGAAGACTGTCGGATCCCCAAGGAAAACCTCCTGGGCAGGGAAGGCATGGGCTTTATCGTGGCCATGCGCACCCTGGACATGACAAGACCAGGCATTGGCGCTCAGGCTGTGGGCATCGCCCAAGGAGCTTTGGATGTGGCCCTTGCCTATGCCAGAGAGCGGAAGCAATTTGGACAACCAATCGCTTCCTTTCAGGCAGTAGGACACATGCTTGCAGACATGGCAACGGAGATCGAAGCTGCTAGAGCCTTGGTCTATGCTGTAGCAAGAACCATCGACAGCGGCGCCAAGGATTTCTCCAAGGAATCCGCCATGGCCAAGGTTTTCGCATCAGACGTGGCTATGCGGGTCACAACAGACGCAGTGCAAATCCTGGGCGGCTATGGATATATGAAAGAATACCCAGTGGAAAAGATGATGCGGGATGCGAAGATAACCCAGATCTACGAGGGCACCAATCAGATTCAGCGGAACGTGATCAGCCTCGAGCTGATCAAGCAGGCTGCCCGCAAGCGCTAGGAGGGAAAGACTTGCAGATTATCGTTTGCCTCAAACAGGTGCCTGACACCACAGAGGTCAGGATCAATCCTGAAACCAACACGCTGATGCGGGAAGGGGTGGCCAGCGTCATCAATCCCTTCGACATGTATGCAATTGAGGAAGCGCTCAGGATCAAAGAAAGCCTGGGCGAGGGAGAAGTTACAGTCCTCAGCATGGGTCCTCCCCAGGCGGAAGCCTCTCTGAGAGAGGCTTTAAGCATGGGGGCGGACAAGGCTGTTTTATTGTCCGATCGGGCATTCGCCGGCGCAGATAGCTTGGCCACAGCCTACACCCTCGCTGCAGGAGTAGCGAAACTCGGCGAGTTTGGGCTTGTCATCTGCGGCAAACAGGCCATCGACGGCGATACTGCACAGGTTGGGCCGTCCCTTGCGGAACAGCTGGACGTCCCCCACGCAACTTACGTGCGGAAGGTGCAGAGCCTTGAAGACAATAAAATAGTTGTGGAGCGCATGACAGAAGACGGTTATGAGGTTATAGAGCTGGCGCTGCCAGCTTTAATTACTGTCCTGAAAGATATCAATCAGCCCCGGCTGCCGTCTTTGAAAGGGAAAATGAGGGCCAAAAAAGCCGAGATCCCGGTTTGGGGCAAGGAAGATTTAGACGTAGACGAAAAGCTCTGTGGACTTGCCGGCTCTCCAACCCAGGTGGTGAAGATCTTCACCCCCGAGCGGACGAGGGAGTGCAGGCTAATAGAAGGTTCAGCTGAGGAACAGGCTAAAGTCCTGGCAAGTGAGCTGAAAAAGATCATCTAGAAGAGAGGGGCAACTGGTTGTGGGAGGGATAAAGGTTGATTTGGACCTCTGCACAGGCTGCAGCGTCTGTGCAGACCACTGCCCGTTTGGGGCCATTGAGGTCAAAGATGACAAGGCAGTGATCACAGATATCTGTACAATCTGTGGCGCGTGTATAGACAGCTGTAGTTTCGGGGCCCTCAGCCGGGAGGCAGAGGAAGCAGCTTCTCCAGTGCCAGATTCATCCGGCGTTTGGGTCTTTGCAGAACAAATTGGCGGGGCGATTGCTCCTGTTGTCTACGAGCTTTTAGGGGAAGCCCGCAAGCTTGCAGAGAGCACGGGAAGCGAAGTTGGGGCGGTGCTTTTCGGCAGCAGCATGCAGGATGCTGCAAATGATCTCATTGCTCACGGCGCAGATCGGGTATATCTCCTTGACGATGCCAATTTTGCCGATTATCACGATGAGCTTTACGCAGCAGCCTTGGCTGATTTAATCCAGGAGGAAAAGCCAGAGATCATGCTTTTGGGCGCCACCACAATTGGCCGTTCCCTGGCACCGAGGGTTGCAGCGAGAGTTGGCACAGGACTGACTGCAGACTGCACAGGGCTTGCGGTCAACCCTGAAACCGGGCTTTTGGAACAGACCAGACCTGCCTTTGGCGGCAACATCATGGCCACAATCATCTGCCCCAGACACAGGCCGCAGATGGCAACTGTCCGGCCCAAGGTATTCCAAGCTGCTCCCAAGGATCCAGCCAGGAAAGGGGAGATCGTAAATCTCAAGTCCCCAGAGGTTGCCCTGCGCAGCAGGCTCCTGGAGAGGGTCCGGGAACAGGCGGAAAACGTCAATTTGGACGAAGCAGATATAATTGTAGCTGGCGGCAGGGGCTTGGCCGATGAGAAAGGCTTCAAGCTCCTTTCGGAGCTTGCTGAAGCTTTAGGCGGGGCTGTTGGAGCCAGCCGCGCTGCTGTGGATGCAGGCTGGATTTCATACCCCCACCAGGTGGGGCAGACTGGGAAAACTGTATCCCCCAAACTATATATAGCCTGCGGCATTTCAGGGGCAATTCAGCATTTGGCCGGGATGCAGTCTGCAGAGACAATTGTGGCCATAAACAAGAACCCTGATGCGCCCATCTTTCAAGTTGCCCACTACGGGATCGTGGGCGATGTGTTCGAGGTGATCCCAGCGCTTATCAGAGAGCTCAAATAATTGAGGTGTGGAAAATGAAAATCTCCCTGGCAGGACTGGAACACGAACGGGGAGCAACCAGATCCTTTGATTTTCGCAAAGCTGCGCCGAAACTCTTCACCTCGGGCGGCGAAGAAGTGAAGGCAACTGCGCCCCTTGAGGTTTCAGGCACCATCACAAACACAGGCTCTTGTTTTCACGTAAGGGGCCGGATATCAGCTAAACTGGAGCTGGTTTGCGCAAGGTGCCTGGAGCGTTTTTCTCTGGAGATTGAAGTGCCTTTGGCTGAGAATTACGTCAAAAGCCATGCCCAAAAAGCAGAGGAAGACTGGCGCACTTTTTACGGAGATGAAATAGTACTTGACGAAGCAGTGGAAGAAGAGTTAAACTTAAATTTGCCACTGCGCGGTTTATGTGGCGATAATTGCCAGGGGCTCTGCCCTATCTGCGGCGTCAACCGCAACCTGGAAAAATGCAATTGCAGAGAAGAGCGTATAGACCCGCGGCTGGCAGTTTTGAGTCAATTAATGGAGCAAGCACCAGGGGGAGGTGGAAAAGATGGCAGTACCTAAACAGAGACATTCTAAAGCAAGAGGAGCAAAAAGACGCACCCATTGGAAACTGCATGGACCTGGCCTCGTTGCCTGTCCCCAGTGCCATAAGCCGAAATTGCAGCATAGAATCTGTCCAAGCTGCGGCTTTTACCGCGGCAGCAAGGTGCTTGAACAGACTGCAGAATAGAGAAAGGCCCACAGGGCCTTTTTCTTTTATCAGAAGGCTGAAAGCACTTGTCAAAGACAGCTTTATTCGTTATACTAATACCATACCAGGTCTTAATATCAGGTACTTAGGAGGAAAGAATGGGCAAGAGAACCCAAAGGCGGAAGGCAAGACAGGAAGAGCTCCTCAAGAAAATAGCAGAAGACCCCTTCCTCACAGACCAGGAACTGGCAGAGATGCTGTCAGTGAGCGTCCAGACCATTCGTCTGGACCGCCTGCAGTTGAACATCCCTGAAGTGCGGGAACGGATCAAATCTGTGGCGCAGAACGCTGCACCGAAAGTACGGTCCTTGACGGAAGAGGAAGTCATGGGGGAGCTCATCGATTTGGAACTCGGCAAGCAGGCCATTTCTGTCTTGGAGACCAAACAGGAACTGGCTTTCAAAAGGACCGGCATTGTCCGGGGCCATCATTTGTTTGCCCAGGCCAACTCTCTGGCTGTGGCCCTGGTAGATGCCCCTGTCGCCCTGACAGGTACCTGTACAGTGCGGTTCTGCAAACCTGTGAAGGTAGGCCAGAGGCTGGTGGCAAAAGCTGAAGTAATAGAAAAAAAGAAAAACAAATATACTGTGGAAGTAAGGACAAAGGTTGGTCAACATGAGATCCTGGTGGGCACCTTTGTGGTGTTCGCTTTGGAGGAGGTAAATAATGATTCGGATCGCAGTTGATGCCATGGGGGGAGACAGGGCACCTGACGAAATCATAAAAGGCGCAGTACGCTGTGCAGACAAATACGAGATCATCCTGGTAGGGCCCAGCTATCTGCGGGAAAAACTGCCTGCCAATGTTACCCTGGTGGAAGCATCTCAGTGGATCGAAATGGACGAACAGCCAGCAGCAGCTTTGAGGAGCAAAAAAGATTCAACAGTGCTGGTGGGGATGAAGCTGGTGCGGGAAGGCAGGGCAGATGCTTTTGTCAGCGCAGGCAACAG
>LFTB01000116.1 GCA_001512905.1 Clostridia bacterium DTU084 | reverse complement strand
TTGTTCAACTCTATGACATTATGCCAAAATAGCGTGCTGCTCAACTAATATTTCTCGCACAGAACTGTAAGCCAAATCAATAATCCTTTTCTTCTCTTTCACTGCCAAGGCAGCACTTACACCAGCTGCCTGGCCAGTTGCCATGCAGCGTGCCATCAAGCGCACTGTATCTATAACCTTAACGTCACAAGAAATTGCCCTGCCGCCAACGCTCACATTTTCAAAGCTAACAGGGATAAGCGCCCTCCAAGGTATCGGCCGGATCCCTGGATTGTCTTTTTTCCATGCTGGCTCAAACGAATTGATACCGTGCCCGCCATAGCTCCGGTGTCCCAAAGCTACTGGTTCCTCTACAGGTATGTTATTGTCTAGATCATCTGTTGTGATGGTTTCATGGCCTACAATCCCCCGGCCGGCGCGTACCCCTACACCTGATCCTGCGTCAATAAGATAACACTGCGAAAACTCTGGTATGTATCTCCTCAGCCAATCAACAATTACCAAAATCTGCTTCCTCAGCTCGATATCCATCCGTGTTAAATCGTCTGCTGAAAGAGCGTTACCGGCAGTCAAGGTGAAATTAAGCATAACCTCACCAGGGTTCAGCATACCAATCCCCATAAATCTAGTCTGAGCAGGAAAAGGCACCTCTCCTGCTTCCACCAACTGATTATACCGTTCCTTGATCAGCTTAACGTTGAAATTATAAACCCCGCCTACACGAAACAATATGGACTTGGTCATGGATTCTTCAACTGGATATTCCCGGACCTTGCCCCCGCTTCTCCAGACCAAGTTAGCATCTCCTGTAGCATCTACAAACGCCTTGCCCCGGATCAAACCAGGGCCATCCACAGTATCCACAGCCACAGCGGCAACCCGGTTGTCTTCCACTATAGAACCGATAAGGGTTGTATAATATTTTCGCACAACACCTGCTCTCTCAAAGAGATTGTTTGCAGCGATCCGGATCCCTTCTACAGAAGTGATGACGTTGTCTAAAATCGGGCGGTTGCCAATGGGCTTATTGTCTGCAATATGCGCTGGGTCAACTACAAAAGCGGCCTGACCCAGCCGATCCAATTCCCGCACCAATTCATCAGCCACGCCACCAACAATCTGCCTGTCGCCGTACGCAAACCCCATTAAAAAGGGGCAAAAAGCAATGGTTGAAACACCACCAGGAAAGCCGTATTTTTCGATAACCGCAGTAGAACAGCCTGCCCTGCTGGCAGCTACAGCTGCCCCTATCCCGGCCGGACCAGCACCGACTACTACAACATCATACTCCCCTATAACAGGCCAATCGTCTACTTTTAACAACATACTTTCCCCTTCCTTTGACACACTTGCCAAGTAATGCTCATGCCAGACATGTAGGGAAGCCTGGCATTAGGTGGATGCCAAGCTTTCTCTTGAAAATATTTTAAAACCAACCGCTCAACTCACGAAAAACAGGCCAAGCCTGTTGAGCATAAAATCTATGTCCTTCGGGACCTACCACAAGCTTAATCTTATCCTCAGCTCCTGCTGCTTTATACAGAGCTTCCGCTGCAGCGAAAGCCTGCTTCACTCCTGCCAAAGGAAAAATCGGATCTTGCGCTCCTGTTACCACTACAAAGGGCCTGGGAGCGATGAGCCCTGCCAAATCACCCATCTCGAAATATTTTAACACACCTGGGATGTATTGATCTTCACAATGATCCACTGAACCAATCGAATCTTTATAAGTACAGAAAGAGCAGGATGGCATGGCAATCTTGATGCGCTGCTCCATGCAGGCTGCATAAAAGGTAATAGTACCGCCGCCGGAATTGCCCATGCAGCCGATACGCTCTAAATCAACCTGGGGAAATTCTGCCAAAGCATCGATAGCCCGCGACACATCCCATACTCTCTCACCCACCATAGTGCGTCCCAAAATTAAGGCATTCAAGCTGCCGTGAAAACAGCGTCGAATTTTGGTCACCCCTTTTGCTGTCTCGGGCCTCTGGTCCATTCTCTCGCCAAAGCAGCGCTGTTCTAGAGCCAGGGCGGCATAACCCTGCTTTACAGCTTGTACTGCAAAATCCCTGTCGCCGGCAATGCTTTCCTCATCTCCAGGATACTTCGGCCTGCCCAGGGAAATGTGCATTCCTGTAGAATGGCCCTGCAGACAAATAACCACAGGATAAGGACCTTCTCCGCTTTTCGGAACAAGCAGATGACACGGCACATCTGCACCTTCCTCCGCTGTAAATAGAAAGCGGATTTCCCGATAAAAGTCCCGATCCTCTTCCCACTCCACCCGCACATTCAGCGGCACAGGCTGGGGCTGATCTCCCAGAAGTTCTGTCAGCTTCGCTTTCGCTTTCTGCTGCCACTTTGCGAAATCTTCTCCTGATTTGTAAGCAAGACTTGGAGATACCTTTTCAAACCATACCTTGTGACAATCCTCCGGGGCAAAAAAGGGCACTGTCAACACCTCCATTTGTTGTTCGCCTTAATATTCACTATTAATTAGCAAATTCCTGCAAAAATTTTTCTCCAGCTGCAAAGTCCAGCAATTCACAGCGGCTAGAGCAGGAAAAGACTTTTCAGCAGCGAAACAATACTTGTTATTAAATTTAGGGAGTGAGAGCAATGCCATCTATTGATATGCCAGTTGAGGAGCTGTTTCGTTACAAACCCCAGCTGACCCAACCAGAGGATCTGGAAGAATTCTGGTCCCAGACCCTGAAAGAGCTAAGAGCGGAACCCTTGGCATCACAAATAGAACCTATTGAGTTTCCCAACTCATCCAGAACGGCCTTTTTCAAAGTCCGCTTCCGGGGCTTTGGCAATACCATGATCACCGGCTACCTTGCCCGCCCCAAAGAAATCCAGGGGAAAATCCCATGTATCCTTTTATACCATGGCTACAGCGGCTCTAAACCCAGCATGTTGGATTTATGCCGCTACACAAACATGGGCTGGGCAGTGCTGGCAATCGATGTAAGAGGCCAAAACGGCGAATCCAACAGCACCAGCTTCGGTGAAGGCGGCGCTGTGAAAGGCTGGATGACCATCGGCATCGACAGCCCCCAAAACTACTACTACCGCGGCGCCTACGCAGATTGCGTCAGGGCCTTTGATCTGGCCTGTTCCCTAGATTTCGTAGATGAAAACAGAATCGCTGCCACAGGCGGCAGCCAAGGGGGAGGGCTTTCTATTGCAGCAGCCGCTTTGGAGCCGAGAATTGCAGCTTATGCACCAGATGTGGCTTTCCTCTGTCATTTTCAACGAGCAATACAAATTGCACCTGGCTACCCTTACAAAGAAATCGAAGAGTACCTTCGCAAGTGGCCAGAACGCGAAGAACAGGTTTTCCAGACCCTCTCCTATTTTGACTGCATGAACTTGGCTCCCTGGCTCAAAGCACCTGGCCTCTGGAGCGTTTCTGGGAATGATAGTACTTGTCCCCCTTCAACCACCATGGCAGCCTACAACCACGCTCAAGGAGACAAACAGCTCAAGTTCTACCGCTACAACTACCACGAGATACCTGCCCAGCACGAGGTGGCAAAATTATCCTGGCTAGCAGAAGTGCTTGGCTGAACCTCACATAATATTGCACCAAAAGAAGGCCATCGGTTAACTCCAAAAGATGTGTTGTCAATAAGTTAACCGATGGCTTCTTTATGCTCTTCTCCATCATCCCACTGGATTCAAAGCTTCTTCCCCTCAAAAGTGCCATTTGGCTGTATGAGGAGGATTTTCTCCTCTTCCACCAAAAACTCTACTTTATATCCTGCCACACCCTGCAGGATAAAACTGGTCTTCCCCTCAGCCGCCAAGCGATAGGCAGGCTGCCCAGGCACCACCAGCAGCAGCGAATCCCCTGCTGCCTTCACTTCCACCACTAGCCCTGCAACCAGATACTTGCCCACAAAGGTAGCCAAAAGGTCTTTCTCTATTTTTTCCTGTCTGACAAAAGAGACAAGGTTCTGGCTAGAGAAAGGATCCAGACCGACCAACAGTTCATTAAGCTGCCCGTCGATGGAGGTGAGAAACTGCAGGGGAATCTGGAATCTGCCCATGGTATCAATTTCACCGATAAAGGTATTGTAGTGCCAGTGTTCAAGCTTAAACTCTGCCTCTCCATACTTTGCAATGAGCTCCTCCCCCTCTTGGCTGATGGTGATGGTGCCGTAGAGGGGATGGGTAAAGTTCCCTGCATAGGCGGCAAGCTCATGGGACGGTAGGGTGTTTTGATGCCTCATGCTGCTGTTGAACACAGACAGCTCATCTAGAAGCTGTACCTGCTTTGCATAAGCAAGGCGGGCTTCCCCGTTCCAGTCTACTGCCTCGAGCCCGAGAAGCTTATCAATAATCGTCTGTGTAATTATATCCACAGCAGGAGTCCCTTGGAGATTGGCCAGGACAGCAATCCCGAGGTCCTCATCTGGCAGGAACGCTACCAAAGCTGAAAACCCTGCTGTTGTTCCCCCGTGATAAACACGATAATGGCCCCGGTAGGAATCAACAAACCAGCCTAACGCATAACTGAGCTGGCTGATCCTCTCCCCCCTGCCGCTTAAAGCCACCTGAGGCGTGGTGAGGAGCTGAACTGTAGACGGCGAAACCAGGTTTTTATCTCCCAGCCTGCCGTCCTGCAAAAAGAAATTGAGCCATTTTGTAAGATCGAGGATGCTTGCGTTGATGGCCCCAGCTGGAGCGGCAGCGCCTAACTCCCAAAAATCTATCCTCTCAACCTCTTCTCCCCTTCTGAGATAACCAAGAGCATAGTCCTGTCTTCCCACTAGATCTCGGCAGGAGAGGCTGACGCTCATCTGCAGGGGTTCTAAAATCCTCTCCGCTACCGCATCCTCCCAGGAGGTGCCTGTGATTTCCTCCATTACAGCAGCTGCAATTATATAGTTGAAGTTGCTGTACTGAAAACTGGAACGAAAGCTCCCGGTTCGCTGCATGGAACTTAAGTTTGCCATGATTTGCCTGCGAGCAAGCTCGGAATTGTAAATGAGAGCAAAATCATACCTGGGCAGCCCTGCCCTGTGGGTGAGGAGGTCCCGGATGGTTATATAAGCAGATAAGGGATCGTCTTTGAGGGAAAAACCAGGTATAAATTCAGCAATAGGCCGATCTAGATCCAACTTTCCCTCTTCTAGCAGCATCCCAGCCCACAGCGCAGTGAAAGCCTTGGTAGCAGAGCCTATCCCAAAGAGGGTGTTTTCCGTAACAAGCAGCTTTTCCTCGTTATTCCGATAGCCAAACCCCTCAGCAAAAATCACCTCGCCGCCCCGGACTATCCCCACTGCCAGCCCCGGCACCTGCCATTGGGATCGAACCTCCCTTATAAACTTGCGCAGCTGCTCGAGGTCTTCTTCCTGCTCCGCAACTGTTCGCCTTGTCAAAGCAACGGGAAAGGTGAAGCCGCTTTGCTGAAAAGAACCTACAAGCTGCCCGTCTTTTAATTCACAGGTTACAGCAGCGCTGCCTGGGACTCCTGCCAGGGCAAAGGAGATCTGTTTCCCTTCTGCGACAATCTTCTCCAAAGGCAGTTTAGAGATTCCCTGCAGGGGAATGTCTATACTTCCCTGCCAGCTGCCGCCGTCAGAAGATAAATACACTACTATTGTCAAAGGGCTGCCTGGTATTTGAATGGCCCCTTCCCATTCTCCCACAAAGGGAGAGGCAGCAAAACAGGCTGCCGCTAAAACCAGGCTGAGCAAAACCACTTTCCCAGCTAACCTCACTTCTTCCCCTCCTCTTCCCTTGAGAAAAACTGGCATTCTCCAGCAATTACGCACTTCTCACAGCGAGGCCTCTGCGCCTTGCACACAGCACGACCATGACTCACCAAATTGACATGAAACCTGTGGGCAGCCTCAGGAGGGACAAGCTCCTGCAGTATATCCTGGCTAGCCGCGGCGCTTGTGCCTTCAGGCACCAGACCCAGCCTCTGGCTGAGCCTGTGCACATGGGTATCTACAGGAAAAGCAGGCAGGCCGCAAGAGAACAAAAGCACGCAGGCCGCAGTCTTGGGGCCAACCCCATCGAACTTCAGCAAATACTGAAAAGCCTCATCTAGCGGCAGCTGATGCAGAAAAGAGAGGGAAAGCTCCCCCCGCTCTTTTGCAACCTGACGCAGTATTTTCTGGATGCGCGGAGCCTTCACATTGGCAAGGCCTGCAGTGCGAATGGCAGCTTCAACTTCTTCTTGCGGAGCTCCCAAAACCTCTTCCCAAGTTGGGAAACGCTCCTTCAGCTGATTGTAAGCTCTATGGTAATTTTTACTAGTTGTGTTTTGAGAGAGAATGGTGAAAACAAGCTCGTCCAGTGGCTCGCTGGGTGGCGGCTGGGGCCTGTCGCCGTACTCTGCCTGCAGCAGCTCATCAATGCGCACGATCTTAGCTCTCATTGTCGCGTGCATGGCAGTCCTTTATCTGACATTCCCCGCAGCTCTGCCGCAGCGAGGCCAAAGGCTCTTCTCCTTTAATCTCTTCAACTAGCTGCCAAGCAGCAGCCAAATCTCCCTCTAAAGCCAACACAACAGAGCCTTGGCTGGTGCCAGTGCCGCCAGCGGCAATCATAGTTGCCTTTACACCTGCGAGAATCTCAAAGGCCTCAAGCTCGCTGATTACTGTAGCAGTAGTGATTGGATACAAGGCCACAGGGGACCCCCAGGACTTCTGCCAGGACAGCTGCCCTGTTACCTTTGCCGCCTCGAGCACAGACGGAATCAGCTTTTCCAGCCCCACTGGCGCGATAAAGTGGCTCCCCCGGGCTATCACAGTAGCCCAAGCTGCGCCGATGGTGCCCCCCTGGGGATGGCTTGCTAAAATCCCTATGTTCCCGTCTAAATCCAGGCTGTTGGCGCCTTTGATAAAACAATCGTCTGGGCCGAAGTCTGCCAGCACTTCCCCCATGCTCCGCATGGAAAGTTCACCGCCTTCGAAGATCATCGGCGTCAGCCGATCCTTTGCTGAAGTGACGCAGAGCCGTCCCTCTGTGATCACTCCGGCTGTGTAGGCAGCTTTATTTAATTTCTGGCCTGTGAGCTCCTCTGCCACATAGCCGTTTGTGGTACCACCGGCAATAATCAATCTTCCCTCTTTATAAGCTCGCTGTACAACTGGCAAAGCTGCTGTTGCCTTGCCGATGAGTCTTTTGCTTTCTGCGCTTTCCAACACTACAACTGCTCGTGCCACTTTCCTCTCTCCTTTCCTTTCTACTATTATTTCTGCAGAACCCTTGACAGATCCTCCCCAATAGGCTACGCTAAATAAGAACATTATTAATTAGGAAGGTTCGCAATGGAGAAAGACTATGTGATGGCAGAACTGCAGCGTGCAGGCTACAAGCTCACGCCGCAGAGGCGGGCCATTGTTGATGTCCTGCTTAACTTCGACGGCCCGCCAACTGCTTTTGACTTGCACGAAAGACTAGCTCCCACATATCCAGACCTGAGCCTCGATACTGTCTACCGCACCCTAAAGCTTCTGATGAAGCTGGGCCTTGTAATTCAAATGGACATCCGCGCCGGGCGAAAGAGCCGTTTCAAACTTGCAGACGAGCCCCATCACCACCACTTAATCTGCCTCAAGTGCGGCATAGCAGTCTGCCTGGATTATTGTCCCCTCGCTGGAAAAAAAGAGCTGGCAGACTGCGAAATCGTCAGTCATACCTTTGAACTTTATGGGTATTGTAAGAAGTGCCGCAAGGAGGGACGCTCATGAAAAAGTGGTTCTGGCTTTTTCCCATCATCGTCTTGGCTGTTTTGTTCTTTTGGCTGGCTGACAGCAATCAGACCAAGCCTTCGGGCCTGCAGGTGGCTGCCACCATCTATCCCCTCTGGGAATTTGCAAATACTATCGCAGGAAGCGACGCACAGGTGGAACTCCTTCTGCCGCCAGGTGCCGATCCCCATCATTGGGAGCCCACTGCCCGGGATATTGTAAAGCTTGTGGAGGCGCAGGTGATCATTTGCCAGGGTTTATCTTTCGAGCCCTGGGTTGCCAAATCTGCCAGCGCCGCTGCAATCGTGCAGGAGGCGGTACCGGAAAGTGACGATCCCCACTTTTGGCTGGATCCGCTCCTTGCCAAAGAGGTGGCAGAGAAAATAACAGCTGCCCTAGTAAAGGCAGATCCTGCCAATGCTCGCAAATACGAAGAAAGAGGCCAGGCACTTGCTGCCAAGCTAGACCAGCTGCACGAAGAATATACACGAGAACTTGCAGATGTAAAAATCAGAACCTTCATCACAACCCATCAGGCTTTCGATTACCTGGGAAAACGCTATAATCTGAACCCTGTTGCCCTGAAGGGAGTCCATGCTGAAGGAGAACCCAGACCGGGGGATCTGATGAGAATAACCCAGTTGGCAAAGAAAGAAGGGGTTAAGGTTATTTTCAAAGAGCCCCATGAAAGCCCGCGGCTGGCTGAGGTAATAGCCGAGGAAATAGGCGGGGAAGTCCGGGAGCTTCACCCCATCGGCGCTTTAACTGCCCGGGATGAAGGTGAAGACTATTTCTCTTTAATGAGGAGAAACCTCAAAGAGCTTAAAGCTGCCCTGGCAGGTGATGACAAATGAAAGCCATTGAGGTTAAAAACCTCTCCTTTGCTTATGGACAACAGAAGGTCCTCAGTGACATCTCCTTCAGCATTGAGGAAGGAGAATACGTTGCCATCCTGGGCCCCAATGGTTCAGGCAAAAGCACTCTCCTGCGGCTTCTGTTGGGACTGCTCCGCCCCCAAAAGGGGCAAATCCTTCTTTTCGGTCAGGAGCAGGGAAAATTTAAAAACCTCAACTGGATCGGATACCTGCCCCAAAGAGCCGTCCACTTCGATCAGCGCTTTCCTGCCACTGTAGAGGAGATTGTTGGGATGTACGGCTCAGAAAACCTCACCTGGGCCTTAGAGCAGGTTAATCTTTTGGAGAAAAGGAAAGAGCTCATCGGCAGGCTCTCTGGCGGGCAGCAGCAGCGGGCCTTGATTGCCAGGGCACTGTGCGGCAAGCCTAAACTATTGATCCTAGACGAGCCCACAAGCGGTGTGGATCCTGCTGCCCAGGAAGATTTCTACAAGCTCCTTGCGCACCTGCATGCAAGCCTGGAACTTTCCATTATTTTGGTTTCCCACGATTTAGCTGCAGTGGCGAGGGAGGTAGAGCGGGTGATCTGCCTCAATAAAAAGCTCTTCTTCCATGGCAGCAAAGAGGCTTTTTTCTCCCAAGAAGAGTTCGCCCATCTCTACTCCTATCCCGTCGCGTGGCTCAAACATAGCGAGGAGGCTGGACAATGAGCTGGTTAAGTTACGGTTTCATGCAAAGAGCGCTCCTTGCAGGGGTAATGGTGGG
>LFTB01000141.1:1279-9268 GCA_001512905.1 Clostridia bacterium DTU084 | reverse complement strand
CTAGAGAGGAAACTGGCGGAGGCTGAAGCCAAAGCCCAAGAGAACTGGAACATGTATCTGCGGGCCTTGGCTGACCTGGAGAATTACCGCCGCAGGACCGCGAGGGATCTGGCGTTTCATATCCGGTCAGGCAAGAAAGACCTGATTCTCAAGCTCCTTGCCGTAGTTGACGATATGGAGCGCGCTTTAGCTGCAGAGGCTGATTACGAAGCCTTGCACCAAGGCGTTGAGATAATCATGAGAAAACTCCTGGATGTCCTGGCTGCCGAAGGGGTGGCGCCTATTGAGGCGGTAGGGCAGCCTTTCGATCCCAGGTTCCACGAGGCTGTGGCTGCCTGTGACGATCCGGAAGTGGATACGGACACGGTTGTGGAGGAGTTCCGGCGAGGGTACACTTATGAAGATGAAGTCATCAGGGCTACCATGGCACGTGTCGCAAAGCCTGTAAATGATTAACTAAGATACTTTGGTGTGCTGATACCGGAACAGAACAGCAATTGAGGCGGCAAGTATTGTTTTGTTGAGGAACGGATCATCCCCTCTTTTTGTTTTCCGGTGTCCGAAGTGTTTTGACCCTACAAACTTGTTTTAAGATTCATAGGCTTTGACAAATGATGTGGAATGATAGTAAAATTTATGATACTTTATGCTTTTCTGGTCAGTCATTAGTGCATAAGCGTTTAGAGAAGGACGTAGTTCAGAGGTTCTTAGTCCCGCCTGCTTCCCAGGTGAACCATCTCTCTTTTTGAGAGGTACGTTTGTCGAAAGGCATAATGAAACAGGACATGTCATTGGCGTTTTAGATCTCTACGTGACACGCAACAGAACAGGATAATAAGGAGGCGAAAGAAATGATTATGCAACTTGCAGGCGTGCCGAGGGTTCCCCTCTGCAATCTGCCGACTCCTCTTTACGAGGCCGCCGGCTTGTCGCGTGCTTTAGGGGGGCCTAGGATATTCTTCAAGCGAGATGATGAAACTGGGCTTGCCATGGGCGGTAATAAAGGTCGGAAGCTTGAATTTCTTATTGCTGATGCGCTGGAAAAAGGTGCGGATATGGTTATAGCATCAGGATCAGTAGGCTCAAATTACGTCCGAATGTCAGCAGCCGCTGCCAGGAAATGCGGACTTGAGTCGGTGTCGGTTCTTATAGGTGAGATGCCTGACGAGATCCAAGGAAATCTCTTACTTGACCAGGTTCTTGATTCAGAGATTCACGTGATAAACGCACCTACTCATGAGTTTATGCGCAAGAATGCTGCGAACCCAGATCTTGTGGGGGACATAGTCAAGTCTATAGCCGATGAAAAAAGAAAGGAGGGGAAGAACCCTTATATTCTACCTGGGGCCGGTTTCGGACCGTTGGGTGAAGCAGGGTATATGGTAGCTGCGTCCGAGATATCTGACCAGTGCTATGAGCTTGGTATACGTCCTGACTACACAGTGCTCGCCGCAGGTTCAGGTAGTACAGCAGCAGGTCTCGCCTTAGGGTTCAAGGTGCTGAACACTGGGATAAAAGTCATCGGTATAGACATGAGCAGACTCAGGACAATTGAGGCTTTTACAGAACGGATAGTAGGCGCTGCCTGCGACACAGCTTGCCACTTTTCAATTCCGGTTACACTGGATGCTGACGATTTTGAGCTGTATGACTACGCAGGCGAAGGCTATCCTACGCCATCACCTGAAGCATACGAAGCTATCAAGCTGGTAGCCGAGACAGAAGGAGTATTGCTTGACCCGGTCTACACTGCCAAGGCCATGGCTGGACTTATCGATTTAGTACGTAAAGGAAGATTTGATAAGAATGATATTGTTCTCTTTGTTCATACCGGGGGAGTTCCTGCGCTTTTTGCTGAAAGCACCCTCACAGAGAACTTGAAGGTTAAGGAGATTAGAATCATCAATGTATGATTCAGAATCTAACTAGGATCGCTTCCAGTGTTGCGATGGACAAAGGTGCACATGTAGATAATTATGTGCAGATGGTCTTAAGAAGAAAGGAGAAGAGAGAAGATGAGACAACATATCAGTAAACTCATATGTGCGATTCTGCTAGTATGCCTAATGCTCCCAGCGACATTTGGCGAGGCTGCTGCAAAAGACTCCATTGTTGTTGTGGTAGGCGCCGAACCTCAATCTCTCGATGTCCACAATACCAGGGCTAACAGTGATGAAATGGTGGCATGGCACATTTATGAAAGCCTTGTTACCAGAAATAATCCAGAGCTCGAGATAAAGCCTGGTCTTGCAGAGTCATGGACTGTCTCAGAGGACGGCCTTGTCTGGACATTCAAATTAAGAGAAGGCGTCAAATTCCATGACGGGACTCTTTTCAACGCCCAGGCTGTTAAATACAACTTCGATCGTCTGCTAGATCCTGAAAATCCTACAATCAAATCAGGGGTATTCAATTTCATTCAGCAGGTCGAGGTTGTGGATGATTATACAGTCAGATTTATCAACAAGTTCCCCTTTGGCGCAGTTCTTGCTCATCTTGCACATCCGGGCGGAGGCATTGCAAGCCCTGCAGCCTTAGAGAAATACGGCAGCAGGCTCAGTGATAATCCGGTTGGTACAGGCCCCTACCGTCTAAAGACATGGGTGCCTGGAGATAGGATCGTACTTGAGCGGTACGATAAGTATCAAGGTTCTGCAAAACCCACACTGCGTGAGATAGTGTTTAAAGTCGCCAGGGAAGAAGCTACTCGCGTTATGATGCTGGAAACCGGAGAAGCGGATCTTGCTACAAATATCCCTCCAGATGAAGCTGAGCGTTTGAAGAGCAACCCCAACTTACAGGTTCTTCGTTGCCCGACGAACCGTGTAATCTATATAGGAATAAACAACCTTTCTGCGCCTTTCGACAACGTTAAGGTTCGACAGGCTGTAAACTACGCTGTTGATAACGAAGCAATTCTGGAGCATGTTCTTAATGGGTACGGTGATATCTGTGACTCGCCTGTGGCTCCATTGACTTGGGGATATGTGGAAGGTAAGCGATATGAGTACAATCCTGAGAAAGCAAAACAATTGCTAGAAGAGGCAGGAGTGGTCCCAGGGACAAGGATAAGACTGTGGACGCCGCAGGGCAGGTACCTGAAGGATGCTGAAACAGCCCAGGCTGTAGCAGGTTATTTATCAGCTGTAGGCTTCAATGTTGATTTTCAGATTATGGAGTGGGGCGCATACTCAGCTAAGACTACAGTTGTACCGGATAAAGCAGAGCACCAGCTGTTCTTGATGGGAGGTTCGCCGTCTACTGCTGACGCTGACTGGCTGCTTAGAGCTGTTCTGACTACGGACTCCTTACCACCGGTAGGGTACAACAGCTACTATTACAGTAATGAAGTTGTAGATGAGTTAGTGATTAAAGCTCAGCAGACTGTGGATCCTGAAGAGAGACTTGCGATTTACGGAGAGATCCAAGAAATAATCAGAGAGGATGCTCCGTGGATATTCCTGACCATTATGGAGAACGTGGCAGTTGCCAGGAAGGATCTGGGAGGCGTCATCATATCTCCTCTCGAGTACGTGTTCGCGTACGACGCTTACTTGAATTAAGCGTCATCGGTGTCCTGATTGCAAGAGTAAATATGTCCAGTTGCTAAATGCAGGCGCCTGCCGTGGACCTATGGTTCGCTCTCGGAGCATCGTGTCGCACGGAGGCGCCTGTTTGAAGGGTGGATGCTGATCATGGGCTTGTATGCTCTGAGACGGATTCTTCTATTGATACCTGTGCTACTCGCAGTTACGATAGTCGTGTTTGCTGTCATGAAGATAATCCCGGGAGATCCTGCACGTATGTTAGCAGGTGAGCTTGCACCTTTGGAGCAGGTAGAAGCGATTCGACGGGAGCTCTTCTTAGACAAGCCCATTATCGTTCAATATTGGTACTATCTCTCCGGGCTTCTACGAGGAGATTTGGGCTATTCATACAGGAGTAAGCGTCCGGTGTCACAAGAGATTGCAGCAAGATACCCTAATACTGTAAAACTGGCCTTAGTGAGCATGTTCATAGCTGTAGTACTTGGTATCGGGACAGGCGTCCTTTCGGCAACAAAACAGGGTTCTTGGTTTGACACAATAAGTCGACTTGTTTCTATGTTAGGTGTAACAGTACCCACTTTTTGGCTGGGGCTAATGTTAATGTTGATATTTGCTGTGAATTTAGGCTTGCTTCCCACTATGTATACAGGGAGTCCTAAGGACATACTCCTACCTGCCTTCACTTTGGGTCTTAACTCAACGACTTTCATTGCAAGGATGACCAGGTCATGCATGCTTGAGGTACTTCGCCAGGATTATATAAGGACTGCCAGAGCTAAGGGGCTGTCCGAGAGAATTGTAGTATTAAAGCACTCTCTGAGGAATGCCCTTCCTAACGTCGTCACTGTAGTTGGCCTACAAATGGGTAGTTTGCTCGGTGGTGCTATTATTGTGGAGTCTGTTTTTGCTTGGCCGGGCATTGGACTGATGATGGTAGAGGCGGTAGCTTTCAGGGATCACCCTGTAGTCTGTGGTACAGTTCTTTGCGCTGCATCTGCGTTAGTAATAGTAAACCTGATTGTGGACCTACTCTATGCTGTTTTAGACCCAAGGATATCTTACGGCAAGAAGTAGAGGATGTGCGATTTAAGGCTGAGAGATGTGGTTATTGTGAAGGAGAGACTGGGACATGGAGTCGTTTCGTGGATTTTGCAAGCGCCTCAGTAGAAACAGATTGGCGGTGGCCGGAGCATTGATATTTGCAAGCGTCCTTGCACTGGCAGCGATCGCTCCGTGGATATCTCGTTATCAGCCCGAGGCGATGTCCTTGGCATCCAGACTTAAACCGCCCAGCAAAGATCACCTGTTCGGCACTGATGAGATGGGGCGCGATGTGCTCACTCGAGTACTCTACGGTGCTAGAATATCCCTGTCAATGGCATTCAGCGGAGTGCTTATCGGAGGAACTATTGGTACTATAGTAGGGTTAGTCGCAGGGTACGGCGGGGGGCGCTTTGACTCCATCGCCATGAGAGTAATGGATGTGACCTTGGCTTTCCCGTCTATTCTTCAAGCTATCTTGATAATCACTGTGCTTGGCCCTGGCCTTCAAAGTGTAGTAGTCGCTATAGCTATCTTTTGCATCCCGGTGTATTCCAGGACGGTGCGTGGTGCAGTTCTTTCTCTGAAAGAGATGGAATATGTGGAAGCGGCCCGTGCTATCGGAAGGACAGAGACAGGGATTATGTTCAGGCATGTGCTTCCCAATGCTCTCCCATTGTTGATAGTTCAGACCAGCCTTATGCTTGCCAATGCCATGCTAGTTGCATCCAGCTTGAGCTTTATCGGGCTCGGGGCGCAACCTCCGACTCCCGAGTGGGGAGCGATGCTTGCATCGAGTAGGGCATACCTTCGTACAGCTCCATGGGTATCTATTTTCCCTGGTCTTGCCATTACAATCTCTGTCCTTGGGCTTAACCTTCTAGGGGACGGGTTGCGCGATTTGTTGGATCCGCGTCTCAGACAGTAGGTGGATATTCCTTCATAAAGGTAAGTCAGGCTTTGATTACTAGGAGGAGCATTACTACACTATGGGTGACGTTTTATTAGAAGTAAGAGACCTCAAAACGCATTTTTATACAGAGGACGGGGTTGTTCCTGCTGTAGACGGAGTCAGTTTCTCTTTGAACAGAGGAGAGACCTTAGGTATAGTTGGGGAGAGTGGGAGTGGGAAAAGCGTCACATCCCTCTCTGTAATGCGCCTTATTCCATATCCGGCAGGCAAGATCATAGATGGAGAGATACTTTTTGAAGGTGAAAACCTCCTGGATAAGACAGATGAAGAGATGAGGCGGATTCGTGGTAATGAAATATCCATGATATTTCAGGAGCCTATGACCAGTCTCAACCCGGTGTTTACAGTAGGAGATCAAATCATGGAGGCGATTATCCTTCATCAAAATGTAGGACATAGGCAGGCGCTGGATAGGGCAATCGAGATGCTGCGACTTGTGGGGATCCCGGCTCCGGAGAGACGTATCGATGATTATCCCCATCAGATGAGCGGTGGAATGAGACAGAGAGCGATGATTGCAATGGCGCTTTCATGCAATCCAAAGCTTCTGATTGCCGATGAGCCTACAACAGCTCTTGACGTAACGATTCAGGCGCAAATTCTAGACCTTATGATGGATATTAAGAGGGAGTTTACCACCTCCATAATGCTCATCACCCATGACCTTGGAGTCATTGCTGAAACCGCAGACAAGGTTGTGGTGATGTATGCAGGAAAAATCGTGGAGAGCGCAGATGTGATAAGTATATTTAAGAAACCGGCACATCCGTACACTGAGGGACTTATCGGATCTATTCCCAAGGTAAATGAGGATTGTGAAAGGCTCAGCACGATTGAAGGGGCTGTCCCGAATCCTTTTGATATGCCTAAAGGGTGTAGGTTTCATCCTAGGTGCCGCTATGCAAAGAATATCTGCAGGGAACAAGAGCCTCAACTCGTTGATCTCGATTCCGATCATCAGGTAAGCTGCTGGAGGCCTCTGGGTTATAGGCTTCAGTAGGGAGGTATTCGAATGACAGATGCCCTTCTTGAGGCAAACAACCTTGTAAAACACTTTCCCATAACTGAAAGCCTTCTTTTCTCAAAGCAAGTAGGTGCGGTTAAGGCTGTAGACGGAGTGAGTTTCCATATAAAGAAAGGCGAAACGCTCGGGCTTGTGGGAGAGAGTGGATGCGGCAAATCGACCACTGGAAGACTGATACTAAGGCTAATCCAACCGACATCAGGAGAGGTTTTCTTTGAAGGTAGGAACATTCTTGAACTCAACCATGAAGAAATGCGCGAGCTTAGATCAGACATGCAGATCATCTTCCAGGATCCGTATGCATCTTTGAATCCCAGAATGACTGTGGGAAGTATTGTGGGCGAACCTATGGAAGTTCACAAGATAGCCACGGGTAAGGCGAAAGAGGCCAAGGTGCGAGAGCTCCTCGAAGTGGTAGGCCTATCTGCATATCATGCAAAAAGGTATCCTCACGAGTTCTCTGGTGGACAACGTCAAAGGATCGGTATAGCAAGGGCGCTTGCCTTAGATCCGAAGCTCATAGTATGCGACGAGCCGGTATCTGCACTTGACGTGTCTATTCAAGCTCAGATCATCAACCTCTTTCAGGAATTACAGGAGGAATTCGGACTGACATACCTTTTTATAGCTCATGACCTTAGCGTGGTGAAACATGTCAGTGATAGAGTCGCTGTAATGTATCTAGGGAAAATAGTTGAGCTCGCCAAGAAGTATGAACTATACGACAACCCTAAGCATCCATATACAGAAGCCTTGCTTTCTGCTGTACCTATACCTGATCCAGCTAAGAGGAGGCAAAGGATTATCCTTGAAGGTGATGTCCCGAGCCCCATAAACCCACCGAACGGCTGTAGGTTCCATACGCGATGTAGGTATGTCCAAGAGATCTGTGAACACGAGGAGCCTAAGTTCCGAGACATAGGGGGCGGCCATTTTGTCGCGTGTCATCTGCATGGTGTGTCCAATGACAAACATTGATAGGTTGTGACAGCCTGAGTTATTGCTTCTCCAAATGAAGATGCTAAGATGGTCAACACGTCTGAATTGTGTTGACCCGTTGGCGATGTCGCCAGGTCTTCAGGAATCAAAGCGTTCATAGGCTTGTGTTGCTTCATGTCAAAGTCAGATGATATGATGCATGTAAAGAGTCCGAGGAGGTGCGGTATCCTATGGTTGATATGGAGAGGTATCCTGAGATTCAGACTGGAGGAAGAATACTGATGGGCCCTGGGCCCAGCAATGTCCATCAGCGGGTGCTTCGCGCTCTTTCAGCACCGGTCCTTGGCCATCTTGACAAGGAATTCCTGGAGATAATGAACCGGACAAAGGAATTGTTGGCCAAGACTTTTATGACAACCAATGAGTTTACCATTCCCATATCAGGTACAGGAAGCGCCGGCATG
>LFTB01000141.1:171-1159 GCA_001512905.1 Clostridia bacterium DTU084 | reverse complement strand
TGGGGTAAGATCATTGAACCTGAGGAAGTAGAAAAAGCGCTCAAACAGCGTCCTGCCGATTTGGTAGGTATTGTGCATGCTGAGACATCCACCGGAGTGCTGCAGCCTATAAAGCCTGTTGCGGAGATTGCCAGGAAGTATGGGGCTCTTCTTGTGGTGGATGCAGTCACTTCCCTTGGCGGCACACCTGTTAAAGTCGATGAAGACGGAATAGACGTCGTCTACAGCGGCACCCAGAAGTGCTTATCTTGTCCTCCCGGGCTGGCTCCTATTACTGTGAACAAGCGCGCAGAGGAGCGGCTTGCTTCGCGAAAGACCAAGGTGCAAAGCTGGTATCTTGACATAACCATGCTTCGAAGCTACTGGGGCAAAGAACGGTTTTACCACCATACCGCACCTGTCAACATGATCTATGCTCTCTATGAGAGCCTGCGCATTATCCACGAAGAAGGGCTTGAAGCCAGGTTTGCCAGGCACGTTCTACATAGCAATGCGCTAAAAGCTGGCCTTCAGGCTATGGGTCTGAAGCTGTTCGCTCAGGATGGTTACCGGGCTCCGATGCTGAATTCAGTTGAAATCCCTGAAGGGGTGGACGATCTCGCTGTGCGGAATTACCTGGTGACCGATTACCGACTGGAGATAGGTGGAGGCCTCGGACCGATTAAAGGGCGTATATGGCGGATCGGACTTATGGGCCATTCTTGCACCCGTGAAAACGTCATGCTTGTCCTTGCCGGACTGGAGGAAGCCCTCAGTGACCAGGGATTTAAAGTGGAGAAAGGAGCAGGGGTTTCCGCTGCGAGAGAGGCATACAAGTAAAGCAAGCCCCGTCCTATGGGACGGGGCTCGTTGTTTGTTCTTTGAACTGTCTTCTATTTGTAGTCCTTTCCATTCCCTGATGCGATAATGGTCTCGTTCTCGTATTTTTCCTAAGGCTACCTCCGTCCTGTAGAGCCGGCCGCTGAATCTCCCCTTGGGGTAGACGGCA
>LFTB01000141.1:0-145 GCA_001512905.1 Clostridia bacterium DTU084 | reverse complement strand
GGCAGAACGGAATGAAGATAAGCTGAGCAATGCGGTCTCCTTCCCGAATCCTCCTCGGCTTCCATGTCAGGTTTACTGCAACCGCAAACATCTGGCCGACATATCCTGAGTCTACCGTCCCCGGGAGTATGAAAATCCCTTCAGC
>LFTB01000101.1:14792-22478 GCA_001512905.1 Clostridia bacterium DTU084 | reverse complement strand
CTTGAAGAACGTAGAGTTCGAGGGCGTTGCCGAGTTCGGCAAAGAGGCTGTCTACGGCGGCAGCGCAACCTACAAGGCACCTATTGGCCTCAAGGTTGTGGCTGAGTACTACAGCGATAACCTGAAAGACGACGACGGCTTAGGCTGGATCCAGGAGAAGGGGCTTGTTATCAAAGCAGGCTTCGCTGTTGACTTCTAAATCAGCCGACAGCTGAAAAGTCCTCAGTTTTTAGAGGATTCGTCTTTGGGAATTTGGTCTTGATAAACATCGGCATGGTCTGGTATTTAATACCGGCTGTGCCGATTTTTTCTTTTTTGTGCTATCATGTTTCCTAAATCATTGTTTTGTGTTAAACTAAATGTTGGAGGTGCAGGATGATTCAGCTGTTAGCGGTGCTGCTTTTGTTTGGTTTGGATCAGGCGAGCAAAAGATGGGCCACAGCTGCCTTAGCTGGCGGAAGTCGGGATCTGGGCCTTCTGTCCCTGACTCTGGTACAGAACAGGGGTGCAGCCTTCGGCCTGGGGCAGAACTATTCCGGCTTGATCGCGGTTATGGCTGGCGTCTTTTTGCTGTTGGGCTTTTTGGTCTTGTTTTTAAAACCTCCGAAAACCGCCTTTGGCCGATGGGGGCTGATTCTGCTTTTGGCAGGAGCAGGGGGGAATTTGGCAGACCGGATACGCCTGGGAGCTGTGGTGGATTTTATCGATTTTCGTTTTTGGCCTGTCTTCAATCTTGCCGACACCTGGATCACCTGCGGCACCATTCTTTTAGCCCTAGCATTTTGGAAATTAGAAACGCAGGAGGGGAAGTAACATGTTGCCAGTGCTTTTTTCCATAGGACCCTACGAGTTCTACACCTACGGCCTCACCCTTGCCATCGCTTTTATTGTCGGGATCCTTATCGTTACCAGAGAAGCGTCCCGTGAGGGCTTAGATGAGGACGCAGTCTTCAACCTTTCGCTTCTAGCCATCATCTCAGCCCTCATTGGAGCGAGGCTGGGCTTTGTGGTGCAGAACCTCAAGCATTACCTGGCAAACCCCAAAGAGATTTTAATGGTGGGAGAAGGCGGGCTTACGCTGTACGGCGGGCTGTTTTTAGCCATCCTGGTCAGCTGGCTGTACGCAAGGCGAAAAGCCCTTCCCTTTTGGAAAATAGCCAACTTGACTGCACCAGTCATTGCCCTGGGCAGCGCCATCGCAAGAGTTGGCTGCTTCCTTAACGGGTGCTGCTACGGCAGAGAAGCACTGCCCCCATGGGGAGTATCTTTCGACGGGGGGCTGCCTGTCTATCCCGTCCAGCTGTGGGAAAGCGGCCTGTGCCTGCTTCTCTTTTTTGGGCTCTGGAAATACAGGAAAAAGGCCAGGGACGGACAATTATTTCTAATGTACCTCGCAGGCTACAGCCTCATCCGCTTTGTCATTGAATTTTGGCGTTGGGGCGAGCCAATTTTCTTGAGCCTCACCCTGGCCCAATGGGTGAGCCTGGGCATTTTGGCAGTGGCAGCAGTATTTTTGCGCAAAAAGATTAACCATGACATCTCCCAAAGTGCTTGAGTTTACAGTCCAAGAACCAGGCTTGCGATTAGATCTGGCTCTGGTTGAAGAAAAGGTGGCGCCTTCCCGCTCTGCTGTCCAAAAGCTGATCGAGAAGGGTTTGGTTAAGGTAGATGGGCAGATTGCCAAAAAAGCAGGGCAAAAAGTGGCGCAGGGTGCGCAGATCTCCGTCACCATCCCGCCGCCTGAGCCACAAGAGGTGGCAGGGGAGGAGCTGCCCCTGGATATTGTCTACGAAGACGAACATCTGCTGGTTCTGAACAAACCCCGGGGGCAGGTTGTCCATCCAGCCTTGGGGCACAGAAGGGGCACGCTTGTCAATGCGCTGCTTTCCCACACAAAGCTCAGCAAAATTGGCGGGCCGCTGCGGCCGGGGATTGTGCACCGTCTGGACAAGGACACCTCAGGCTTGCTTGTGGTGGCAAAAACAGATCCTGTTCATCTGGCCCTGGCTGAAATGCTCGCAAGACAAAAGGTGCTGCGCCAGTATCAGGCCATTGTCCACGGCCTCTTGAGGCAGGACCGGGGAACCATTCAGGCGCCCATAGGCCGGGATCCGGCAAACAGAAAGCGGTTTGCCGTGCGCAGCGGGGGAAAGCCTGCCTGCACCCACTTTGAGGTGCTGGCCCGCTACCGAGGGTACTCTCTCCTCCAGCTGACCCTCCATACAGGCAGAACCCACCAGATTCGGGTACACATGGCTTATTTAGGGCATCCTGTAGTGGGCGATCCCCTCTACGGACCCAGAAAGATTCACTTTCAGGACTTGATCACAGGACAGGCTCTGCATGCGGCAAGGCTGGGCTTCACCCATCCGGTTACCGCCGAGGAATTGGAATTTACAGCTCCTCTGCCTCAGGATATGGCTGCCATCTGCAGACTCCTGCACAGAGAGGGAAGCACAGAACAGTGGGAGGTATGACCATGGCTTTTGACGACGAACGGACCATGATGTTCCGCATAGAAACAGGACGAGAAGAAATTGCTAATACTTTCTTGAAGGTGTACCAAGCTTTAGAGGCGAAAGGATACGACCCAGTGGATCAGCTTGTAGGCTATCTCCTCTCTGGTGACCCGTCATATATAACCAGCCACGCTGATGCAAGGTGCGCCATCAGGAGACTGACCAGGGACGAAATTTTAGAAGAGCTTGTGAAATATTATCTTGAGGGAAAGGGCATAGCCAAGTCCTCGGTGGAGGGTAGAGGTTAATGGGAAAACTTCAGATCGAAGGCGGCAGGAGGCTGGAAGGTGTAATTCCCATCAGCGGAGCAAAAAACAGCGCTTTGGCCATTATCATGGCTGCAGCTTTGGCCAAAGGCGAGAGCATTTTGGAAAACGTCCCCCACGATACAGATGTGGCAGTAGCCTGCCAGATTTTGGAAGAGCTGGGGGTTAAAACCTTTTGGGATCACGAAGGCAAGCTCCACATCCAGGCAGACAATCTCCGGGCCTATCAGGCCCCTCACGAGCTGGTCCGTAAAATGAGGGCTTCCTTCTACGTAGCAGGAGTGCTTTTGGCAAGGCTCGGCAAAGCTGAAGTGCCCCTGCCAGGCGGCTGCTCTTTGGGATCAAGGCCTGTGGACTTTCACCTGAAAGGCTTCAGCAGCATGGGCGCTGAGATCAGCATCGAATACGGCTGCATGAAGGCAGAAGCCAAAAAGCTATCAGGCTGCAAGTATTATATAAACAGGGCCAGCGTCGGCACAACTGTGAATTTAATGCTGGCAGCTTCCCTTGCCGAAGGGACCACACTTTTGGAAAACGCAGCCAAAGAGCCAGAAATCGTGGACCTGGCCATTTACCTCAATTCCATGGGCGCCAAAATTCGCGGCGCTGGCACGGAAGTGATCCGCATCGACGGCGTAAAAGAGCTTGTAGGCGTTGAATACGATGTCATTCCCGACAGAATTGAAGCCGGAACTTACCTCCTCGCAGCTGCCATCACAGGCGGCGACATTACAGTCACAGATGTGGTCCCCGAGCACTTGAGGGCTTTTCTCTTGAAGCTCCGGGAGACAGGGGTGCAGGTTGAGGAAGGGGAAAGCACCATCCGCGCTATCTGTAGAGAGCGGCCGAAGGCTGTGGACATAGAAACAGCCCCCTATCCTGGCTTCCCCACAGACCTGCAGCAGCCCTTCTTGGCCCTGATGACAATCGCAGACGGCACCAGCGTGATCCGGGAGACCATCTTCGACCGCTTCCGATTTGTAGACGAACTGCGCCTGATGGGTGCAGACGTGAAAACAGAACGGGACACAGCCATCGTCCGGGGCGTGGATAAGCTTTTGGCAGCGCCAATTGAAGCCACGGACCTGCGGGCAGGGGCAGCCCTGGTTTTGGCAGCTTTGGCTGCAGAAGGGGTCACCACCATCACAGGTGTTGAGTATCTGGATCGAGGTTACGAGTTCCTGGAAGACAAGCTGGCGTCGGTAGGCGCGAAAGTCAAGCGGCTCAAAGAATAAAAGCACCCAGGCGGGTGCTTTTCTTAAAGGGGAAGGTAGCAGTCGCAATCTGCACAGTCTGTGCAGAACTCATCCTCGTCTGCCAAATCCAAGCGGTTTGGGTTGGTGCAGCAGTTGTCCTCGCTGCAGAATTGGCAGTCCTCCACACTGCAGTTGACTCGGGCCATTCTTTCACCTCCTCGGAGTTAGTATCTCCCGCGAGGCAAATTTAACGCAAGCCCAAAAAAGTGAGAAAGAGGCCCGAAATTAAAAAAAACAGCTGTAGGGGGTCAGGCTTTGCAGCGCTGATTCCAAGGGCGCTTGCCAGCAGGAAAAACACTGGTCCAATCCCGCCCAAAAAAGTGTTGATCTTAATGGCCCAATTCAACCGCCAGAAATAAAGCATCAGGCAGGCACCGATGATTTCTAGGGTGGCAGCAAAAAAGCGCACAATGGCCATGGCTGCCACTGCATTTCCCTGTTCCATAAAGAGATTCCTCCCCTCATCTTAAAGGTATTCAAGAGATTATGCACTTATTCGTTGGGGATTTTTTTATGTAAACAGAACAAAGGATGCGGATCAAACGCTGAGAACAGGCAGGGGGAACTGCTAGTAATATTTTCCAAAAATTGCAGGAATGACGCTGCAGGAGGAGAATAATGTAGGAAGGGGGAATGGCTATGAACTACGTAATCATTGACCGAGAGCGCTGCAAGGGCTGCCAAATCTGTATAGAGGTTTGCCCCCGGAAAATCCTGTCTCTCGAGGAGAAAATCAACGGCCACGGTTACCATCCGGCCCAAATGAAGCCGGAGAACAGAGAAAAATGCACAGGCTGCGCTTTCTGCGCAATTATGTGTCCTGATGCTGCCATTGAAGTGGAACGGGAGGATCGGTAGGTTGGAAAAAGTATTGATGAAAGGAAACGAGGCCCTAGCAGAAGGAGCTTTAGCTGCCGGGTGCCGTTATTTTTTTGGCTATCCAATTACCCCGCAGAACGAGCTGCCTGCCTATTTGGCGAAGAGGCTTCCCCAGGCGGGCGGGGTTTTTTTGCAAGCGGAAAGCGAAATCGGCGCTATTAACATGGTGCTGGGCGCTGCCTCCACAGGCCAGCGGGTGCTGACCTCCTCTTCAGGTCCAGGCATCAGCTTAAAACAGGAGGGCATCTCCTACATTGCAGGCTCTGAAGTCCCCTGCGTCATCGTCAACATCATGCGGGGAGGACCGGGCCTCGGCGGAGTGCAGCCTTCCCAGGCAGACTACTTCCAGGCCACAAGGGGCGGCGGCCACGGCGACTACAGGACCCTGGTCCTTGCTCCTGCCTCTGTGCAGGAACTGTATGATCTGACAGCCCTCGCCTTTGACCTGGCAGACAAATACCGCAACCCCACCATGATTTTAGGCGACGGGGTGCTGGGACAGATGATGGAACCTGTTGTCTTAAAGCCCAGCGAGGAGATAGAACGCCCCATTCCCGGGTGGGCTGTCCGGGGCAAGAGGGGCGGTAAAGCAAAGCTCATCACCTCCCTGTATCTGGAGCCAGAGGCATTGGAAGAGCACAACTTGAAGCTGGCCCGCAAATACGAAAAGATGCAGCAGGAAGTCCGGTGGGAGGAGTACCTCACCGAAGACGCAGAGCTAGTGCTGGTTGCCTACGGCACCATGGCGAGGGTAGTGAAAGGCGCAGTCCGCAGGGCTCGAGAGAAAGGCCTTAAAGTGGGGCTCTTGCGTCCCATAACCCTCTATCCTTTCCCTTCAGAGGCTTTAGGGAAGCTGGCAGAGAGGGCCAGAGGCTTTTTGTGCGTGGAGATGAGCATGGGCCAGATGGTGGACGATGTGAAGCTTGCTGTCTGCGGCAGAGCGCCAGTGAGCTTTTACGGACGCGCCGGCGGAATTTTCCCAACTACAGCACAGCTCTTGGCTCAGATGGAAAAGGCCATGAAACACTAGGGGGATCGTGATGAAAATAGCAAGCAGACCAAAATGTCTGACAAAAGAACACTTCAGCTACTGCCCAGGCTGCACCCACGGCATCGGCACTAGGCTCGTTGCAGAAGCTTTGGACGAGCTTGGCCTCATCGAGGAAACAGTGGGCGTGCTCTCTGTAGGCTGTTCTGTGATGCTGTATAAATTTATCGACTGCGATTTTATCCAAGCGCCCCACGGCAGAGCGTCAGCTGTGGCTGTTGGAGTGAAGCGGGCACTGCCTGAGGCCACGGTTTTTGCCTACCAAGGAGACGGAGATCTTGCAGCTATCGGCACAGCTGAGATCGTCCACGCAGCAGCCCGGGGGGACAAAATCACCATCTTTTTCCTGAACAACGCCATCTACGGCATGACAGGAGGGCAGATGGCTCCTACAACTGTGGAAGGCCAGGCCACCACAACCACACCAGAAGGCAGAGACCCTGCACTGCAGGGCTATCCCATCCGGATGACAGAGATGCTCTCCACCTTAGACGGCGTTGCTTATGCAGCTCGGGTTGCCCTCAACAGCCCCCGCAACGTGCGGCAGGCAAAAAGGGCTGTGAGGCGGGCCTTTGAAGTGCAGCAGGAAGGTCTGGGCTTTGCCATCGTGGAAATGCTCTCCACCTGTCCCACCAACTGGGGGGTAAAGCCCACAGCAGCCTTGGAGCTTATCGACAAGCAAATGCTGCCAACCTATCCTTTAGGGGAATTCAAGGTGCCTGAGGGCATGAAGAAGGTGGTAACATGCTAGAAGAAATCATTATCTCCGGCTTTGGCGGCCAAGGTGTGATGCTGGCAGGACAGCTTTTGATTCGGGCAGGGATGGAGGAGGGGCTTGAGGTTTCCTGGATTCCCTCCTACGGACCTGAGATGCGGGGAGGCACAGCCAACTGTTCTGTTGTCCTTTCAGACGAGCCTATTGGCTCGCCGGTGGTGAGCGAGCCGTCAGCAGTCTTGGCCATGAACCTTCCCTCTTTCGAGAAATACCTTCCCCTGACCCAAAAAGGAGGGCTTTTCATTTACAACAGCTCTCTTATGGACGAAGCTCCGGGCAGAGGGGATCTGGAGATGCTTGGGGTGCCTGCCACGGAAATTGCAGATGGCCTTGGCAGCGGCAGGGCAGCGAACATGGTGATGCTTGGGGCACTTCTCGCCAGAAAACCTCTTGTGAAACCTGAAAGCATTATTGCTGCACTGGCTGCCACACTTCCTGCCCACAGGCAGAACTTGCTGCCCTTAAACGAGAAAGCCCTCAAGGCTGGAGCAGAATTTGCCGAGGCCAGGTAGGGGACACTAGCTGAAAAAGGGGGAGTTGAGGTGCCTGTAAACGAAGAACGGATCAGAGAGCGCTTCCTGCAGCTTGTGAGGCTCAACAGCCCTTCCAAAAAGGAAGGGGCTGTGGCAGAATGGCTGAAAGAGCAGTTTGCGCAGCTGAGCCTCGCAGCAGAAGTGGACGACAGCGCAAAAGAGACAGGGAGCGAGACTGGAAACATAATTGTCCGCCTTGAAGGCGAAGGCCCCACGCTGCTGCTCGCAGCTCATATGGACGTGGTCTCTGACATGGCAGGTGTCCAGGTTCTGGAAGAGGACGGAGTTTTCCGCACTGACGGCAGGACCATCCTCGGCGCTGACGACAAAGCGGGGATCGCCGCGATCTTGGAGGCTGCCACTGTGCTGGTGGAAGAAAAGCTGCCCCACCCTTCTTTGGAGCTGGTCTT
>LFTB01000101.1:0-14761 GCA_001512905.1 Clostridia bacterium DTU084 | reverse complement strand
TTTTCGACAGCATGAACAAGCCAGGCGAGATTATTGTCAACTCTCCTTCCCAGGACGAACACTACTACAAGGTTTTAGGCAAGGCCGCCCACGCTGCCAGTGCAGAAGAGGGGGTAAGCGCAATACAGATCGCAGCCTGGGCCATCTCGCAGATACCTTTGGGCAGGCTCAGTCCAAGCACCACGGCAAACATCGGCAAAATCTCGGGGGGCACTGCCACAAACATCGTCCCTGAACTTGCGGAAATATGGGGCGAGGTGCGGAGCTTCCAGGATGAAGAGCTGGAGAAGCAGAGCAGGCTGATGGAAGACAGCTTTCAAAAGGCAGCTGCCAAGTTCGGCGGCAGTGTAGAAGGGAAAAAAGAACGCTCCTTTACCGGTTTCCAGCTTTCCCACAAGGACTCTGTGGTGCAGCTGGCACAGAATGCAGTACATAAAGTGGGCTTGAGGAGTCAGCTAGTCTCCTCTGGCGGAGGCAGCGATGCCAATGTGTTCAACCAGCTGGGCATTCCAAGCGTGAACCTCGGGGTGGGGATGGAAAAGCCCCACACTAAAGAGGAATTTCTGGCTGCAAGAGATCTTGTGGCAGCTGCGGAAATCGCTTTAGCCCTGTGTACAGGTGAGGCGAGATGAACCGGAAAAGAGGCCTGGTTCTGGAGGTCCTTTCCACAAGTCCCGAGCTTCAGGAGCTGTTGGTGGAAGTGGACGGGGAAAAGCAGCGGGCTTACAACTACCCGCTTTTTGCAGGGCCAGTGGAAGTTGGTCAAGAAGTACTCCTCAACACAACTGCAGTGGAGCTGGGCTTGGGGACAGGAGGGAGGCACTTTGTCCTCCCCACAAGTCCAGGGGGCAAGTTGGGCGCAGGGCACATCATGAAGCTGCGCTACACGCCCATCCAGTTCAACGCCTTGTCTGTGGAGGAAGAGGACTCCCCCTACCACAGCCAGCTTGCAGCCTTTGAAACCCTTGCCGGCATGCCAGTTGTGGTGGCTACACTTCACAGCCTTCTTCCCACCATCACAGCGGCCCTCCGCTTCAAACCAAGCGGCCAGAGAAGGGAGATTCTCATCGCTTACCTGATGATCGATGGCGCAGCACTGCCCCTGGCCCTTTCCAGGCTCGTGCCGCAGCTGAAGAAGACAGGGCTCATAGATTTTACCATCACCTGCGGACAAGCCTTCGGCGGAGACTATGAGGCTGTAAATCTATACAGCGGCCTTGCTGCAGCCAAGGTTTTGGGAGCTGACGTTGCAGTTGTGGCCATGGGGCCTGGGATCGTGGGCACAGGCACCAAATGGGGCACCACAGCAGTGCAGCAGGGCGAAGCAGTAAATACTGTAAGCGTTTTGGGGGGCAGGGCTGTGGCAGTGCCGAGGCTCAGCTTCGCAGATCCCAGGCCCAGACACAGAGGCGTAAGCCACCACACCTTGACTGCCCTGGGCAGGGTGGCTCTGGCACCTGCCATCGTAGCCCTGCCGCAGCTTTCTGAAAACCAGCTTTCCCTTGTGAAAAGACAGCTTGTCCAGGGAAAAGTGGCACAGCGGCACCTTTTGGAAATTGCAGACGCCAGCTATGTGCTGCCCATCCTCAAGGACCTTGGGATCCCCCTTTCCACCATGGGCAGGGGAGCAGAGGAGGAGCGGGCCTTTTTCCTGGCAGGAGCAGCAGGGGGAGCTGTGGCTAGCAGTTTGCTCGCCTGAGCCACTCCTCCACAGTGAGCTTGCTTTGAGCGAGGAGTCTTAAGATATTTAAAACTTCAGAGACAGAGCCTGTCAGCGTGAAAGCTTTAGGGGAAACGTAGAGTTTGACCATTTGGGCGACCCCTTTTCTAGTTTTATTACATAGTTATGCCCAAAAGGCAGGAGGAAGACCATGGAAGAGAAAACAATTTCCACAAAGCTGATTTATTCAGGCAGGATCCTCAGCCTCAGAGAAGATACAGTCCTCTTGCCCACAGGCAGGGAAGGGAAGCGGGAGATCGTCTCCCACCCTGGAGCTGTGGCAGTGATCGCAGAAACAGAGAAAGGGTTCGTGCTGGTCAGGCAGTACCGCAAGCCTGTGGAAGAAGCCCTTTGGGAGCTGCCTGCAGGCAAATTGGATCCTGGCGAAGAACCTCAAAAGACCGCCCTGAGGGAGCTGGCAGAGGAAACAGGCTACAAGGCAGGAAAACTCGTGCCTATGGGCATGCTGTACCTCAGTCCGGGCTTTTCTGATGAGCGGATGTACCTCTTCGCAGCAGAAGAGCTGGAAGAGGGCAAAGCCCATCCCGATGGGGATGAGCATTTGCAGGTGGGGTTTTTCTCCCGGGAGGAACTCCAAAGGCTGCTTTTGGAGGGGAAGATCCGGGATGCCAAGACTGTGGCGGGCCTTTTGCTCTACTTTGCCAAATCCCTCTAGTGAGGGAATTTTCTTTTTGGGGAGAACTTAATTTTGGGAGTTGGTAGAAAATGCTTGTGATTCCAGCGATAGATTTGCGGGGAGGCAAAGTTGTCCGCCTCAGGCAGGGAGAGGCAGCTGCCCAGACTACATACGCCCTAGATCCTATAGAGGTGGCTGCGGACTTCAAAGCCAAAGGGGCCGAGAGGCTCCACGTGGTGGATTTGGACGGCGCTTTTTCCGGACAGCAAAACCATCAGGAGATCATCGCGGAAATCGCGAAACTCGGCCTGGATGTCGAAGTGGGAGGGGGCCTGCGGAGCCTGGAAGCCCTGAAGGAGCTTTTCGTCAAAGGGGTGCGCTGGGGGATTTTAGGGACTGCTGTGGCAAAGAATCCTGAGTTTGTTAAAGAGGCTGCCCGGGAGTTTCCCGGCAGGATCATCGTCGGCCTGGACCTGAAAAAAGGGGAACTTGCCATCTCCGGCTGGCAGGAGACTGTTCCTGTTGACCTAAAAGATCTCCTCGAGAAGCTTTTTCAGTGGGGCGTGGATCAGATCATCTACACTGAAGTGAGCCGGGACGGAATGCTTGCGGGCCCTTACTTCGAGGGCTTGGAGGAAATAGGCAGAATCTCACCCCTTCCCCTTGTGGCTTCAGGGGGAGTGAGCACCTTGGACGACATCAGAAGGCTTTGTGCCATGGAAAAAGACGGCCTGCCCATTGTGGGGGCTATTGTGGGCAAGGCAATTTACCAAGGCAATTTGGATCTTGCCCAGGCAATCCGCTATTGTAAGGAGTGGGAGAAATGCTGAGGAGAATTATCCCCTGTTTGGACGTGAAAGATGGGAGAGTGGTAAAGGGAACCAAGTTCCTCAACCTGCGGGATGCAGGGGATCCGGTGGAGCTTGCCCGCCACTACGATGAGGAAGGCGCCGACGAGCTGGTCTTTTTGGATATCAGCGCCACAGTTGAAGGCAGGAAAACCATGGTGGAGCTTGTGAGGGAAACCAGCCGGGCCGTCTCCATCCCTTTGACAGTCGGCGGCGGCATTAGGAGCCTGGAAGATGTGAGGACCATCCTCAGCGCTGGTGCGGACAAAGTTTCCATCAGCACAGCTGCTGTCCAGGAGCCTGAGCTAATCTCCAGAGCAGCCGATGAATTCGGCAGCAGCTCGATAGTTGTTGCCATTGACGTCAAAGAGGCGGCCCCAGGCCGCTGGGAGGTTGTGACCCACGGCGGCCAGAAGGGAACCGGCCTTGATGTGCTGGCCTGGGCTGAAAAGGCAGCGAGCCTGGGCGCAGGGGAGATCCTCCTCACCAGCATGGATCGGGACGGAACAAAGGACGGCTACGACAACAAGCTCAACTGGGCAGTAGCCTCCTCTGTGGACATTCCCGTTATCGCTTCAGGAGGGGCAGGGACTTTGGAGCATCTTTTGGCAGGGGCTGTAGAGGGAGGAGCCGAGGGACTGCTTGCAGCCTCGATGTTCCACTTCGGCCACTACACCATCCGAGAGGCCAAAGAATATTTGCGGGCTCATGGGATCCAGGTGAGGCTGCCTTAAAAAAGATTATGGGAAAAAGAGGATAATTGAATCAGTTGTTGAATATATTCCTCTAAAACCAACTTGAAAGGAGCTGGTTTTAGTGAGGAAGAAATTAGCGCTGCTTTTTGTCATACTGATAGTTTTAGCAGTGGGCAGCCTGGCTGTGCGGGTGGGAGTGAGGCCCAAAGAGGCTGCTCCCGACTTCACGCTGCGGGATCTCAACGGCAAGCAGGTTTCCCTTAAAGATTTCCGCGGCAAAGGCGTTGTCCTGAACTTCTGGGCAACCTGGTGCGGGCCCTGCCGAAGCGAAATGCCGTATATACAGGACGCGCACAAAGACGCGAAAGGCTACGTGATCCTAACTGTTAACCTGCGGGAAGACAAGAAGACTATTGAGAATTTCATGCAGAAGGGCAAGTATACCTTCCCTGTGCTTTTGGACTCCCAAGGCAAAGTTGCAGACCTCTACCAGGTGCGGGGCATCCCCACCACCTACTTCATCGACAAGAAAGGGATTGTCGTGGAAAGCAAGGTAGGGGCAATGACAGCCCGGGAGCTCAAACAGAAAATCGACAAAATAAAATAAAGGAAGACCTCGGCTAGGCCGGGGTTTTCTTCGTATAGAAGGGGATATCTGTGGGATCCTAAAGGCAAAAGGAGGTGAGGGATTGATCGCCTGTGAGGTGTCCCTGTATCCACTGGAAGTAGTAGACAGCGATGGGATTATCCAAAGCGCCGTTTTAGAGCTTGATGGCGTGGAGGCTAAAGTGGGGGAGCTGTCCACTTACCTTGAAGGCAGCGAAGAGGAGGTGTTCCGTGCGCTGCGGAATCTGTACAACAGTGCTCTTCGCCAGGGAGGAGAGGTGGCGATGGTGGCCACCATAAAAAACCGCTGAATACCCCGGCGGCTTTGGGGACAGACTAACTCAAGAAAGGGGTGTTGCCAACAGATGTCTACAGTTATTGGTGTCTTCTCCTCAGAACAGCAGGCGGAAAGGTCCATTCGCTCCCTGCGGGCAGGCGGCTTTGGGGACGATGAAATTTCCATGGTGGCCAAAGGCCAGGAAGAAGGGTCCGATCAGAACTCAGGCATGGGCACATTGACCAGCGGCACCACCACAGGCGGCGCCATTGGTGGGATTGCTGGCCTGCTTGCCGGCATCGGGGCACTGGCCATCCCAGGCATCGGGCCTATCGTGGCCATGGGACCAATTGCAGCCACCTTATCCGGGGCTGTGGCAGGCGGCATTGCCGGAGGGCTTATTGACCTGGGCATCCCTGCACAAAGGAGCGAATACTACGAAGGGAAGGTCCGGGAGGGTAAGATCCTCAGCGTAATTGAGACAGACCCGGAAAAGGTGGAGGAAGCCGCGCAGATCCTCCGGGAGAACGGGGCAGAAGACGTGGAGAGTCACTAAGGGGCAATTTGCCCCTCTTTTTTTGTCCGTCCGATTCAGTATTTTGCAACTGTTTAACTTGTAGCTCACCTTTTGTCGTGTTATAATTGCAGCAGGAGGTGAGACCTTGTTTGAAGCTATAAAGAAATTATTTGACCACAACGAAAGAGAACTGAGGCGCCTGCGCCAGATCGCGGCAAAGGTTGAAGCCCTGCGGGATGAAATGGTGCGCCTTTCTGATGAAGAGCTTGCAGGCAAAACCCCAATTTTCCGCAGCCGCCTGGAGCAGGGCGAGTCTCTTGACGACCTTTTGCCTGAGGCTTTCGCGGTGGTCAGGGAAGCAGCACGGCGGACAGTGGAGATGGAACCTTTCCCGGTGCAGATTATGGGCGGCATTGTGCTGCACGAAGGCAAGATCGCTGAGATGAAAACCGGCGAAGGGAAAACCCTGGTGGCCACCATGCCGGTCTACCTCAACGCCCTCACAGGCCGCGGGGTCCACGTGGTGACAGTAAACGACTACCTGGCCAAGCGGGACGCCCAGTGGATGGGAGAAATATATAAATTTTTAGGTTTGAGCGTGGGGGTGATCGTCCACGGCTTGAACTTCGACCAGCGGAAAGAAGCTTATAATGCTGACGTCACCTATGGGACAAATAATGAATTCGGCTTCGACTACCTCAGGGACAACATGGTCTTCGAGAAGGAACAGATGGTCCAGCGACACCTTGCCTATGCCATCGTGGACGAGGTGGACTCCATCCTCATCGACGAAGCGCGAACGCCGCTGATCATCTCAGGTCCTTCAGAGGAATCAGTTGATGAGTACTACCGCTTTGCCAAGCTCATCCCCAGGCTCAAGCCTGAAGAGGACTACACTGTAGATGAGAAAGCCCATTCAGCTGTGCTCACAGAGGCCGGCGTGGCAAAAATGGAAAAGTGGCTCGGTGTTGAAAACCTTTTTGAAGGCGAGCACGTTCAGCTCACCCACTACCTCAACCAAGCCCTGAAAGCCCATACTTTGATGAAGCGGGATCGGGATTATGTAGTCAAAGACGGCCAGGTGATCATTGTAGACGAGTTCACAGGCAGGCTCATGTTTGGTCGCCGCTACAGCGATGGACTCCATCAGGCCATCGAAGCAAAAGAAGGGGTAAAAATCGAGCGGGAAAGCCAGACCCTCGCTACCATCACCTTCCAGAATTACTTCAGGATGTACGACAAGCTCGCCGGCATGACTGGTACAGCAGCCACAGAGGAAGAGGAATTCCGCAAGATCTACGGCCTGGACGTTGTAGTGGTGCCAACCCACAAGCCCATGATCCGGAAAGATTTTCCTGATGTGATCTACAAAACAGAAAAGGCGAAGTTCGAGGCTGTGGTGGAGGAGATCCAAAGCTGCTACGAAAGAGGGCAGCCAACTTTGGTGGGCACCATCTCCATCGAGAAATCAGAGCTTTTAAGCAAAATGCTCAAAAAGAAAGGCATTCCCCACGAGGTCCTCAACGCCAAACACCACGAGCGGGAAGCTGAGATTGTGGCCCTGGCTGGCCAGCGGAAAGCTGTCACAATCGCCACCAACATGGCAGGCCGGGGAACAGACATTGTTCTAGGCGAAGGCGTGAAAGAACTCGGAGGCCTGCACATTATAGGCACAGAGCGCCACGAGAGCAGGCGGATCGACAACCAGCTCCGGGGCCGGTCAGGCAGACAGGGGGATCCAGGCTCCTCGCGCTTTTACGTTTCCCTGGAAGATGACCTGATGCGGCTGTTTGGCTCAGAGCGGATCTCTTCTATTATGGAGCGCTTTGGCTGGGAAGAACACCAGCCCATCGAACACCCCTACATCACCCGCAGCATTGAGAATGCCCAGAAGAGAGTGGAAGCCCACAACTTCCAAATCCGCAAACAGGTTTTAGAGTACGATAACGTGATGAACAAACAGCGCGAGGTGATCTACAGACAGAGGCGGCAGGTGCTTGAAGGAGAGAACCTTGAGGAGTCAATCAAAGCACTGATCGAAGAAGCTGCTGAAAGGATAATCCTGCAGTACTGCGATCCTTCAGTCCACCCAGACGAATGGGATTTGGAAAGCCTTCTCTTCCAGCTGGATCAGCTGGTGGGAAGGGAGCACTTTGCAAAGCGCAAAGAACAGTATCTTGGTTTGCCAGGCGATGCCTTGAAAGAAGAGCTGCTGGGGGAAGTAGGGGAGCTCTACCAAAAGAAGGAAGAGGAAATCGGCTCAGACAACCTCAGGCAGATCGAACGCTATATTTTGCTGCAGGTGGTGGACCGCAAGTGGATGGAACACCTGCGGAACATGGATGAACTGAAGGAAGGAATTGGCCTGCGGGCCTACGGCCAGCGCAACCCCCTTCAGGAATATCAGCTTGAAGCGTACTATATGTTCAATGATATGATGGCAGGGATCGGGGATGAGGTCACCAGATACCTCTTCCGGGTAACTTTGATCCCCCAAGAGCCCCGCAGGAGCAGGCGGGACGTTGCCAAGCTCTCCACCAACCGTGCAGCAGGGGGGAGCACAGGCGTGATGGCAATGGCAGCGCAGCAGGACCAAGCCCAGACTCCCATCAGGGTTAAAAAGATCGGCAGAAACGATCCTTGCCCTTGTGGGAGCGGGAAAAAGTATAAAAAATGCTGCGGCAGATAAGGAGGAATACTTGTGTTAGCAGATTTAGTGCCCCAGCTTGAAGAGCTGAAGGAAAAGATCAAGGAAATGGGGGCTTATCTTTGACCCAGCCGGCAAGAAAGAGAGAATTTCCGAGCTTCAGGAGAAAATGGCTGAAGCCGGCTTCTGGGATAATCCAGAGGAGGCACAGAAGGTAAACCAGAAAATCGCCAGCCTCAACAGGCTCCTCGAGCGCTGGCAGAAAATCCAAACCCTCTGCGATGACGCTGAGGTTTTGATTCAGCTGGGCCTGGAAGAGGGAGATGAGTCTTTAGAAGAGGAAGCAAAAGGGCTTTTGGCGCAGCTGTCGGAGATGGTGTCGAGCCTCGAGCTTGAGCAGCTCCTCTCCGGCCCCTATGATGCCAACAGCGCCATCCTTTCCATCCACCCTGGGGCAGGCGGAACAGAATCTCAGGATTGGGCATCCATGCTGCTTAGGATGTATACCCGCTGGGCAGAAGCAAATGGGTACACAGTGCAGACCCTAGATTTTCTGCCTGGTGATGAAGCAGGGATCAAAAGCGTCACCCTCTTGATCTCTGGAGAGAACGCCTACGGCTATCTGAAAAGCGAACAGGGCGTCCACAGGCTGGTAAGGATATCGCCTTTCGACGCCTCCGGCAGGCGGCACACTTCCTTTGCCTCTGTGAGCGTGCTGCCGGAGGTGGAAGCTGACGATCAAATCCAGATCTCCCCTGACGAGCTGAAAATAGACACCTACCGCGCAGGCGGAGCAGGGGGGCAGCACGTGAACAAAACTGAGTCTGCAGTGCGGATCACCCACCTGCCAACTGGAATTGTGGTCCAGTGCCAAAACGAGCGCTCTCAGCACAGCAACAGGGAGGCTGCCATGAAGATCTTGCAGGCAAGGTTGTTTGAACTGCGGCAGCAGGAGCAGCAGGAAAAAATAGATTCTCTCCGGCAGGATCAGGGAGAGATTGCCTGGGGCAATCAGATTCGTTCTTACGTATTCTGTCCTTATACCATGGTCAAAGACCATCGTACAGGATTTGAGGTTGGCAATGTAGAGGCAGTGATGGACGGGGAGCTGGGACCTTTCATTGAAGCATACCTCAGGTCCCAGGTGGCCTCGTGAACAAGCAGGCAAGAAGAGCGCTGGCTGCAGCTTTTGTGCTCCTCTTGCTTTTTTTACTTTGGCAGCTGCTGCCAAAGTTCATTGCCAGCTGGGCAGAGGAGCAAATTGCAAAGGGCCTGGCGGGTTCTTTCAGCGCTGCAGATTTGATCACAGTGGATCTCAGCCCTGCAGGCCTTTCCAGCTGGACTCAAGGGAGGCTGGAGGACCTGAAAATCGAAGGGAGAGGTCTTCGAACCAAAGACGGCTTTCCCATTTCTGCCCTTTTCTTTGAAGCAAAGCTTCTGCAGCTTGATTGGGCAGAATTATGGAAAGGTAAAGTGGAGGTCATCTCTTCCCATGGAGCTCGGGCAACGTGTGTCCTGGCTGAAGGGGAGCTCTCGGCTTATCTGCAGAAGCAGATTGAAGTGCTCAAGGACGTGCGCATTCAGCTTGCGGCAGGCAAAGCCACCCTTTTCGGCACAGCAGAGCTTTTGGGCCGGGATGTGAAGCTGAGCATCGCAGGAGACTTCTCTCCCAAAGAGGGGGATCTGCAGTTTACGCCCACAGATTTCTTCGTCGCGGATTTCAAGCTGCCACGCTTTCTGCTCAACAACTTAAGCAAACAGGTTAATTTTATTATACCGCTGGGCAAACTGCCGCTGCCCCTTGAGCTTGAGAGCGTGCGCATTGAAAACGGTCATGCTTATTTAGCAGGAAGAGGAGACAGATTATGAGGCGACTAGGCTTTGTGCTCTTGATTTTAGGCCTTTTGGGAAGCTTGATTGTGAGCTGGCAGAGGCTTGCCTGGGAGGAGAAAAGCTACTCTCTGGTGTACGATTACGCTGAAGCCCTGAACATGGCAAGGCTCACAGACACCTCCATCCATCAGGTCCTGCGCAGCCTCAAAGAGGCTGGGGTGACAGCTGTAGCCATCTCTCAATATACAGCAGGACAAGCTGTAAGGCAGGGGAGGCTTCTCGTTTTCGACGGCATATCCTTTGGAGAACTCCCCCAACAGCTCAGGGGAGTTGCTGTGAAGCCAGGCAAGCTTTACATAATTCCCAAAAGCCAGGCTGTATCCCAAGACTTGAAGGGGCTGCTGCCCTCTTTAGGCGGCAAGCTCCTTGACCGGGAGCAGAACCTTTGGGAGCTTTCAGAAAGCCTCGAGCGCTTTCTGGAGCAGCCATTGGGCCTGCCTGAGGACAAGCTTTCCCTGGCAAAGTCTTTGAACCTCGGTGTGGTTGTTCGGTTTAAAAACCATCCCGCCTTTGGCAGGGAGGCAATTGCATACCTCATCTCCTCTGGGCAGGGAGCGCAGGCTTTTCTCCCAGAGGGAGATAAGGTCTTGGGATATCCCAGGCATCTGCACACTGTCGCTGAAGAGCTTGCAGCCTGCTCTCTGCCTCTGGCAATGGTTGAGTTTGCAAACATCAAAGGGCAGGAGAGCCTGGCCCGAGCAGCAGGCCCGAACATCCTGCGCCTCCATTCCATTCCTGCCGAGGAGCTTTCCACCATGACCCCAGAACGGGCGAGGGAGAGGCTCGTGCGGGCAAGAGCAGAACGGAGCATTCCCCTTTTGTATCTGCGGCCTTTGTTTACAGGAGAGGATCTTTTGGCAGAAAATACAGCTTTCGTGGCTGGGGTGCGGGAGAAGCTGGAAGCTTTAGGCTTTTCAGCTGCCAGCGTCAGACCTCGCGCTCCGTGGAGTAGCAGCCTGGGCCTGTTTTGGCTCGCAGCCCTCGGGCCAGTTGGCGCCTGCCTCATCCTGGCGCAGAAGCTGCCTAGAGCGCTGCAGCGGCTTCTCCTGCTCCTTTTGGCTATTGCCTGGCTTGGCCTGCCCCTTCTTCATCTGCTTCGGGCAAGGCAGCTCTTTGCCCTCCTTGCGGCTGTGGTTTTTCCGGTTTTGGGAGTGGTTGTGGGGAAGAAGCTCACTGCATCAGGTCAGGTAAAGGCCGCAGCAGCAGGCCTTGTGGCCCTGGCAGGAGGGGTTGTGGTCTCAGCTCTCCTGGGATCGTGGCAATTTGCCCTGGCGGTCTGGCGCTTTGCCGGTGTGAAAGTCGCCTTTCTCTTGCCTGTGGGGCTGGTTGGCCTTTGGGCAATCTCCCCTTTGGGAGAAGGTGGAAGCTGGGACGATTTCAAAAAGTGGTGCGAGAGGCAGCTTGCCGAGCCCCTGCGGGTGTGGCACGTGCTGTTGGGCCTTTTGCTTTTGCTCGTTCTTTTTGTTTACATCCTGCGCAGCGGCAACACTGGTTTGGCTGCACCGTGGGAGCGGGCTGCCCGGGAGTTTTTAGAGCGTACCTTCCGCTACCGGCCCAGGACCAAGGAGCTTTTGTGCTATCCGCTCTTGGTGCTGGCTTTCGCTGGCAAACCTTCTCTCTGGCAGCGGCTGCTTCTCCCTTTAGGCACAATTGCCCTTGTTTCAACAGTCAATACCTTTGCTCACGCCCACTCGCCTCTTGCGGCAGGTTTGGTCCGCAGCTTTTGGGGAATCCTCTTGGGTCTAGTTTTCGGCTCTCTCTTGAACTTCCTTGTGGGGAAAGTGACCCGCCGTGGCTAGGTTTCTGCTCTTAGGCTATTACGGCTACGGTAATGCAGGGGACGAGGCTCTCCTTTATACCATTTCTTCTTGCCTTGCAGAAAATGGGCATGAGCTCGGCGTCCTCACAGCAGATTGCCGTGGGACAGAAAGGCTCCTCTCTTTTTGCGAGGTGCGCACCTTCCACCGCACGAGCCCCCTTTCCATTGTCCAGGCCCTCCTGTGGGCTGATGTTTTGGTTTTAGGTGGGGGGAGCCTGCTGCAGGACGTGACGAGCGCCAAATCTCTCCATTATTATCTGGGAATTATCCGGCTGGCAAAGCTTTTGGGCAAGCCTTATGCTTTGTTTGCCCAGGGCCTGGGGCCCTTCGTCCGCAGAGGGAGTAAGGAGAAAGCTGCAAAAGCAGCAAAAGGGGCGGCTTTTGTGTCTGTGCGGGATTTGAGGTCTAAAGAGCTCCTGTTGGAAGAGGGGCTAGCTGAAGTTGAGCTGGTCTCAGATCCTGTTTGGGCCCTGCCTGTGGAAAAGCTGACGGCAAATTCAGCTGGCTCATATCTGCTCTTTGCTCTCAGACCCTGGCAGGGGAAGGAAGAGAGGCTCGTGGGAGCCATCAAGAGGCTGCGGCAGGAGGTTGATCTGCCTTTTGTCTTTGCTGCCATGCAGCCTGAATTGGATCTTCCCCTGGCGGAGAAGCTGGCACAAAAAGTGGGCGGTGAGGTTGCTGCGGCAGGAGATCTTCCTTCTCTGCTGGAAGTGTTTGCAGGCGCCAGGCTTGTCTGCGCCATGCGGCTGCACGCCCTAGTCTTCGCAGCCCTTTTAGGCAAGGAGACTGTAGCCATCAGCTACGATCCGAAAGTGGATGCCTTAGCGGAAGAGCTGGGACTTGCGGCTTTGGATATCAGCGAAGAGCTCTGCCTTGGAAAGGCAGCGGCAGATGCGAAAATTTCACAGCATAAAATAGAAGCCCAGAAAAAAAGGGCAGCGAGGGGCTTGGAGTTTTTGGTGAAACTAGGGAGGAAACTGGATGGGAAGAGTTGAGATTTTAGGTGTAGGAATAGATCCTGTGGATGAAGAGCAGGCGCTGGAGCGCTGCCGGACCTTTATCCAAGGTGGGGGCAGCCACTTAGTTTTCACCCCCAACGCTGAGATGATCGTCCGGGCCCAGGAAAACGCTGCTCTCCGCATCGCTTTGGAGAAGGCGGACCTGGTTGTACCAGACGGCTCTGGGGTTGTCTGGGCAAGCAGAGTCCTGGGCAGGCCCCTTGTCTCGAGGGTAGCAGGCATTGATCTGTTCACAGCCCTCTGCAGGGCCGCAGCAGGAGAAGGATGGCGGGTATATCTCCTCGGAGGAGAGCCTGGGGTTGCCCAACAGGCAGCAGAGAATCTCGCTGCAAGATACGAAGGTTTGGTGATTGCCGGCACAGGCCACGGCTACTTCACCAAAGAAGAGGAAGGGTCTGTCCTGGAGGAGATTAAACGAGCGCAACCAGACATCTTAGCTGTGGGTTTGGGTTCTCCCAAACAGGAGCTTTGGCTCCTGGAGCATCAGGAAAGCCTCAAGGTGCCGTTGGCCATGGGTATTGGCGGCTCTTTTGACGTCATCAGCGGCCTGAAAAAAAGAGCGCCCAAGCTTTTGGGTGACATGGGCCTGGAATGGGCCTGGCGCCTCGCCACAGAGCCCTCCCGCCTGCCGCGGATGATGGCCCTGCCAAGATTTGCCCTCAAGGTTCTGAAAGCAAGGCTGGGAGGTGGAGGTAATAGGTAGCAGGGGATTCAGGGACTACTTCATGATTTTCCTAGGTTCTTTGGTGATAGCGCTGGCACTCAATCTCTTTTTGATTCCTAACCGCATTGCCACAGGTGGAGTGAGCGGTTTTTCAACTATTGTCTATCACCTCGCTGGCGTGCCTGTGGGACTGCTCATGGCTCTCATCAATATCCCTCTTTTCGCTTTAGGCTGGCGGAACATGGGGCACAATTTCGCCCTCAGGAGCGCCTTTGGCGCTTTGAGCCTCTCTCTGCTGGTGGACGCCCTCGCCCCGTACCTGGAGCCTGTAACCCGGGATCCCCTTTTGGCTGCCATCTACGGCGGTGGCCTCTCTGGCGTTGGCATGGGCATCACCTTCCTTGCCGGGGGTTCTACTGGAGGGACAGATCTGGGAGCGCAGCTTCTGCACCGCTTCCTCAAGACTAGTCCCGGCCTTGCCCTTTTGGTTATAGATTTCTGTGTGATTTTCCTCGCCGGTATCGTCTTCGATGCGGAGCTTGCCCTCTACGGAATCCTGGGTCTTTTCCTCACCAGCTTCGCCATTGATCTCCTTCAGGAAGGTGTTCCTTTGGCCAGAGCTGCCTACATAGTTACAGATCGCAGCGAGGAACTTGGGCAGGCTGTCCTCAAGAACTTGGAGCGGGGCGTGACTGAGCTCCCTGGCAAAGGGCTGTATACAGGCCAAACCAGGCCTGTTCTCCTCGTCATCGTCTCCAGATCTGAGGTTAGCCAGCTAAAAGAACTGGTTTCCCAGATCGATCCCAAGGCCTTCATGGTGATCACCAGCGCTAGCGAAGTTTTGGGTGAAGGGTTTAAACGGTTCTCTTAAAGGCTGCTTTTCAAAAGGCTTTGTTGATAGAAAGGACATGACAAGCTCCCTTCCTGGCCGCAGGAAAAGGGAGCTTTTTTTGTGAACTTTCCAGCAAAACACAGCTATCTTTGCAGGAGATAACAGTTGGGAAAGAGAAGTACATATCTATGATAGGACTTAACTTCAACTGAATGTGTGCAGCTGTGTCCCGCGGGCAAGTGATTTTTGGAAAGGGTGAGATTATGAAAGAGAAAAACGTAGCTGAAGCAGGAGGACTTTCTACTCACCAGAGAAAAAGGTTAATGGGTTATCTGTTTTTGCTGCCTGCAGTGCTTTCATTCATTTATTTCGTTTGGTACCCTTTGATTTTAACCTTTGTGATGAGCCTCGAGAAGGTGAGCCTGGCAGGCGCCACGAGCTTCGTTGGGCTTGCTAACTTCAAAACCCTATTTGCTGATCCTGTCTTCGGTCAGGCATGGCGCAATGCAGCCTACTTTACAATCCTGGCGCTTATTTTCGGGTATCTGGTGCCTGTGATTGTAGCTGTGCTCATCAACGAGGTCCGG
>LFTB01000042.1 GCA_001512905.1 Clostridia bacterium DTU084 | reverse complement strand
AAAGGTTTCCCCGTTTTGCACCCGGATGGTGGAGGTGGCTTTTCTGCTGGTCACAATAGGAAAACCATCTTGATTCAAACCGTTGATCGTGCTTACATCCGGTTCGATTTTGACGATAATCTCTCCTTCTGGGGAGATCTGGGGAAGGAACTTTAAGGTAGTTCCTGTTTTCACGATTACCCGCTGCCTTGTCACGTAGCCGCCGCTGTCCGGTTTGGACAAAACCATAAAGGACTGCTCCTGCCCTAAAAAGATTTCTGCGCTTTCCCCGTCGCTGGTTACAATCCTTGGGTTTGCGTGAATCCGCGCCTGTCCTTTGTCTACACTTGCTTTGAGTGAAAGAAGAAACTCGCTGTACTTCATTCCCAGGGCTGCATTTAAGGTTTGGGTTGTGAATGCAAGGCTCTGGGAAGGCCCTTTTGCCCTTGCCCACTGCCATTCAGTCCCGAGCGCTTCCCTTGCATCCTGCGAGAGCTCAGTCACCAAAACTTCCAGCATAACCTGCTTGACAGGCTGATCAATTCTAGCTATATCCTCGCTAATCCGGTGAACCATCTCCCGGGAGGCGGTGATAACCAAAGTATTGGTCTTTTGATCCACTTTTACAAAGGGCGCAAAAGATGCTGCGAGCAAACTTGCAACCACTTCTGCCCGCAGGTAGCGGGTTTTGAACACAGCCACTTCGCTCAAATGCATAAACGTAGGATCTGAAATATCGTTAGCTCCAACCAGATAATAACCTTCATCAAAATAGCGGAAGTTGTAGCCAAAAGGCAGGCAGATTTGCCTGAGAGCCTCTTCCAAGGGCGTTTCGTTGAATTCCATGGTGACAAATCCTGAAACAGACTGGCCTGCCAAAATGGGAATGCCTGTCTGCAGGGCAATGTCGCCTAGGGCATCGACGATGTATGTATCCTGGAAAATGTTTGTCACAGTTGGCTCAGCCTGAACGCAGCTTGCGGCAAAGGCGAGGATCATGAGAAGGAGAGCCGGTTTATGCTTCTTCACGAATTTCACCTTCTTTTACGCTGAAAAGGTGCTCTAAAAACAGAGGTTCCTCTGCCCCGTAATCAATGCGGACAGTGAGCTTGTACTCTCCGTCCTCTAATCTCGCTGGCACCATGAAAGGGAAGAAGCGCTGTGTGCCGGGGAGGACTGGATTACTGCTGGCCAAGTGCGCACAGGAATTTATTCGTGGAGGGGTGCAGCTGCAGGAGATGATTCATAAAAATGAATTTTAAAGCTAAACGAGCCGCTGCTGAAGGTGCAGACGGCTCGTATGGGTCAGGAAGGAGCGATATTTATATTGTGGAAGGGAATCAGCAGAGAAAAAAGCTGGTGGGGATAAGGATTTAGTCAAAGAACAGGACCACTTCCTCCTGGGGCTTTAAATTCCTTGTTCTGGGCGTGTACTGCGGATATCCTATGGGAATAATCACTACTGGCCGCTGGGCTGGTGAGAGATTTAGGATTCGGCTGACAGCTTCCTCAGAAAAAGCACCAACCCAACATCCGCCTAGACCTAGAGCGCAGGCGCTCAAGAGAATGTTTTCCGCTGCTGCTGCAGTATCCTGGATGGAGTAGAGCTCTCTGCCCCTGTCGCCGTACTTGGCTGCAGCCTCTTCCGGTTCTGCAACCACAACAACTACCACAGGCGCTTGTGCAACAAAGCTTTGCCCAGCGGCACGGGCCAGCAGCTCCTTGTTTTCTTGCTGTCTGATTATGTAGAATTTCCAGGGCTGAACGTTGCCTGCGCTGGGCGCCAAGCAGCCTGCGGCGATTATTTTCTGAAGCATTTCATCAGAGATGGAATCTGATTTGAATTTGCGCACACTGCGCCTGCTTTCGATGGTCTCAAAAAAGTTTTTCACCATTTTTTTCACCTCTTTTTTTATTTTATTCTAACAAGTTGCCCAATTATTGGCAAGTTAGCCTAAGCCTCTAGAGAACAGAATAATTTTTTTCCGGAAATGTATAAAGAGCGTCCCTTTGACGAAACTATACATGGATTTGTTGTATCGCCAAAGGAGGAGTCAGATGGCACAACTACGTAAAGACTTAACTAGCCGTACCTGGGTTGTGATCGCCACCGAAAGAGGGAAAAGACCTCACGATTTTAAAGTGCCGGTAGATGAAAGGAAAGGAGAGAGCACCTGTCCTTTCTGTCCAGGCCATGAAGAACAGACCCCACCTGAAGTGTTGGCTATTGGAAGGGAAAACGACGCACCCGACACGCCTGGCTGGAAGGTGCGGGTTGTGCCGAATAAATTTCCCGCTCTCAGCGGTGATGCTGCTGAGCCAAGCTTCCAAGATGGTCCACTGATTCAGAGACCAGGCATTGGCGCCCATGAGGTGCTGGTAGAGTCTCCAGATCACGACTCTAGTTTTGGCACTCACAGCCAAGAACAGATGGAGCAGATTCTCCATGCCATGATCCAGCGGATTAAGGACTTGCGCAACGACAACAGGCTGCAGTATGTGCAGCTGTTCAAAAACTCAGGGAGGAAAGCTGGAGCATCGCTAGAGCACACCCACTGCCAACTCATCGCAACCCCAATCATCCCTCCTGTAGTGGAAGAAGAACTGCAGTGCGCGCATTTCTATTATGAAAAACACAGCTCGTGCGTTTGGTGCGATATCTTGAACAAAGCCCACGAAAGCGGGCGGGTGGTAGAGGCGTCGCCGCACTTTGCTGTGCTTTGTCCTTTTGCTTCAAGGGTGCCTTATCAAGTTTTGATCCTGCCAATCCGCCATGATGGCGAATTCGATGAGCTCTCCCCAGATGAACTGCAAGATTTGGCAGCAGTGCTGAGACGTACTATCCGCAGGCTTGAGGTAGCTTTTAACAATCCTCCATACAACATGCAGTGGCATATCAGTCCCCTGCAGGGTCCCGGCCAATATGATCAGTATTTCCACTGGCATTTAGAATTGTTACCGAGATTAACTATTGCAGCTGGCTTTGAACTGGGCAGTGGCATTTATATCAATCCCACTGCACCGGAGCTGGCAGCACAAGAATTACGTGAGGTGAAGATAGATGCAGCCACAGGAATTTGATGAAACTTACAGGGTACTTATAGTTTCGCCGGAGGTTGTTCCCTTTGCAAAGACAGGCGGCCTTGCTGATGTAGCAGGTTCCCTGCCCAAAGCACTGGCCATGCACGGCAATGATGTGCGGGTAGTGCTTCCCCGCTACAGGGGAATCGAGCCTGAACGGACAGTTGGGGACTTTCCAGTAATGGTTGGCGACAGAAAAGAAACAGCTATCCTGCGGGAAGGTTCCATCATGGCCCGCTTAAATGAAGAAGAAAAACGGGTTCCTGTCTATTTCATTGACAATTACCACTACTTCGATCGGGACAATATCTACGGCTATTACGATGAAGCAGAACGCTATGCCTTTTTCTCAAAAGCTGTACTGGCAATGTTGCGTTTTCTCAATTGGCGGCCTGAGATCATCCACTGCAACGACTGGCAGACAGGTCCCATCCCTGCTCTCTTGCGGCAATGGGAACAGGCAGACTCTTTCTACAGCGATATCGCCACTGTCTATACCATCCACAACCTGCGCTATCAGGGGAATTTTCACCCCAGCACCATCCACCTTTTAGGGTTGGGGCAAGAGTATTTAACCCCTGAGCGGATGGAGTTTTACGGCGAGCTCAGCTACATGAAAGCGGGAATAGTATATGCAGACATGGTGAGCACTGTAAGCCGCACCTACTCAGAGGAAATTCAAACTCCAGAGTTCGGAGAGCGTATGGAAGGAGTCCTCAGAAGCAGGGCAGAGGATCTGTACGGGATCGTCAATGGGATCAACTATCATGAGTTTAATCCCGCCACAGACCAGCGAATCTATCAGCGCTATACAGATCCCGAGGGGAAAAGAGCCAACAAGTACGGGCTGCAAGGGGAAATGGGTCTGCCCAGAAAAGATGTTCCTCTTTTTGGGCTCATTTCACGACTGGTGGACCAAAAAGGCTTAGACCTCATTGCCCAAATCAGCGATGAGCTCATGGGCCACGATCTGCAAGTTGTGGTTTTGGGAACAGGCGACCCCCACTACGAGGATATGTTCCGCACGCTGCGGGAGCGCTATCCAGACAAGGTGGGCGTTCACATCGGCTTCAATGCAGCATTGGCACAAAAGATCTATGCAGGTGCAGATTTGTTCCTGATGCCGTCCCGCTATGAGCCTTGCGGCCTGGGGCAGCTGATCAGCCTTCGCTACGGAACCATCCCCATCGTCCGGGAGACAGGCGGTTTAAAAGATACCATCACAGATTACGATCCTGAAACTAGACACGGTAACGGCTTTTCTTTCAGGGATTACGACAGCTCTGCCTTTCTCTCTGCCATCAGACGAAGCCTTGCAGTCTACCACAATGAGCCGGTCTGGAGAGAACTTGTAGAAAACGCCATGAACTGCGACTTCTCCTGGAATCGCAGCGCCACAGAATACATGGGACTCTATGGCGCTGCGCTGCGGAAAGTGCACAGGATACTCACGGCTTAAAGGGAGAGTCTTCCTAACAAAAAGGGCGAGTGATTTATCACTTGCCCTTGTATAATTAGTATTATAGTTAACAGTGCAAGAAAGCACTATTTAACTTTCATATTTAATAACAAACCACGTCAGCTCAAAATTATTCTTATACTAAACATCAAACACATTTTGGCTTCACATCTTAGCCAATTTGCCAGCTTATGTTGGCCTGAACCTTGAAAACATGTATAATAATATCCGGACTTGGAGGGTAAATGAAACACCTCCTGGGACGGTCTAGTTAAGCCGATTACCCGTATAAAAGAGTATTAATCCATTCCGGTAAGTCTACATGTTTTGGCTGGTTGAGGCCAGCTTTTTAGCTGGTTCCTCGTGTCACGTGCAAGGTTGTTTGCTTACACGGGAAGGAATGGAGGCTTTAAGTCCAATTATTCTTTTAAGGAGGCATTTAAAATGAACATAAAACCAATTGCAGGGATTGATGTGGGCAAGTTTTTTAGTGAGATGGTTATTATTTCCCCATCCAATGAGCTATTTGCCCGTATGAGGATTCATCATGATTCCAATGCCGATATGAGAAGAGCCATAGAGCTTCTAAAAAAAGCNNATGAAAGTCTATGAAAAACGTAGATCTAGGGAGCATACTACAAAAGATTGAGATAGGAGGTATGAAATGCAGCTTAAACTCAACAACAAGCTAATTATTGTATTCATCAGTCTTTTCGCATCCGGAATTTTTACAGTCGTATTTATGGGAAGTCATCACTCTCGGGAGAATATGGAAGTATTAATTGAAAGCTCTGCTCATTCCCAAGTAAAGGCAAACGTACAGCTTATTAACACAAAACTCGAAACCCTCGCAGACCAACTAAAAGCAATCGCTGCCACAGGCGAGATTCAAAGCATGCAGTGGGAGCAGCAGAATCAGTTCCTGCAGCAGCTTGTCCTGGAGCTGAATCGAAACTTCAGCGTTACCGACCTGGGTGGCAATCTGCGCTCTACAAGAGGCGAGAATACCACAGTAAGAGAACAGCTCTTTTTTCAAAAGGCTAGGGCAGGGGAGGTGTTCGTCAGCGACCCGGTTGGAGAAGGCGCCAATAAGAGATTGATCATCGCAGTCCCCATCATGAAGGATACAGCTGTGCAGGGAGTGCTGTCAACTGAGATCCCTGTAAGCTTTTTGGCAGACTTGATGCGTGAAATGCAGCTTGCCCAAGACGGCTACGGTTATATAATCAATAAGGAAGGGCTGTTGGTCGCCCATCCCAACGAAGACTGGATTTTAACCCGAAATTTAATAACAGATTTTGATGGGCAAACGAAAGAGGCAGCAGAGCAAATTCTCAGCAAAAGACAGGGCATTGCCCGCTACACCCTCGATGGACAAGATGCCTATGTCAGCTTCGCTCCAATTCCGAACCTTGACTGGTTTTTGGTTATGCGAGCGCCAGAGAGATTGATCACAGAAGCTATCGTTCAACAGCGCAAATATTCTCTTCTGCTCGGCCTGGCTACCCTGATTTTGGGCGCTTTCCTCGTTTATTATCTCAGCCTCAAAATCACCTCCCCCCTTGAAAAACTTACAGAAATGGCCGGAAGCCTCGCCAGCGGCAACATAGCTATTCAAGCTCAGGTGAAAAGCAGCGATGAGCTCGGCACCCTCGCCTCTGCCTTCAACGAGATGGCAAGCTTTTTGAAAGGCATGCTCTCAGAACTTGCGGAAGTCACAGGGGCGCTTGTGGACACAAGCAAGCAAGTTGCAGGGGCAAGCGCCTCAGCAGGAGCTGCCATTGAAGATGTGGCCCAGGGTGCTAACGAATTTGCAGCAGCTGCTCAGCAGATGGATGCCAGCGTTGACTCCATCTCAAACACTGCCCAATCAGTTTCTCAAAAAGCAGGTTACGGCTCTAAAGCGATCGACCAGGTGCAGAAGCAAATGAATACTATTGTCGCCTCAACGGATCAGGTAGCAGAGGCTATGGCAGCTTTGTCCACCCGCTCGCAGAAAGTTGGCGAGATTGTGACGGCAATTTCAAAGATTGCAGAGCAAACAAATCTCCTTGCTCTTAACGCAGCCATTGAAGCTGCCAGAGCAGGAGAGCACGGCAGGGGGTTCACAGTTGTTGCAGAACAGATCAGGGCATTGGCAGAGAGCACCCAAAAGGCAACAGAGAGTATTGCCCAGGAAGTCAGGGAAGTGAAAAAAGGAAGCAACGTAATCGATAGGGCCCAAACAGTTTTCTCTGAGATCATCGAGTCAATTCAAAAGCTTGCAGCAGACATGACCTTCATCGCTGACAGCAGCAGACAAATTGCCAACAGCAGTCAGCAAATCGCTGCAGCCACAGAAGAGCAGACTGCTTCTGTGGAGGAGATTGCAGCTTCTGCAGATGAACTGCGCTCCTTAGCTGAGAAGTTATCCCAGCTCAGCAGCAGATTCAAATTAGAGTAGCGTTGATGAGTTTCAAGATTTTTCTGACTAAAAAAAGGTGCTTGACAGAAAGACTTCAAGCAGTTATAATATGAATTGTCAGCGCCCGGGTGGCGGAACTGGCAGACGCGCACGTTTGAGGGGCGTGTGGTTCACACCGTACCGGTTCAAGTCCGGTCCCGGGCACCATCTTAAGATAGAGAAGCCGCAAAGCTTGAACCTTGCGGCTTTTTTTATTTTAAAACATATCCTTTTGACTTTTTCCTCCAATGAATGTATAATACAATTAAACAGTTGTTTAATTGTTTAACAAAGGGAGGCAGGTTACCGTGGAAAAAAACGGAGACCTATGCGGCTGCTATGAGCCGCATACAGAAAAGACCAAAACGCTGAAAGAAAAGCTAGTTGAGGTCGCAGGCCTCTCCGAGCTTTTTGCAGCTTTAGGCGAGGAAGTGCGGACGCAAATATTGTATCTTCTGTCCCAGGAGGAGATGTGTGTTTGCGATCTGGCAGAGATTTTGGAACTGTCGCTGCCTGCAATATCCCATCATTTGCGTCTTTTGAAGCTCCTGCGGCTTGTCAAGTATCGCAGAGAGGGCAAAATGGTCTACTATTCTCTGGCAGACGACCATGTAATCAAGCTTATGGAAGTGGCCAAAGAACACTACGAAGAAGAACGTTAGGAGGTGCAGCCCTGTGCAGAAAGCTCGCTTTCAACTAGAAGGACTTGACTGCGCGAACTGCGCTTTGAAAATAGAACAAGCTCTCCAAAACACAGAAGGCTTTAATGAAGCTAAAGTCAACTTCGCAGCTGCAACCTTGGAAATAGACCCGGATCAGCTGGAACACGCCCAAAGAATAATCTCCTCTCTGGAGCCTGATGTGAGAGTCGCTTCTAAGCCCCAGGCTGAAGCAGGCGGTTTCCTCTCTTTCATCAGAGAGGAGCAGGCTGCCTTAAAGCGAATCCTTTTGACCCTGGCATTGATTCTGCTGGGGTATATAGCTGAAACGCAGTTTCAGCAGGTAGTTTTAGGGAATCTCTTTCTGCTCTTTGCATACCTCGCAGTAGGTGGTGGTGTGCTGAAACAAGCTGCCCGCAACGTTTTCCGCGGTGAACTTTTCGATGAAAACGCACTGATGTCCATTGCCACTTTAGGGGCCATTGCCATCGGCCAAATACCGGAAGCTATTGCAGTGATGCTTTTTTACTTCATCGGCGAGATGCTGCAGGACCATGCAGTAAAGCGTTCCCGTAGCGCAATTTCTTCCCTTGTCCAGCTCAGGCCGGAGGAAGTATGGGTGAGGGAAGGGGACGAGCTGCGGCGGGCCTCACCAGAGGAAGTCCAGCTTGGCCAAGAGATTGTGGTGAAAGCAGGGGAGAGGATTCCCTTAGATGGCGTAGTAGTGGAAGGAGAAACCTTTGTAGACACCTCAGTCCTAACAGGAGAGTCTGTGCCCAGACGTCTTTCACCAGGGGATACTGCTTTGGCAGGGATGGTCAACACAGAAGGGCTTTTGGTGATCAAGACCACAAAGCCTTTTGGAGAATCAGCAATTGCCAGAATTCTCGCCTTAGTTGAGGAAGCAGCCAGCAGAAAAGCCAAAACAGAAAAAATGATTACCTCTTTTTCCCGTTATTATACCCCTACAGTGGTAGCTTTGGCAGCAGCTGTTGCTATTCTTCCGCCTTTGGTCTTTGGTGCTTCGTTTTCCACCTGGCTCTACCGCGCCTTGGTGCTCCTTGTGATTTCCTGTCCCTGTGCTTTGGTGGTTTCGGTACCCCTTGGGTATTTCGGAGGACTTGGCCGCGCCTCAAAAGAGGGGATTTTAGTCAAGGGAGCCAATTACCTGGATGTGCTCTCAAAATTAGATGCAGTCGCCTTTGACAAAACCGGCACCCTCACAGAGGCAAGCTTCCAGGTGACGGAAATCCATCCTGCAAACGGCTTCACTCCCCAGGAGGTTTTGGAGCCTGCTGCAAAACTCGAGGCAGCATCCAACCACCCTATAGCTAAGGCGATTATTACCTCCTACGGCCAAGATGTGGATCCCCTTGCCATCTCAGATTACCAGGAGGTTCCTGGGTTCGGGATCAAGGGTACCATAGCAGGGGAGCAGGTGATTTTAGGCACCGACAAATTCATGCACAAGGAAGGCATTCCCCACAGCGATGCATTTTGCGAAACCGTCGGCACCACAGTCCACGTGACAGTGGCCGGCCAATATCGCGGCTACTTGATCGTTGCAGACAGAATCAAACCTCAGTCCGCGCAAGCGATCAGAGAGCTTCGCCAGTTAGGAATTGAGAAGCTGGTGATGCTCTCCGGCGATGACGAGTCTGTTGCGGTGAATGTAGGCAGAGAACTTGGGTTGGACGAGGTCCATGCAGAGCTTCTGCCTGAAGATAAAGTGGAGAAACTAGAAGAGCTGCGCAGGGGCAGGATCCTTGCTTTCGTTGGCGATGGAATCAATGATGCGCCTGTCCTCAGCAGGGCGGACGTTGGGATCGCTATGGGCGGTTTGGGTTCAGATGCAGCAATTGAGGCTGCAGATGTGGTGATCATGGACGATAATTTGAGCAAACTTTCTCGAGGGATCAGGGTTGCCCGAAAAACCCGGCGGATAGTTTCCCAGAACATCATCTTTGCATTAGGGGTGAAATCACTGTTCATGCTCCTGGGGCTCTTTGGCATCTCAGGGATTTGGCTGGCTGTATTTGCCGATGTAGGCGTTACATTGCTTGCCATCTTAAATTCTCTCCGCACACTGCACCTGTAGTTCTTGGGCGGGAAGGGACCTTCCCGCCCCTCTTTTTTCTCAGTCTCTAGATAAAGGGATTCGTCTGCCTGAAGCAGAAATAAAGCTAGGGAAAGACAAACAGGGGAGAGATTAAACATTGGAGTTTATCGCAGATCTACATATCCATTCACACTATTCCATGGCTACAAGCAAAGAAGCAAATCCAGAAGGCCTTGCCAAGGCTGCTGTGGAGAAGGGGTTAGATGTAATCGGCACAGGAGACTTCACCCACAGAGGCTGGCGGGAAGAACTTAAAGAGAAGCTTACAGAGGCAGAAGCGGGCCTTTACAAGTTAAAGCAGGGACCCCAGGTCCG
>LFTB01000134.1:16630-17305 GCA_001512905.1 Clostridia bacterium DTU084 | reverse complement strand
TCCTTTGGCGGAGCTTGTGAAAGTGCCGCCTCAGTCTATCGGCGTGGGGCAATATCAGCACGATGTGGATCAAAAACGCCTTGCCGAAACCCTTGCTGCAGTGGTAGAAGATGCAGTGAACGCTGTGGGGGTAGATTTGAATACAGCCTCAAGCGCTCTATTGAGTTATGTAGCAGGCATATCAAGCAAAGTTGCTCTCAACATTGTCGCATACCGCAATGAACACGGCCCTTTTCGGAACCGGGAAGAGCTTAAAAAAGTTCCTAAACTTGGACCTGTTACTTTCACCCAGTGCGCTGGCTTTCTGCGCATCCCAGGAGGAGACAATCCCTTGGACAACACAGCAGTTCACCCTGAGTCTTATGAACTTGCTGCAAAGCTCGAGCCTCATCTTGAAGAAAACCTCTCAGCTGCTGAGCTGAAAAAACTGGCTGCAGAACTTGCAGCCGGCTTTCCAACGGTTCTGGACATCTACCGCGCTCTGCAGAAGCCAGGCCGTGATCCCAGAGAAGATCTGCCGGGGCCTGTGTTCCGCAGGGAAGTTGTAAAAATGGAGGATCTGAAGCCTGGGATGCTCCTTGCGGGAATTGTGCGGAACATAGTTGACTTCGGTGCTTTTGTGGATTTGGGAGTTGAACAGGACGGACTTCTTCACGTCTCCCAGATCAGCACGAG
>LFTB01000134.1:0-16515 GCA_001512905.1 Clostridia bacterium DTU084 | reverse complement strand
TGTATAAAAGAATAAAGTGGTATTTTAAGCAGGAGGCAGAACTGCAGGCAGAGAAAGAATGACTCTGGAGCATCGGGATCGATCCGGTAGAATAGTTAAAAGCGCATCCCGTTTTCATAACCAAGGTGAACGACATTTCAACTAATCCAAACAGAATCTTTATTTGTTAAAAGACTTAAACCAAGTATAGACCATGTCAATATAGGACCAGAATCGAGCCGCTGTTCGTTTTGTAGGTATAATTGACAAACTGCATGACGAATATTTATTGCAGGAGGTGCTCCTCTTGTATATAAAGCGGGCTATTGAAGATACGATTAGGCAAATCTCGCGCACCTTTCCTGTTTTATTGGTTACAGGACCCAGACAGGTAGGAAAGACCACTCTACTAAAACATTTAGCTGAACCAGGGCGGAGATATGTTACGTTAGACGATCCCGCTGCGCGTTTCCTCGCCAGAACCGATCCATCACTATTTATGCAGCGCTATCATCCACCTGTGATCATCGATGAAATTCAGCATGCACCAGAAATCCTTCCCTACATCAAAATGAACGTAGACCGCTCAGGCAACAAGGGAGATTTTTGGCTAACTGGATCTCAAATTTTCCACACAATGAAGAATGTTAGTGAGTCTTTAGCAGGACGCGTAGGTATAGTAAATCTACTTGGTCTATCCAATAGCGAAATAGACGGAATCCCTTCTGAACCCTTCACAGCCTCTCCCCAAAGATTATTAGACAGAACGAAAACAGCAAAAAGGGCAAGTTCAGCCCAAATTTACGAGCGTATTTTCCGCGGCGGATTACCCGCCCTTTATGCCGACACCACAATAAACCTGGAAACTTTTTACTCCTCCTATATTGACAGCTATCTTAAACGAGACATCAGAGATCTAATCCAAATAGCAGATGAAATGTCTTTCTATAAGTTCATGTTGGCTGTTGCCGCCCGAACTGCAAGGCCAGTAAACTATGACGAATTGGCAAGAGACGCAGAGATTACTGCCCCTACTGCTAAAAGGTGGCTCTCTATCTTAGTATCTTCCCAGCTGGTAGTCCTCCTCCAGCCATATCACAATAATGCACTCAAACGAATTGTGAAAATGCCCCTTCTTCATTTTCTAGACACAGGTTTATGTGCTCATCTTCTCAGGTGGGGCAGCCCCGAAACTTTAGAGAGAAGCGCTGTGGCTGACCAATTCTTTGAAAGCTGGGTCTTCTCTGAGATATACAAAAGCTATCTGAACGCCGGCAGGAGGCCACCTGTCTTTTATTATCGGGATAAAGATCAAAAAGAGATTGATCTTTTGCTGCTGCAGGACGGCACCCTCTACCCTATCGAGATCAAAAAAAGCGCCTCCCCAGGCAAAGCGGCAATCAAGCATTTTAAGGCACTGGAACCGGCAACCAAACCTGAACGCCACGGCGAACCAGAACAATACAGGCTTGCAATAGGGACCGGCGCTGTGATTTGTTTTGCGAGAGACCTACTGCCTATAGACGAAAACAACTGGGCGGTTCCCGCCTGGCTGATCTAGCAGTTCTCCTCACCTCTTGTGAGATTTTCTCTCCCACAACTGTCTTTAAACGAAAAAAGTTGAGCCGTAAACTTGGCTCAACCTTTTTTTGCAAGCCTCTGCCTCAAAACCTCATACAGGACTATTCCCCCAGCAACTGAAGCGTTAAGAGAGCTGATTTTCCCAAGCATAGGCAGGCGGACTATAAAGTCGCATTTCTCTTTGACGAGCCTGCTCACCCCTGACCCTTCGCTGCCCACAACCGCAGCCAATGGACCTGTCAGGTCTGCCTCCCAAAGGGTCTGCTCGCCGTCCATATCGCAGCCCACCACCCAAAGTCCGTGCTCTTTCAATTCATCGATGGTCTGGGCAAGATTGCTCACCCGCGCCACCGGCAAATGGGCGAGGGCCCCAGATGCAGCTTTCTCCACTGTGGGAGTGATGGGTGCGGCACGCCTTTTGGGAATCACAGCGCCGCTTGCCCCCACACTTTCTGCTGTCCGCAGTAGCGACCCCAAGTTGTGGGGATCCTCAATTCCATCGAGAATGAGAAGCAGAGGTTCCTCTGCTGTTAAAAGGTCCTCAAGCTCTGCGTAGTGGTACGGAGCAACCTGGGCAATAACTCCTTGATGGATCCTGCCTCCGCTGAGCTTATCTAACTTAGCCCGGTGCGTCCACTCCACTACCACGCCCCGCTCCCGGGCCAGATCCAGTATCGGTCCTAAATCCTTGGCGCCCTTGGCTAAAAAGAGCTTGTTGATGGGCCTGTTGGCGAGTAAAGCTTCCCGGACAGGCTGCCTGCCCTCAAGTTGAGCGCCTTTGGAGTCTTCCACAGCCATGTTCTCCTTCCCGGCAGTAATTTTTCGCAACGCAAGTCGGCCCTGCCTTTTGGAAAAGCCTTGGCGCGATTTTCTTCACCTCAGAGAGCATTTTGGAGGCCAGCTGCCTGATTTCCCACTGGGCCCGCTGGCAGCAGCGCAGCTCGAAGAAATTATAGAGGCTACGGCAGTTAAATGTGGCAACCAGTTTTGTCTCAGTGGCGTTAGGCAAAAGGTACCGGGCGTCTTCTTTGGGAACGCCCAAGGCTACAAGCTTATTATAAGCCTCCTGCAGGGCTTCCATTTGGCCTTTAAAAATTTCCAGCGCCTCTCCTTTCACTGACGGCGGCGTGACAAAACCAAACTGCTTTTGAGAAACATACCGCTGTGACTGCTGGGAGTAGGAGGCTATCCTGTGGCGAACCAGCTGATGGGAAAGGGCCCTGCTTACACCCTCTATGGAAAAAGTGAAGCTGACATGCTCAAAAGGAGACAGATGCCCGCTCTCCTCAAGGCGGGAAAGGAGCCTGTCCACTTCTTCCTCGCTTAACCGCTCCAAAAGCTCCTCTGCTCCTGCTTGGGAATAGCAAAGCCTTGCTGCTGCTGCCACTACCTGTTCCGGCTCAGGTGTGTGAGCGATAATCTGTACCCGCATCTATCTCTCCCCTTGTCCAACTAGTGAAATTCTGTTACAATTATTGAAAAAAACAGGAGCAAAAGATGGAGAAAATAGATCCCAAGCAGCTCTCGCCCCTGGTTTTGGCATATATAGGTGACGCTGTTTACGAACTTTACGTCAGGCTGACCATGGTTCAGAACAATCCCACGGCTAAAAGCAGAAGCCTCCACAAGGCATCCACTTCTTTAGTCCGGGCTTCCTCCCAGGCAGAAACCTTGAAGAAGTTGCTGCCCCTGCTCACAGAAGAAGAAATGGAACAGGTGAAGCGGGCGCGCAATTGCCATGTGAACCACATCACCCGCGGTGCAACCCGGGCTGAATATCAGGCAAGCACAGCCTTTGAGGCTTTAATAGGCTACCTGTATCTGGCAAACAAACAAGAGCGCCTCATCGAAATTTTGGCTAACTGCGCTTCCAGCGAGGACCCTCCGGAGTATCCTCAATTTTATAACCAAGCTCCCCAAGGCGATCCCGAATGAAGTCTGCTGTTTCCCAGTCCCGCTTGCTTCTCGCCTTGGTTCGCAGCTCCAAAATCAGCTCGAGTAAAGGCTCTACCTGAGCATCATCCTCTTCAGCCTCCACCGGATCCCACAGGCCCAGCACCTCATCTCCCAGGGAACTGAAGGTCTCCTCCAGCTTCCGCAGAAAGTCCAGTTCCTCCTGGGAAGGAGTGGTCAGCTGGGCTATAGTTTTATTAGTGAGGGTTGCCAGCTCGTGGAGGCTGGCGAGAGCACCTGCTGTGTTCAAGTCATCGTCCATGGCTGCGGTAAAATCGTCCTTGATTTTCTGCAGCGCCTCTTCGAGGCTTGCCAGGGGCAAGCTCGTCTCGCCCTGGGGCTTTTTCTCAAGGAACAGCCGAAGCTGCTCTCTGGCTGTGGTGAGCCTCTCTAAGGATCTTTCGGCCATGGTCAGTTCTTCTTCGCTGTAGCTGAGAGGCTTGCGGTAGTGGGTGGAAATCAGAAAATACCGCAGGGCTCTGGGGCTGAATTCACGGAGCACATCGCGAATGGTGAAGAAGTTGCCCAGGGACTTGGACATCTTCTCCCCTCTTACCTGCACAAAGCCGTTGTGGACCCACACTTTGGCAAAGGGCTGGCCTGTATAGCACTCAGACTGGGCTATTTCGTTTTCGTGGTGGGGGAAAACCAGATCGCTCCCTCCGCCGTGGATGGTAAAGTTTGTCCCCAGGTATTTCAATGCCATAGCTGAGCATTCGATGTGCCAGCCAGGTCTGCCTGGCCCCCAGGGGCTGTCCCAGGCAGGTTCACCTTCTTTTGCAGCCTTCCAAAGGGCAAAATCCATTGGGTTGCGTTTTCTGCTGTCCACCTCTACCCTCGCGCCTGCTTCCAGATCTGCAAGGCACCTGCCTGAAAGCTTCCCGTACTCTGGAAAACTTTCCAGATCGAAGTAGACATCAGACCCGCTTTCTCCTTCCACAACGTAGGCATGTCCCTTTTCAAGCAAGCCCTCAACAACCTCGATGACCTCGGAAATGTGGTCTGTCACTTTGGGGTAGATATCTGCTTTTCTCACCCCTAATTGGTCCATCACCTTGAGGAAGTCTTCAATATAGCGCTCTGCCACCTCTTGAGGCTCTGCACCTTCCTCTTTGGCTTTGGCAATGATCTTATCGTCTATATCTGTAAAATTCTGCACATACTTCACCTGATAGCCGCGGTATGTAAAATAGCGGCGGAAAACATCCCACAGCACGTAGACTCTGCCGTGGCCCACGTGGCTGTAATCATAGGGGGTAATGCCGCAGACGTATATTCCCACGGGTTCAGACTTGGGCAGTTCTTCTTTAGTTTTCGTCAGTGTGTTGTAGATCCGCATTTGGTTGCTTCCCCTCCAATTTTGCCAAACGAGTTTCCAACTCCTCTATTCTCCTCTGCAGGCACAAAAGCATATTGCCCACAGGGTCCGGCAGGTTGTGGTGGTTCAGATCTGTGCCCACCCTCACTCCGTCCTGCACCACGACCTTCCCAGGCACCCCAACAACTGTAGTGTTGGGGGGCACTTCCTTATGTACCACTGCTCCTGCTCCGATTTTAGCATTGTCCCCTACTTTTATGGATCCTAATACTTTGGCGCCTGCACCGATCATGACATTATTGCCGATTGTGGGATGGCGTTTTCCTTTTTCCTTGCCTGTCCCGCCTAAGGTAACGCCTTGGTAGATGGTGACATCGTCACCGATCTCTGTCGTCTCGCCAATAACCACACCCATGCCGTGATCTATGAAAAACCGCCGGCCGATTTTAGCGCCTGGATGGATTTCAATGCCTGTGAAAAAACGGTTAATTTGAGAGAACAGGCGCGCCAAAAAATACAGCTTGTGTCTGTATAAAAAGTGGTGAAAGCGGTGGCCTACGATGGCGTGAAAGCCAGGATAGCAGAAAAGTACCTCAAGCACGCTTCGCGCCGCAGGATCTCTCTGAAAAACTACATCTATTTCTTCCTTCAGCCTTCGAAACAGACCCATGATTACCCTCCAAATTCAGGTTAACTCATTATAGCACTAAGGCTCTGTCTTTTTCAACCGCACCTTCCATAATATGTCTGGGTGGTCTGTGATGATACCGTCCACCTGCCAGGCGAGAAAAGCTTCCATCTCCCTGGGTTCGTTAACTGTCCAGACGTTGACGAAAAGCCCTGCCTGCTGGGCTTTTTTGATTTCTTCGCTGCTGATGCTTTTGAAATGGGGATGAAGTCCCTGGGCATCGACTGCTCGTGCTTTTGCAATCGGATCGTCTTCTTTCTCCCCATACAAAATGGCACACGGATACTGGGGCCATGTTTTCCGAAGCTGCGCGATGGCCTGGTGATCAAAAGAAGAGAACAAAAATTGATCAGGGTCTCCCCAGTTTTCCAATTCTCTTGCCACAAGCTCCGGCAGGTCCTTGTGTCTTTCCACGTCCTTAAGCTCGATGTTCAGCTGGGCTTTTCCAGCTACCAGCTCTATAACCTCTCGCAGAGTAGGGATTGGCTCTGGAAACAGTTCAGGCCAAAGTTTAGCCGCATTAAAACTCCGCAGTTCCTTTAGGGTATATCTGTCTATTGGACCATGGCCATCTGTTGCCCTGGAAAGGTCCAGGTCATGGGCCACTACAATTTCCTTATCAGCTGTCAGGCGGACATCCAGCTCCATCATCTCAGCGCCTGCCTCCAGCGCTTTTGCAAAAGCAAGCAGCGTGTTTTCCGGGTAGCGAGCGCTCAGACCTCTATGGGCGATGACTTTGGTCATTCCAATCCCCCCAAACTTGCTTGTTAAACTAAACTTTCGACGAGCCTATGGCAAATCCTGCCAGCTGAAAGAAATAGCTTACACAATTTCCCGCAATTGAATTAAGCTAGCATTAATCTAACATCCTCTTGATTTTCGTGTTAGAATGTGTTAGAAAACGTTAGATTGTGTTAGAATACAGGTGTAAAATGACTAGACAAGAAGGCTTCACTTTAGAATTCAAAAGAGAGTTTACTCCTGATCTCAAAAAGGAAGTAGTAGCTTTTGCCAACAGCGAGGGCGGCACAATTTATTTAGGCGTAGATGATGAGGGCAAAATTGTGGGCGTTTCTCGTGCTCGTGAGGTTCATCTGCAGGCCGTAGCCATGATCCGGAATTCAATCAAGCCAGACGTCACTATGTTTACCAGCTGCGAAATTCAAAATAAAAAGGGCAAGGAAATAATTGCGGTTCACGTCCAAAGGGGAACAAGGCGGCCTTATTACATTGCAGAAAAAGGACTAAGGCCAGCCGGCGTCTATGTGCGGCAGGGTTCTAGTTCTGTGCCTGCGACAGAGGATGCCATCAGACAAATGATCAAAGAAACCGACGGCGACAGGTTCGAAACAGCAAGATCCATCAGCCAAGACCTCACCTTCCGTGAAGCCAAAGCAGCTTTTGCTAAACAAAAACTTTCCTTTGGCGAGGTGCAGATGAAAACTTTAGGTATTAAAACTAGCGACGGCATCTATACCAACCTGGGACTCTTGCTCTCAGACCAGTGCATGCACACCATAAAAGTTGCGGTTTTCTCGGGCACGGACAAGAGCGAATTCAAAGACCGGCGGGAGTTTTCAGGCTCACTTTTTAAGCAGCTCAACAGCGTCTACGAATACATCGATTTATTCAATAAAACCAAAGCCGAATTTTCAGGTCTCCAACGAATCGATACCCGGGACTATCCAGAAGAAGCAATCCGCGAAGCTCTCTTAAACTGCCTTGTACACAGAGATTATGCTGCGAGTGGTAGCATTCTCATTAATATTTACGATGATCGCATTGAATTTGTTTCCATTGGAGGGCTCGTCCCAGGCATTACCCTAGGTGACGTGATGTTGGGAATCTCCCAGCCTAGAAATGAAAAACTGGCTGCTGTCTTTTACCACCTAAAGCTTGTTGATGCTTACGGTGCCGGTATTTCCAGAATCTTGGGGAGCTATAAGAATTCTACTGCCAAACCGAGATTCGATGTTTCAGAAAACGCTTTTGTGGTAACTTTACCCAATTTAAATTACCAGTCAACTGCTTCTAACCATCAAATCGTGATGGAACATCTCCGGCAACACGGCAGTATAACGAGAAGAGAAGTTGAGAAGCTCTTGGGGATTGGCCAGACAGCTGCCGGCAAAATTCTCAAGGAAATGGTTAACAAAAAGCTGGTCAAACCAGCTGGTGCCGGCAGAAATCGAAGGTACGTTCTACCGTAGCCCCTAAGGTTGAAGACGGCCTAGAAAGGCCGTTTTTTTCATGCCAAAACAGCACTATGCTGTTTGTTTCATCTGCCAAATGATATAATATAACCCAAGCGGTGTATTGGAAGACGCAGCAGCACAAGGAGGATTTTATGTATTCAGTTTTACTTGCAGTGATCTATCTTGCTTTTATCAGCCTTGGCCTGCCAGATTCCCTCCTGGGCTCGGCCTGGCCGGTTATGTATGAACAGCTGCACGTGCCCATATCCTATGCCGGAATTATAACCATGATCATCACAGCCGGCACCATCGTATCCAGCCTTTTATCCGACAGGCTCACAAGAACCTCGGGTGCAGGACTTGTCACAGCTGTCAGCGTACTCCTCACAGCTGTGGCACTCTATGGTTTTTCTGTTTCCCGTTCATTTGTTCTCCTTTGTTTATGGGCTGTCCCATACGGTCTGGGTGCAGGAGCAGTGGATGCTGCCCTGAACAACTACGTTGCTCTGCACTATGCCTCAAGGCACATGAACTGGCTGCACTGCTTTTGGGGCGTGGGAGCCACTGTCAGTCCATATGTCATGGGTTACTGCCTCACTCAAGGCTTGGGATGGCACAGCGGCTACCGCTCTATTTCCGTGATCCAGTTTTTCATAATGGCAATAATATTTATGAGCCTTCCACTGTGGAAAAGACCAAATCCTCAAACAAGCTCCCTTTCAAAGCCTCTGAGCCTGCCAGAGGCTCTGAAAATAAGGGGGGTCAAGTTTGTTCTCATTGCCTTTTTCAGCTACCTGGCCCTGGAGTTGACAGCAAGCTTGTGGGCAAGCAGTTACCTTGTTGAATTTCGCGGCATCCATCCCCAAATAGCTGCAAAATTTGCCTCACTGTTTTTTATTGGAATAACCTTTGGCCGCTTTCTGAGCGGCTTTGTTGCTGATAGAATCGGGGACAAAGGTATGATTCGATATGGAATCATAGTTATTGTTGGCGGAATAGTCTTGGTGGGGCTTTCCGGCGCTACAGCTTTAGCGGGACTCATTATTATCGGTCTTGGCTGCGCTCCAGTTTATCCGTCAATAATTCACTCCACACCAGCAAACTTTGGCAAGGAAAATTCACAAGCAATTGTGGGCATCCAAATGGCAAGTGCATATCTTGGCGGCACCCTCATGCCTCCGCTGTTTGGGTTCTTGGCTGATAAAATATCCATCGGCCTGTACCCACTGTATCTTGGCTTCTTTGCCCTTGTGATGCTTGTGATGTCAGAGCTGTTAAATAGAACAGCTGCCAAGGAAGTACGATAACCTTATGCTCTAAATAGAAAAACCGGGGCAGTTAGTCTTCCCCGGCTATATTTTCAAACTGAGACCTTTTTTGCTTCCTTCCTCAGCTTGCTTTTGGCTTTCTCCCACGTGCTCCTCGCAATATGCCATGAAATCAGGCTTTCCGCCCCCTGGTTTTCATTCAAGCCATCTGTTGTGATCCCGTCTCTGCAGCCGCCAGTTTCCGGATCGATAAGGGAGATACCTGCGCTGTTTTTTCCAGCATACCATGCCAGGCAGTCCTCTGCAGCTGCGCGGTAGGACAGATTGCCTGTCAGCTCGTATGCCTGCAGGCAAGCGATGAGCGTCTCACATGCTTCCACAGGCTGCTGGTCGAAGCGGGCAGGCACGCCGCCTTTTTTAAACCAGCCCTTGCAGCCCACCGGCCAAAACACCCCACTGCGGAAAGTGTTTTTCAGCAGGAAATCCAAGCTCTTTTTCCCGGCCGAGAGCCAATCTTCATTGTTCAAAACGCAGCCTGCTTCCAAAAGGGCAAGGGGAAGCACCGCGTTGCAGTAAGTGAGCTCATCTTCAAACCAAAACCAACCACCTCTTGCATTTTTCGCCAGCGCCTCTGCAAGGGGAGTGGCCAAAAGCTCAATGTATTTCTCTGCCTGCGGACTTTCCCACTTGCACAGACCGAGGAGCGTATAAGCCTTGCCGCGGATGTAGCGAAGCTTGCGGCATTTAGCTAGAGCCTCCTCGAGGAGATGGACGGCTGTTTTCCGCAAGCCAGATGGAAGATGGGCAGCTGACGAAACAATCCCAAGGCTCCAGATGCTTCTGCCGAAGCAGTCATCGGATCCCCTTTCCTCGAGAAAGCTGCGCTGGTAGTTCATGAAGTTGCGGAACCAGTCGCCGTCCCAGGCATGGAGGAGAAACTGCAGGTAGCGATATGCAAGGTCCAAATAACGGGGGTCTTCCTCTATCTCATAAAGCAAAGCCGCCATAATTAGGGCCCTTGCGTTGTCATCTGTTGTATAGCCGTGGGTTGGATCGGGAACTGAATACTTTGCGTGCTGAAATATCCCTGTGTCATCCGTCATCCGGAAAATATGTGTGTTATCTTTAGGCAGATTTAATTTCTCCATCCTGTGAGTACCTCTCCTTCACTGACTGAAAAAGTTCCGCATAACGTTTGGCAACGCTGTCCCAAAACATTTCCTCACCCAAGCGCTGGGTTTTTTCCTCCATTTTCTTTCGCTCTTGTGGATTATCTAGGAGAAACTGAATCTGTTTTGCAATTGAATCTGAGTCCTTAAACTCTGCCAGCAGACCCCGGCCGTCTGCAAGCATCTCTTCGGCGTAAGCATAAGGTGTCGAGACGATCACCCGTCCGCATCCTACAGCATAAGCCAAAGTGCCGCTTACTGCCTGCTCTTTGCCGAGGTAAGGGGTCAGGTAGATGTCTGACAACTTCAGGTACCGCATTATGTCTGCCTTGCTCAGGTATCTGTTCACGAACTGCACGTGATTCTTGAGCCCCAGCTCATCTACCAGCTCTTCCAGCTGCTCGCGGTATTCCTCTCCGTATTGCCGTTTGATCACCGGATGGGTCTGCCCTAAAATCAGGTATAAAATATCCCTATGCTTTTCAGCCACCTGGCCAATTGCCCTGATTCCGTATTCAATGCCCTTGCCAGGGCTGAGGAGGCCGAAGGTGCTCACCACAGTCCGGCCTTCCAGCCCCGCTTCCCGCTTCAACTCCTCTCTAGAGGGCAGATTCATTCGCGGGACGCCGTGGTGGATGACCACAATCTTTTCCCGATCCACGCTGTACACATCTGAAAGCAGAGGAACAGTGTTCTGCGCCATCACAACTGTTGCCTCGCTCCTTTGACAAATTTTCTGCAAAATATCCCGCTGCAGCTGGTTTGGGGCGGAGAGCGTTGTGTGCAGGGTTACAACTACTGGCAGTTTCACTCCCTCAACCAAATCTAGCAGGAAGCTGCCCCATTCGCCGCCATAAATGCCGTACTCGTGCTCCACTACCAATAAATCCAAATCGAACCCGTTGAGCTTTTCTGCTGCAGCTGCGTAATCCCGTCTGTCCTGCTGCCGGATCTCAAACAGTACTTCCCGGCCGTAATCGTATTCTCTGTCGCTGAGGGCAACAACACCTGCTTCAACCGTTTTAGTTTTATTCAATTCTCTCAAAAGATCCTGGGTAAACGTTGCAATGCCGCACTCCCGCGGCGGATAGGTACTGAGAAAAGCAACTTTGACTTTGTCCACCTTATTACCTCCTTTTTCAGACTGCTGCGTAATCCTTTGGCACCTCTCCGGAGTAAGCAGAGCGGAATACAGTAGACCCCTCTTCAACAAGGCAGTTTGCCATGATTACCGAATCGAAGATCCTGCTCGCAGGCTCAACCTTGACGCTTTCCCACAAAATGCTGTGTTCGATGGTACAGTCTTCGCCGACAACGCTGTTTGCGCCGACGATCACATTTGGGCCCACAACTGCCCCTTTTTCAATCTGTGCGCCTGCACCAAGCCAAAGGGGACCTCTTAAAATCGCTTCAGCATGCACATGCGCGTTTTCCAGGCCAATAATAGCAGAATTTCGAAAATCCAACTGCTCGTACAAATACTTTCCAGCGAAAATGTCCTGGTGGACTTGCAGATATTTCTCAACAGTCCCCAAATCAAGCCAGTAGCTGCATTCTTTGTAAACAGCTAGTTTCTTTCCACCTTTTAATAGCCTGGGGAAGACCTCCCGTTCAACAGAAACAGGTCTGCCAGCTGGAATTTCCTCCAGAATCTCCGGATTGAAAATGTAGATGCCTGCGTTTATATAGTGAGAAACAACTTCAGAAGGTTTTGGCTTCTCTTTAAATGCTGTGGCATAGTCATTTTCGTCATGTTCAATTACTCCGTACGGAGTTGGATCATCAACATAAACAGATGCAATTGTCACATCTGCACCTTTCTCTTCGTGGAAACGCAGCATTTCAGCCACGTCCACATCGCTGATAATGTCGGCATTGAAGATCAGAAAAGGTTCATCACTGATAAAGCCCTCAACGTTTTTTATTGCACCGCCTGTCCCCAAAGGTGTTTTTTCTTGGACGAATCTAATGGGCAGTGCTGAAGGATTTTCCGAGAAATACTCCTCAAAAGATTCTGGCCGGTAGCAGGTACACAGAACGATCTCATCGACACCTTTAAATTTCAGCTTGTCGATGTTGTGCTCAAGCAGCGCTTTGCCCATCACCGGCACCAAGGGTTTTGGTGTTTTATTCGTCAAAGGTCTGAGCCTGGTTCCCAGACCGCCAACTAAAAAAACAGCCTTCATACAACTACCTCCTTTTGATTTTGTTTCTGGCAGCAAGCGCAAATCAGCGCCTATAAAAGAAATGGTCGGATTCCGCTGTTACTGCTTGAGCAACTGCGAAACCCGACCATTTTCTTGACCATCTTGATAATTTTTAATATACCGCTCGATCCGTCTTCTACTTTCGCGTTGCCAAGCAGCACGAACGAAGCACGAAATCTTTCAGCATCTACCATCTTAATTTATTAGCAATAAAAAGTTTCCTGCCAAAAAGTAAATAGAAATGATTCTAGTTTTCGACCTGCAATCACCGCTCATGGATACATAAAATCTTTGTCTGCTGCAGCAAACAAAATCTGAGCGGGAAGCTTCTGTTAGCACTCGTCGGCGGTGAGTGCTAACAATATTTATGATACACATTTTGCCAGTTTTTGTCAAGTTTGCCGAAAAATAGGGTCCCATGGTCCAGAGCCTGACAAGGCACCATAGGTCTGATGAGAAACCATCTATGTTTCGCCATCTATCTTAGACTGGGTTACATTTTAAGTCAAAACCGTGGTTTTCCTGACTTGCCAGACAAAATGCCTTTTAATCTAAAAAAAGCCGTGGCAGAAAAACCACAGCTTTTTCTTAAAACTAGATCTGATTGTCTCTCTGTCCGTTGACAACCTCCCCTGGATTGTGATAAAGTTTAGTTAAAATTGAATATTTTCCGGGGAGCTTGTGTTGCAGGCTGAGAGGAAGCGAGTACAGCTTCGACCCGCAGAACCTGATTTGGATAATGCCAACGCAGGGAGATTCTTGGAGGGAAGTGTATCTGTATGTTGGCACTTCCCTTTTGTTTTTCCTTTTAATCAAACACATGTCGAGGAGGTTTCAAACCATGTTCGAAAGCATTTTAAACAATGTGCAGGAGAAAACCCCCTTAATCCACTGCATCACAAATTACGTCACAGTAAACGATGTAGCCAACGTCCTTTTGGCATGCGGCGGCTCGCCAACTATGGCTGACGACGAAAGCGATGCTGTGGAAATCACGGCCATCTGCCACGGCCTTGTAATCAATATCGGCACCCTAAACCAAAGAACAATTAGCGCCATGCTGAAGGTTGGCAAAAAAGCAAACGAGCTTTCCCATCCTGTAGTTTTGGATCCTGTAGGCGCCGGGGCATCCAAGCTGCGCACAGATACCACCTTCAAGCTCTTGGAAGAGGTTAAATTCTCTGTTATCCGCGGCAACATTTCAGAGATCAAAACCGTTGCCAAAGGAAGCGGCACCACAAGGGGCGTAGATGCTGACGCAAGCGATGCAGTAACTGAGGAGAATCTAGACGAGGCAATCTCTTTTGCCAAAGAATTAAGCGCAAGTCTTGGGTCCATAATTGCCATCACAGGCGCGATTGATCTTGTGGCAGATGCAGATAAAGCCTATATCATCCGCAACGGACATCAAATGATGGCGAAAATCACAGGCTCAGGCTGCATGCTGACGGCAGTGATTGCCGCCTACTGTGCTGCAAATCCTGGGAAATTCTTAGACGCCACTTCTGCTGCAGTCTGCGCTTTCGGGCTATGTGGGGAACTTGCTTACGACAAAGTGGTGAAAAACGATGGAGGCACCGCTTCCTACAGAACATACCTCATCGATGCAGTCAGCAAAATGGACTGGAAAACCCTAAAGGAGGGCATGAAAATTGAAACTAGATAAGCGCTCCCTTCTTCTCTATGCAGTTACTGACCGCACCTGGCTGGGCGGCCGAACTCTCGCTGATGCAGTCCATGACGCCCTCGAGGGAGGGGCTACTTTTCTGCAGCTGCGGGAAAAAAATCTCGATGACGATTCTTTTCTCCAACTTGCACTGGAAATAAAGGAAATCGCAGCCAAATACAAAGTCCCTTTCGTGATCAACGACAACATAAACGTTGCGCTGGCCTGTGGTGCAGATGGGGTGCACGTGGGACAAAAGGACATGGCTGCAAAAGATGTGAGGAAAATCATCGGTCCAGACAAAATCCTCGGGGTTTCCGCCCAAACTGTGGAGCAGGCCGTAGCTGCTGAGGAAAACGGCGCAGACTACCTCGGCGTTGGCTCAGTCTTCTCTACCTCCACCAAGCTGGATGCAGACGCAGTGTCCTTCGAGACCCTCAAGGAAATTTGTCAGGCTGTTTCAATACCAGTTGTGGCCATCGGCGGGATTAACAAAGACAACGCAAGAAAACTTAAAGGAAGCGGCATCGACGGAATTGCTGTGGTTTCAGCCATCTTTGCCCAGGAGAATATTCGCGAAGCTGCAGCAGAGCTTCGGCAGATTGCCCGAGAGGTAGTGGGAAATGAAGATTAAAGGCGCTATCTTTGACCTCGACGGCACCCTGCTGGACACCATGCCCTTCTGGGAGGATCTTGGAGCGGAATATCTGAGGCAAAAAGGTTATACCCCTCCGAAAAACATAAACGAAACCCTTAAAACCATGAGCCTGGACCAGGGAGCCAGCTACCTCAAAAAAACATGCTCCCTTCCCGAATCGGAAGAGGTAATTGTCAGAGAGATCATTAGTCTGATCGAGGACCTATACCGCTTCCGCGTGCCCCTCAAAGCCCATGTGGTTCCCTTTCTCCAGCGGCTCTCTGAAAACAGGGTCAAGATGTGTATAGCCACTGCCACAGACCATGCCCTTGCCAAAGCAGCCTTGGAAAGACTAGAGGTAATAGAATACTTTCAGTTTATCTTCACCTGCCGGGAAGCAGGGTTGGGAAAAGATCAGCCTGAGTTTTTCCTCAAAGTGCTGGACCGCTTGAAAACCCCGAAAAGGGAAACCCTGGTCTTTGAGGATGCTCTCCATGCCATCAAGAGCGCCAAAGCAGCCGGTTTTCCTGTGGTTGCAGTGTACGATGGAAGTTCCACTCGGGAGCAAGCAGAAATCGCAGCCAGCGCAGATCTCTATCTGAATTCTTTTGCGGAATGGGAGAAGATCGCTTCAAAATTCCTGTTGCCCTAAAGCTGCAATTTCTATATAATAAAAATCGTATTAGCAGAAGAAGGAAGTGAACTCTTTGCTCACCTGTGGAATCGTTGGCCTGCCCGGAGCAGGTAAATCAACTCTCTTCAACCTCTTAACTGGCGCCGAAGGCGGCGTTGGCTTTGGCGCAAAAAGGGAATCCCGCACCCAAGTGGCCTCTGTCCCAGACCCAAGGCTGGACTTTTTTGTCCAGATGTACAAGCCCAAAAAAGTATCGCCTGCCCAGATTCAGTTTACAGATCTGCCAGGCTTTGAGGCTGGCAAAGGCAGGGAGTTCCTGGATCAGGTGCGACCATGCGACGCTCTGCTTCTGGTGCTGCGAGCTTTCGAAAGCCCCTTAGGAGAAAATAACCCTGTAGGCGAGCTGAATCAGCTGAGCGGGGAGCTTGTGCTGGCAGACTGGGAATTGGTTGAAAAGCGTCTTGAAAGGCTTGCTGCCAATAAAAAGAAGACAGCGGACAAAAATCAAGAACCTGCCTTGAGGAAACTGGCTCAAGCCCTGGAGGAAGGAAAACCCGCCAGAACTGTGGAGCTGACAGAGGAAGAAGCTAAAGCACTCGAGGGACTGGAGCTCCTCTCTGCCAAGCCTGCAGTAGTTGTGGTGAATCTGGCAGAAGACTCCTTTGGCCAAGACTACCCTGCCCGCGCAGCGATAGATGAAATATGTGCCGAAAACCTCTGGCCAAAGGTGGAAGTATGTGCTCAGCTGGAACTTGAGATCGCAGCTCTTCCTTCTGAGGAGCGAGAGATCTTCTTGGCAGATTTAGGGATCAGTCAGCCTGGCATAGATCTGGTAGCCCAAGCAGCTTACAAGAGTTTGGATCTGATCTCTTATTTCACAGTAGGAGAAGACGAGGTGAAAGCCTGGACCATCCGCCGCGGCACCAATGCCCAGGATGCTGCAGGCAAAATCCACTCTGATATTGCAAGAGGCTTCATCCGAGCCGAAGTGTTCCACTACGAAGACCTGCGGGAACACAAAACCATTGCCAACCTGAGACAGGCGGGACTGTTTCGCCTCGAGGGCAAAGAATACATCGTCCAAGATGGGGACGTCATGAGCTTTCGATTCAATGTCTGATCTTAAAAGGGCTCTGTGCAGTACAGAGCCCTTTTACATTTCGTGCGCCCGGCATGGGCGATAGCTTGGCGGTGAAAGTCCGCTGTGGGCTTGGCAGTGG
>LFTB01000032.1:414-893 GCA_001512905.1 Clostridia bacterium DTU084 | reverse complement strand
ATGTTTATCAAGACCAAATTCCCAAAGACGAATCCTCTAAAAACTGAGGACTTTTCAGCTGTCGGCTGATTTAGAAGTCAACAGCGAAGCCTGCTTTGATAACAAGCCCCTTCTCCTGGATCCAGCCTAAGCCGTCGTCGTCTTTCAGGTTATCGCTGTAGTACTCAGCCACAACCTTGAGGCCAATAGGTGCCTTGTAGGTTGCGCTGCCGCCGTAGACAGCCTCTTTGCCGAACTCGGCAACGCCCTCGAACTCTACGTTCTTCAAGAGGGCAACGTCAGCGGTGGTTTTGCCGCGGAGCACTACCAAGCTCTCAACTTCGTCGCCAAAGCCTTCGCCTTCACGCGGGTAGAAGAGCTTCAGCTTTGCAGACCAGTTGTCTTTTGCTGCAGTGACAGCAGTTGTCCTCCAGGCGTAGTCATACTCGCCGCTGAAGTTATAGCCTGCGTAATTTGTAGCAGCATTAAGGATCATGCCC
>LFTB01000032.1:0-397 GCA_001512905.1 Clostridia bacterium DTU084 | reverse complement strand
CCTTGTTCAAATCGTAGGGGTTGGGCACTACAAATGAGCCGTCCACAACTGAAGGAGTTGTATCGCGAAATTGTAAAACAAGAGGTGTGGAGAAGTCACGATAGGCTGCTCCTAACTGCCAATTGGGAATGCCTGTGTAAGAAACGGCAAACTTGTACCAGCCTTCTTCTGCCTTGCCGTCGCTGATGAACTGGCCGGAAAGGTTCAGATCCTTCACTGGCGAGAGTGAAGCTGAAATGTCGTAGGCAACAGGCTCGCCAAGCTTCACAAAGGTGGCATCCAGATTAATGTCATCGAATGCGCCTTTGAAGTTTACACCCAACACATTGTATTCCTCGGAATCTTTGAAGGCGTAAAATCCTCGGGCAGAAATTGTGCCCAGCTTGATGTTGTCAAC
>LFTB01000122.1 GCA_001512905.1 Clostridia bacterium DTU084 | reverse complement strand
CCTCTGCAAGGGCTGGGTAGGCAGGCAAATACTTTATTGCAGGGTCATGCCCTAATGGAGGTTTATGCCTTACCCACCCAAACTTTATGGCTTTTTATGCAGCTTGTTGTAATTGAGCAGCTCGGTATTCACCAAAAACTTTGGCAGGATCATATAAAGTTCTATTCTTTACCAAAGCAAAGATAACTCTTATAAGCTTCATAGAGATTGCAATAAGTGCCTGCTTCTTTTTAAGCGGATTTTCTGCACGAGTCTTGAAATAATTATATAAAGCCTTGAATTCAGCGTTCTTAGCCACCAATACAAGGCTGGCAAGATACAATACATTTCTTAATCCAGGGCGCCCCCGCTTAGATATCTTCTTTGAACCTATCCTCATACCCGAACTATTTTCTACCAGGTTCAATCCCGCTAGCTTCCTTATCTGTCGCCAATCATCAAACTTAGATAAATCACCAACCTCGGCTAAAAACCAAGCAGCCGTTATTACGCCAATCCCCGGAATGCTAAGTAGATATTTTGCCAGACCTGTTTTCTCGAGAGTTCTTTCTAAAGCAGCCTCTATTTTCGAAATCTCAGATGCAGCGTATTCTAATCTGTCCATTATTGTCATCAGCTTCAGATGCGCACCTTCCAAACCCTCTTTTATTCCGACGGATTCCTTAGCTACATTTTGCAGTTGTTTGGCCCTTTTCAAGCCAACTCTGTTATTGCTTGCTTGTTTTAATTTTATAGCCAGTTCTTTTTCAGTTAAAGACAATATATTCTTTGGAAAAGGATAGTGTCTCAAAACCCATGTAGAGGCCTTACCAAGAACATTTTTGAAGACCTGGGTGTATTCGGGGAAAAACTGATCTATAATGGCCTGCAATTGGGCAAGAGCACCATTGAAGATTTTTCTTGCTTGAATCCTAGCTGTAGACAGATTGCGTAGTTCAGCATAAATGCCAGTTGGCAAAAGACAGTTAAGAAACCTTCCCGACTTTACTAAATCTGCGATAATACCAGCATCTTTACGATCGCTTTTGGTCTGGCTATTATCTACTAATTCCTTGCTTTTTTTGACATGGTGAGGATTTACTATAACTACTGAATACTCTCGTTCCTTAAGATAATAGGCTAAAGGCTTCCAATAATGACCTGTAGGCTCCATGCCAACAATAACTCGCTGTATTCCCGTTTTATTCCGAGCTTCATTGATTTTTGACTCTAGACGTACGAAACCTTCTCTGGTATTATGAAACTTGAAAGGCTTAATTACGTCTACTCCCATAGGTTCTAACACACGTGCCCAGTGTACCTTTTTGGCAATATCAATACCAACAACTAAAACATCACCATAAGCCAACTGCTTCTTTTCAACATTGTTCATTAGCTTTGCCTCCTTGGTTAAATATGGTTCCTTAACCAATTTATACCAGGAGGCATTTTATTTTTCAAATCTCAAATCACAAGATTACAGGAATGCTTGCTGTAGAGGCCGAACTTGTTGGCCAGCTTGCTGTCCCGATAGGACTCCCCAGAACCCC
>LFTB01000140.1 GCA_001512905.1 Clostridia bacterium DTU084 | reverse complement strand
TTATATACGCTAAGAAGGAGTATGCGCACTATGAAAGTCTATGAAAAACGTAGATCTAGGGAGCATACTACAAAAGATTGAGATAGGTGATGTCTGTGGAGAAGAAAGTCCGCAAGCAAATCTATTTAACCCCGGAACAGGATGAAGCCCTAAAAGCTTTGTCCGTGATGAAAGGGGTGAGTGAGGCAAGCTTGATCCGAAAGGCTTTGGATGATTATTTAGCGAGGGAAAAGGATAGGTCAAAAGGTGCAGATCCCCTTGCCAAATTAGTGGGTTTAGGCAGAGCTGCACATACAGACATTGCCGAAAACCATGATGAATATTTGTACAGGGAGGAAGATAGGTGAGGGCTGTTTTCGTTGATACAAGTGGCTGGCTAGCGCTGATTATTCAAAACGACCGCTGCCACAAAACTGCTAAAGCATATTATCAGAAGCTTAGCCTGCAGCAGATGCCCCTTGTGACAAGCGACTATGTATTAGACGAAACATATACTCGCCTGCGCTGTGACGCTGGACTTCAAATTGCCAGTGCAGCCAAAGAAGTGATTGATGAAGCGCAGAGATTGAACTTGCTTCATGTGGAATGGGTGAACGAAAGGATAGCTGAGGAATCTTGGAAGCTTTTTATTAAATATCAAGACCAAAAAATCTCCTTCACGGACTGCACCAGCTGGAGCATTTGCAAACGTTTGGGAATCAAAGAGGCCTTCGCTTTCGATAAGCATTTTAGCTGATGGGGATGGCAACTTGCTCTACAGTTTAATAAAAATGGCTAAAGCCCGCGAATTTACCCGTGGGCTTTTTGGGTTTAAATGGGAGTTTCAGGTCCGGGCAGACTTTTTTCGAGAAGAATATGTATGATTTTTCCGATATTTGGTATAATTATAGTCAAGGAGGTGTTGTTATGCGAAGGAGATTTATCTGGTCTGTGCTTTGTGTGCTGATGCTGGCAATTGGGATAGCCAGTGCAGCTGGTATCACCGAAAAAGAACAGCTTTCCGGCTGGGTGTTGGATCAGGCTGGAGAGGGTGTAGCTGGCGCTCAGGTGCTTTTGCTCTACAGCGAAGACAGGTTTGCAGCAGAAACCGATGAGGCCGGCTACTTCCATTTCCAATCTGTACCCAAAGGTCTAGGGGTGCTTGTGGTCCGAAAAGCTGGTTATAAACTTCAGCAGGTGGAGGTGGAGGCCGGCAGACAACAAGAGTTTAAAATCATTTTAGAGCCGCTGCCGCCGGAGCCAGGTGTTTTGATCGGGCAGATCCTGGATGCTGAAACTGGAGAGGGCATCTGGCAGGTGGAAGTGACAGCCCAGCCCCTGCGGGAAAGCGTTGAGTTCAGAGCCCCCAGGACATTTACAGGCGCTAAAGGATATTGGCGGCTATCGCTGCCTCCTGGCCAATATTTGATCACTGCAAGGCACATGAAATACCAAGAACATGTTGAACAAGTTGAAGTCAAATCAGGCGAAATAATCTCCCTCGCTTTCAAACTGGTTCCAAAAAACCTTCCGCCTGCCTTCGTCCACGGCCGGGTGGAGAGCAGGGGACGGCTGGATGCCCGTATCGGGCTGCCAGTTCCTGGAGCCAGGGTGGTTCTGACCATGGACAATCAGCGCAGCTGGGAAACGGTCACAGACGATCTCGGCGTTTTTCAATTTTTCGGCATCCCTGCAGGTTGGGGCCTATTGAGCGTCACAAAAGCAGGCTTCAAACCCTGGCAGGAGAAAGTACAGCTCAAAGCAGGAGAAACTCTGGAGCTGAGGGTTTTATTGGAACCTTTGCCAGCAAGGGAAGCGAGGATTTTCGGCCAAGTGAAAGACATGAAGACTGGAAATCCTATTGCCTTCGCTAGAATTCAGATAACCGGCCTAGAAGATTATGCTGAGAAAGCGCGTGTTGTGATCACAGACAGCCGGGGCTACTACAACGTAGTCCTGCCTCAAGGCCGATATCTGCTTGAAGCACAACACCCAGAATACTTCACCAAGCAAGAGCTTGTAGATCTAAAACCAGGACAACAGCTGCAGGTGAATTTCCTCCTCAGGCCTGCAAAGCAGGAGCCATCTGTGGTAGTAGGAGTGGTTTATGGGGCAGAGAGGAGATTCTCCCTAATCAGAGATGACAGCAGCATCCCCACAGTACCCATCTCAGGGGCAGAGGTGACTCTCAGCGGCGAATTTGGAGAATACAAGACGAAGACAGGGCAAGACGGCCGCTTTGAGTTTGCCCTCGTGGAGCCAGGCCGCTACATGCTATTGGTGAGGAAAGAAGGATACCAAACATACCAAAGGATGCTTACCATTCCTCAGGGCGAGAAGATAGAATTGAAGATCTCCCTCCTTTCGAAACCTATAACCATTCACTGACTTAGGGCTGCCTCGGCAGCCCTGTTGTTTTATATTGGATAAGACTGCAAGTATCCTCCAAAGGACAGCAGCTTTCGAGCAAGGCACTTGTAAAACTGCTTTGGCTGGCAATATCGATCAAACTATGGCATAATAGAAAAGACAGTGCTAAAAAAGCGGCTGCAACTGAGTAAGGCTGCTTTTCATTCTTTGAAGATCAGCATACTGGAGGTGATGAAAAAGCTCCTTTGAGGACGATTTCGGTCTAAACCTAATGGTTTAGGAGATGAAAAAACATCTTGTGTTCCAGGAACACTAGTAAGGATTGTACCAGCTAAGGAAGTGATGATACTTGAACATTTTGGCCGAAAAGTTTCGTGATGTGATCATGGCAGTTTTCCCGATTACAGTCATCGTTTTAATCCTGCATTTCACAGTTTCTCCTCTGACTTCACTGGAAGTAGGGAGATTTCTTTTGGGCGCAGCTTTGATCATCGTCGGTTTTGGGATTTTTCTGGTTGGTGCTGATGTTGGGATCAGTCCCATGGGAGCTCAGATGGGCCAGGCAATTGCCAAGAGCAACAAAATATGGATCGTTATTGTATCTGGCTTGGTTCTGGGTTTTATGATCTCCTTTGCCGAGCCGGTTCTCCACATTCTTGGCGGGCAAGTTGAAGCTGTAACTGGAGGCGTTCTCCCTAGAATGGGCATAGTGCTGGCGGTTTCTGTGGGAGTTGCCCTGGTGGTTGCCTTGGGACTCCTCCGGATCGTTACAAACGTTCCCCTGCGTTGGGTTCTAACTGGAGCTTTCGGTTTGGTTTTTTTGTTCAGCTTGTTTTCCACCTCTGAATTTTTAGCAATTGCCTTTGACGGTGCAGCTTCCGTTACAGGCGCTATAATAGTGCCTTTCATGCTGGCTTTGGCTCTGGGTGTGTCGTCCCTTAAAGCGGGCAAGGCCGCTGGAGAAGACAGTTTCGGTTTGGTTGGCTTGATCGCCCCAGGTGCTATTTTAAGTGTCCTTGTGATGAACTTTTTTGCCCGGGCTGGCGAGCTGTCAGGAAGTGTAGAGAGCGTGCTCACAGAAACAACCTCAGTCTTACAACCATTTCTCAAGGAACTTCCAGTGGTGGCTGTGGAGGTTCTGCTGACTCTGGTTCCCCTGCTTGTCCTGTTTTGCATCTTCAACCATACCACGTTCAAACTTTCCCGCAGAAAGTTCAACAGAATCCTCATCGGCCTCCTCTTTACTTTCGTTGGGTTGTCATTGTTTTTAACAGGGGTCAATGCCGGATTTATGGCTGTAGCAACGAAAGTTGGCTATAATCTTGCTGTGCTAAACGGCAGTGGGCTTGTGATATTCATCGGCTTCATCCTGGGGCTTGCTGTCATTTTGGCAGAGCCGGCAGTCTATGTTCTCACCGAGCAAATTGAAACCGTAACCAGCGGTTATCTGAAAAGGCCTGTGATCGTAACCACATTAGCCATTGGAGTTGCAGCTGCTGTGGTCTTGTCCATGATTAGAATACTTGTTCCCCACATCCAGTTGTGGTATTATTTACTTCCAGGATATATCATTTCAATAACTATGGCGTATTACGTACCCAATTTGTTTGTCGGCATTGCCTTTGATTCAGGTGGTGTTGCCTCTGGTCCCATGACAGCAACATTTGTGCTGGCTTTTGCCCAGGGTGTTGCTCAGGCAATCGAAGGTGCCAACGTGCTGATCGACGGCTTTGGAGTAATTGCTACGGTAGCTATGACGCCCTTGATTGCCGTGCAGGCATTGGGTTTGATCTTCAAGCTGAAAGCTGCCAAAGGAGGCGGAGAAACAAGTGGAGAGTAACATGGCTCCTGAATATGATCTGCTGTGGGTGATCGTAAACTACGGTTTGGGGAGTAAGGTCCTGAAAGTTGCCAGAGACAACGGCGTCCGGGGCGGTACGATTTTTTTCGGCAAGGGCACAGTAGACAATTATTGGCTGAAGCTTCTTGCCCTAAATGATGTCCGAAAAGAGATCGTGCTTCTGATTACTGAAACCAGCCAAGAGAGGCAAATCCTTGAAGCTTTGAACAAAAAGTTTCAGTTTGAGAAACCCAATCACGGCATTGCCTTTTCAACCAGCATTGCAAAGCTGCTGGGTGCTAGAGGTCTTGCTGATCAGAAGACTGTTGAAGCGAGAGGTGAAAATGGGATGTATAATGCTATATTTACAATCGTAGAAAAGGGCAATGCAGAAGCTGTAATTGATGCAGCCGTTGCTGCCGGCTCCAAAGGCGGAACCATCATTAATGCCAGAGGAGCAGGGATTCATGAGACAAGTAAATTGTTCTCCATGACCATAGAGCCTGAAAAAGATATAGTGATGATTTTGGCGAAAGAAGAGCTCACCTCCGGCATTGTCCAATCCATAAGGGAAAAGCTGAAAATCGATGAACCAGGAAAAGGGATCCTGTTCGTCCAGCAGATCAAGGCAACCTATGGCTTGGTTGATTGAAACCAGGTTTTACATTCAATAATACTTGAACGCCTCTCACAGGGAGGCGCTGTTTGAAACATACCCCGCAGCGCGGGGTTTTTTTATTGGAAAGAAGGGCTTCTGCTAGTTGTTTGTTGAGGCCAAGAATGATATACTGAAGATAAAGACTGTTTAGATTAGTTAAGCTGAGATGTGAGGGCAGTGCCATGATCGAGCTGCAGAATTATCTGATCAGAGAAAAGCTCCTGGAAGATGGCCAGCAGATTATTTATAAGGGCTGTTCATCATGCGGAGAACTGCCTGTACTCATCAAAACTCTTAAACAGCAGAATAACGCTTTTGCTGTGTCAAAGCTCATCTACGAATACGAACTGCTTCGGGATCTGGACGTGGAAGGCGTATTCAAACCCGTGAGCCTGGAGCGATCCGGCAAGACCCTGGCCATGGTCCTGGAAGATCTGGGTTTCATTCCCTTGCGGGAATACACCATTGGCGTGGTCGGGCTTCCACTTTTTTTTGACCTTGCCATTCAGCTGGCACAGATCCTGGACAAGCTGCAGCAGAAAATGATTATCCACGGAGATTTGAGGCCTGAGAACATCTTTATCCACCCCGGCACAGCAAAGGTGCAAATCATCGGCTTTGAAAAGGAATTTGTTTTCCCTGAAAGAGAGGAAAGCCTCAAGTACGCAGCACCGGAAAAATTGGGTTTGGGCAGAAGCGATTACCGCAGCGATTATTATTCTTTGGGAGTAATCTTTTATGAGCTGTTAACAGGACAGCTCCCCCTGAAAGCTGACGGCCCTGCCGGCTGGCTTCAAGTTCACACCACAAAGCAGCCGCAAAGTCCAGTTCAACTCAATCCCAGTTTGCCCCCGGCTTTAGCTGAACTCGTCATGAAGCTGTTGGCTAAAAACCCCAGCCATCGCTATCAAACAGCTTTGGGGCTGCTGAGGGACTTGACAGACTGCAGACTGCAGTGGCAGGAGACGGGAAGCATTCAGCTTACCCCAGGAGAGCAGGAGATCTCCCCCTATTTTCAGCTGCCGGACAAGCTGTTCGGGAGGACAGAAGAAGCGGAAATTCTCAAAGCCTCTTTTCAGCGGGCCTGCAGGGGATAAGGCGGGTTTATTCTGCTCAGCGGCAGTGCAGGGATCGGCAAAACAAAGCTTGCCAGCGATGTCCTCAAGCCTTGTGCCATGGAGAAGGGCTATTGGGGATACGGTAAATATGACCAACTGCGGAAGAACATACCTTATTCAGCTTTTGCTGCAGCCCTGCGGATGGTTATAAGACAGCTGATCACAGAAAGTAGTAAAAGCCTGGCCCTTTGGAAGGAAGAAATTCTCAGGGCTTTGGGCAGCAGTGGTGCCATCCTCACAGAACTGATCCCGGAGCTGGAGCTGATTGTCGGAGCTCAGCCGCAAGTGGAGGCACTGCGGCCTCAAGAGGCGCAGAACCGTTTTTTGTTGGTTTTAGAGAAATTCCTCGCAGTCTTTGCCAGCAGAAAAAAACCCTTGGTCTTATTTTTGGATGACCTGCAGTGGGCTAATGCGCCTGCCTTGAGGCTCTTGGCGAAGCTATCCGCTTACACCAATTTGAAATATCTCCTTATCGTCTGCGCGTACAGGGATAACGAAATCACCCCGCGCCACCCTTTACACGCAATGGCTGCAGAGCTCCGAAAAGCGGCTCTGCCAGTCCAAGAGCTGTACCTTTATCCTCTCAATCGGAAAGAAGTGACAGCGTATTTGGCTGAAACCCTGCATTGTTCACCAGAGAAGGTGAGCCTGCTTGCAGAGAGCGTGTATCGTAAAACCTCCGGGAATCCCTTTTTTCTAGGCCAGATGCTGAAGACCATGGAAGATGAAAAAATCATCTTCTTCGACAGCGCCAAAGGAGGCTGGACCTGGAAACCGGATGCGATCTACAGACTTCAGATGCCTGCCGATGTTTTGGATCTGCTTCTTTGGAGATTGCAGAAGCTGCCCCGCCAAACCCTTGAGATCTTGAAAACGGCATCCTGTATGGGGAGCACCTTTGATTTGCAAATCCTCGCTGCCGTCTGCAGGAAGACCATGCCCGAGGTGCAGAAATGCTTGACCCCTGCCTTGAGAGAGGGACTGATTTCACAGGTGGCAGGCAACCAAAATGAGTTTCTGCACGACAGAATCGAACAGGCAGTACATTCCCTGCTTTCAGAACAGGAAGCAAAACAGATTCACCTGGAGATGGGAAGGATGATTCTCCAGCAGTCTGCTGAGGACAGCTTGGACGAGCAGCTTCCCTTTGTATTAGACCATATAAATCGGAGTCTGGAGCTAATCGCGGATCCAGGGGAGCGGCTGCAGCTGGCAAGGTTAAACTTCAAGGCAGGGATAAAAGCCAAAGCCTCTGCTGACTACAACTCTGCCCTCAATTGCCTTGCAGCTGGCGTTGAGCTGTTGGGAGAAGGCGGCTGGCAGAGGGACTACCAGCTGTGCTTCGCTCTTCATCTCCAAAGGGCAGCCTGCGAATATATGCTGGGCAATGAAGCTGAGGCCGAAAAGCAGTTCCTTGAGGTGGAAAAGCGGGCAAGAACAGCATTTGAGAAAGCAGAGCTTGGCATAACCAGGATGAGGCTGTATTCAGGGGGCGGAAAACATACTGAAGCTGTACAGGTTGGGCTTGACACCCTCAAACTTTTCGGCTATAAGCTCCCTCTCAGGCCAAGCCTTTTCCATCACATGAGGGAACTTGCAGTTTATAAGTGGCTGATCCGCAATAAGAAAAGCGGCGATTTGCTTAACCTGCCGGAGGTGCAGGACTCCCTTCAGAAAAAGGCAGCCCAGCTTTTCGTGGAGTTCATTCTCGCCACCTGCACGAGCCACCCCGATTTATACGCTTTGATGATCGTAAAGTCCGGCAACTTTGCATTAAAACATGGAGTTGCAGAGGTAGCGTCCATCGGCTTTTTAGGCTACAGCATCCTTGAAGGCAGCGTCCTCGGCAATTTCGCCAAAGGCTGCGAACTGGCAGGGGTGGGGGAAGCCCTTGCTGAAAAGTACGGCAACAGTCCCTCAAGCTGCATAGTCTATTTCACAATAGGAGCTTTGATTTTACACTGGACTGCCCCTGCCAAAGAAGGGCTTGTTTATCTGCAGAGGGCTGCAGCCTGTGCTCTTGAAGCGGGAAATGTGCTCATCGGCGGCTATGCACACGTAGTGCTCCTGGAAAACAAATACCTGATGGGCGTACCCCTTGAGGAAGTCCTGGCTGAAGTTGAGAAATGCAAAAAATTCACCAAAAAAGTCCAGCACGAAAACTTGGAACTTAACATTGCAATTTACGGGAGGATGGCTGCCAAATTGAAAGGCGAGGCCTCTTCATCAACTGTACTTGAAGAGCTTTACCAAGCCGGGAAAATGGACAAGGCCTCCCAGATTACATATCTTTTCACCAGAATGCAGTTCTTATACTTAACTGGTGAATACAGGCAGGCTCTCGCCATAATGGAGGAAATCAAACCCCTTTTAGACGTTGTGATGGGCTTTCTGCTCTCTTCTGACTGCAATTTCTACCACTCCCTGGTGGCTGCTGCCTGTTATGAAAAAGCGACGCGCAAAGAGCAGCGCAGGTTGGGCAGGGAGCTTGCGAAAAACCAGCGGCAGATGAAAAAATGGGCATTGAGCTGTCCGGCAAATTTTTCACATAAATACCTGCTTGTTGAGGCGGAAAGGGCAAGACTTGCAGGCCGAAGGGAACAGGCTGAGAAATTGTACGATGATGCAATTGCTTCTGCCAGGGAGGGCGGCTTCCTCCAAAACGAAGCCTTAGCCTGCGAACTGGCTGGAAAATATTACGCCCAAGGGGGCAGAGGCAGGATCGCACGTGTCTACCTCACCGACGCCTACAGGCTGTACACGGCCTGGGGAGCAGCTGCAAAAGCGCAGAGCCTGCAGGAGGAGTATCCAGATCTGATCGCTGCAGATGCGGAGAAAGCTCTCGACACAGCCCAGATTTGGAGGCAGCTGTTTTTCTCAGCCAGCCAGATGGCTGCAGCCAATGGTCTCGAGCTGTGCAAGCTAGACAAAGCCGTAGAAATAATTGCCCAGGCAGATCCCGCAAAACTTGCTGCGGTTTTCCTGGAGATCGCCGCAGAAGTCGCATGTGCAAACAGAGGCTTCTTTATCATGGAAAAGGATAATGAATTGTTTGTTGAAGCAGCCCTTGAGACAGACAGCAGCTGTGGGAGGGCTGTAAAGGGCGAACCTGTGGCAGAGCACAAACTGTCTGAGGCGGTAGTGTTTTACTCTGCCCGGACCCACGAGGCAGTTGTTTTAAATGATACAGCGCAGCCAGGCATCTTTGCCAAGGATCCTTATCTGGCAAAGGCAGCAGGCTGCATTCTTTGCCTGCCTCTGGAGCTGCAGGGCATTCCTCTGGGCGTATTGTACCTTGAAAACACCATGCTGACAGACATCTTTACGGAAGAACGGATAGAACTGCTGAAGCTGCTGACCGTTCGCCTGCTCAACACTAAAGAGTTTCAGGCCTTCTTAGAACATGATGACACCTCTTCCTCTCCCCTGGTGGAGCCCCTTACCGAAAGGGAGCTTGAGGTGCTGAGGATGATGGCAGCAGGACTTTCCAACAAAGAAATCACCGACAAGCTGGACATGTCTATTAATACTGTCAAAACCCACCTCAAAAGCATCTACAGCAAGCTGCAGGTAACTAGGAGAGTGCAGGCTGTAAAGCGGGCTGAGGAATTAGAGCTGCTTTAGAGACTTTTTCTTCTGCTGTAGACTCCATCACCCCTACTTAAGTTGGGGGTGATTTTTTATTGTCTCACCCTTTAGGGTGATGTATTTTTTCAGGCAATGCTGTATATTTTGATTGATTTCAACAACAAGCTGAAGCACGGCAGTCTTCAGCGGGAGAAAATTAAGAGGGGGAAAGAGTGTGAAAAGGGCTTGTTTATTTGCAGCATTATTTTGTTTGGCTTTTTCCGTGATCGTTTTTGCCGATGAAACAGGACAAAGTGATGTGGAACTGCTTGTAGTGGACACCCAGGAGCTGATCATAAACGACGAGTATATAGTCATTCCCACCCCTGGCGTAGATCAATTTAATGCCAGCTACACAGAAACAGCTACAGCCAGCCTCACTGTGAAAAGCAACGTGCCCTGGAAGCTTTCAATGAAGACAAAAGATTGGTCCTGGCCTGAGGGCGTGGAGAAAGCTGTTAGCCATTACGAGTGGAAGCTGGAAGGGCAGGGGGATTTCCAAAGCTGCAGCAATAGTAATGTTACTGATGTTATTTCAGGCGGCCCCACAGGCGGCACAGTTGTCACCCTTAATTATCGAGTGAAACTCGACTGGGCAAAAGATGTTCCCGGTGCATACAGCATCGTCCAGGAGTATACCTTAACCAAGGACAGCTAACCGAAAAGGTTTCAAAAGGGGCTTACTGCCGGAGAAGCTTGCTTCTCAGCCCCGTTTTTCGCCAAGGGAAGGAGGGGGACTTTGAAGTTTACTTTTCGCGCAATTTGCCTATGGCTGTGTTTTGCCAGTACTGCTTTTGGTCTCGTGCACTGTTCCATTGAAGATCGGATAATCAGCCTCATACCTGGGGAAAAAGGGCAGATTGAGATCCCTCTATATAACCCGGATCCTCAGCCTGCTGCAGTGCGGGTTTATCTGGAAGATTGGGAGCGTGCAGAAGATGGAACCCAGCTTTTTTATCCTGCAGGCACTCTGCCAAACTCTGCAGCAGGACAGCTAAAACTTGCAGAATCCACAATCGTGCTGGAGCCCAAACAATCAGGCAAGCTGATCCTGGAGGTTCAGGTTCCTCACGATCAGCGGGGCAGCAGAACTGCCATGCTCTTTGTGGAAGGAGGCAGTCTCCCTGCACCGCCTCAGGCAGAAGGGGACAAAATGAACATCAGCATCAGAGCCCTTCTGCGCTACGGGATAAAGATCTACGTTGTCGCCCGAGGAACTGAGGAACCTGGCACGAAAATCACAGGCTGCTCTCTGGAAAATCCCAGGGATGGAAAGATTCCTGTATCTATCCAATTGGAAAATTACGGCAATGTGCACCTGAGCTACAAAGGAAGGCTTGAGGTGCGCACTTTGGATGGAGAGGTGCTGGAGAAAGTATCATTGCAACCCTTTTCCATTCTGCCGAAAGCAAAGCGCAGCATCAGCGGCCAGGTATCCGTGCCAGCTGCTGGCAAGTATTTGTTGCTTGCAGTGCTGGACTATGGTGGGCAGACGCTTTTAGCAGCAGAAGCCCCCTTTGAAATAAGGGGGGAAGCCAGTGGGAAATAAAGTTCGCCTGCTTGTTGTTTTGTTTGTTCTGCTGGCGTGGCAGGCCAGCGCTGCAGGTTCTTTAACTGTAGAATCCAACTTTACCACTGCGCAAGCAACAGCAGCGGATCTAGACCGCGGCTACCTGGATTATCCCGCTGCAAACAGGCTCACCGTCACTGCAGAAGGAACGTGGAAGCTGTACGTAAGAACAAACCAGGATTACTTCAGCGCACCACACCTGGAGGCAGCATGAAGCCAAATACGGACCTTTTGTGGCGCTCTGATTCCCCTTTTCAGGAACTGAGCACTTCCGATGAGCTTGTTGCCGAGGGAGAGGCCGGCACAATCCAGCTGGATGTGGATTATCGCATCAAGCTTTCGTGGTTGGATCCACCTGATTACTATGGGATAACTTTGATTTATACCCTAACTTCAGATTGAGCTTCACAAGGAGATTGATGATGAAAAAACTGAGCATTTTATTATTATGTCTGTTCTCCTTGGGGACCGTGGCCTGGGCTGGCCAGCTGGAAGTCACAGGACCTGCACACAGAAGCGCAGATCCCAGAAGCTTTATCACTGTGGGTTTTACTGTAAGAAACACAGGCACAAGCGATTTGGCTGTAGATTTTACAGTAGAGCTGCCGCCTTTTTGGCAGCTTTTGAGCCTGCCGGAGGCCAGAACCATTGCCGCTGGGGAGGAGCTTTTAGTTCCCATCACAGTCCAAGTGCCTTCCGGTGCAGCGGCAGACGGGCAGCACCACATCATCTTTACAGCGAGAAGCGAAGCTGAGGAGGTTCAGGCTGTTGTCACTGTGCTTGTGGAAAAGCAGAGGGGCGCTATCCTGACTTTGGGACGCACGGACTTGACTGTAGCCCGCGGGGAGAGGCTGGTCCTGCCCTTTACCTTAGAGAACACAAGCAACTATTCAACAGCCTTTTGGCTGCGGGTCCGCCTGCCCCGGGGATTTGCCGCACAGCCAGTCCGGCTGCCCCGCCTGGAGCAGGGACAAAGGCACCACGGTGCTGTTGTGATCCAAGCCTTGGAAACAGCCGTCCCAGGCAGTACCTGGCTGGTCTTGGAAGTGGGGGAACAAGACAGTACGGAAGTTTTTGAGCGGTTGAGGCTGCCTTTGGTTGTCCTTTCCTCTGCTGGCAGCACCCGCTTAACGCCAGATCTCCTCAGCAGACTGGAGATCGAGGGGACCTGGACAGAGGACGGAGCTTTCAGATGGCAGGGAAGCTTTTGGGGGGACAGCAGCTGGCCAGGGGGCGGCGTTCACTTGGATCTGCAGCTATACGGCCCGGAAAATGCAGGGCGGGGTCTGTTCAGCTGGAAAAAGCACCCCTGGACCTTGAGCCTTGGCCATACAGACTATGCAGGCAACACCCTGCAGCAGCCTGTGAGAGATCCTGGAATTCTGTTTGCAGTGCAGCAGAGCGAAAAAACATCGAGCTTGTTCTGGAGTCCTGATCTAGCCAGCTACTTTGCCTACCGCAAAGGCGGCAGCAGCCTGACCTTCCTCATGGAAGAGGAACAGAAGATCTGGTTCTACGGCAGATCCGAGGCAGCTGTCGAGATCGGCCGCTTGTGGGCGGAGATCGGGCTGCCTGTGGCCTGGCGGGTTCCTTCTTCCGAATTGGGGATCAGGTTAGGGGGGCAGGGCAGAAGGCCGACTGCGCTGTGGGCTCTGGACTGGCTGCGGGCAGGCCCCAATACCTTAGGAAGGTATCAGGATTTGTGGCGGCTGAGCTTCAGCGGCCAGAGCAGTCCTTTCCTTTTTTCTGCCTATACGAGATATAATAATGTAGAAGACCTGCCTGAGGTAGCCAGGCTGCAGGAAGATTACGCATCTGTGGGCCTTGCCCTTCCCTTCGGGAGAACCAATGTGAACCTGAGGTGGGGCTACGGCAGGCGGCAGGAGGAAGGACTGAAGGTAGAGGAAACTGGCTGGGAGATAACTGCCTACAAATACTGGTCCTCTTCTCACCTTTACTATTCCCACACCCAGCTGCCCTTGAGCGTGCCCCGGGACTACCTCCGCTTCGGCTTTTACAAGCGGCCTTTCTCGTGGTGGCTTGCTGCTGTAAGTCGAGAGCAGCTTCTGGAGGTGAAACTGGGCTTTATGTACCGGCAGCTGCAGAGGGACTGGGAGTTTGAGTGGCAGGGACGAAGGCAGGACGGCCAATCCATCAGGCTCAAGCTCACCCAAAAACTTCCTGCGCTGCAGAAAGTGCACATAGAAGGGAAGCTTCACCTCCCTCAGGATCAGCCCTCTACCTGGGAAGTGACAGTGGGCTATGGCGTTAATTTGAGGACGCCATTCCCATTCCTGAAGACCAAGGGCAGACTGAAGGGGAGAGTGTTCCTGGACGAAAACGGCGACGGGATCTGGCAGCAAGGAGAGAGAGCCATCTCCGGCTGCGGCATTCTGCTTGCTGGCGAGTATGTCCAAACTGACAAGGATGGCTCCTATGAATTCGGCGCCATGCTCCCAGGAGAATACCCCCTCTTCCTGCGGGAAGGGGACCTGCCTGTGGGCCTTTTGCCGACAACAGTAACCTCCACCTTCGTCCGGCTTGAGAAAGGTGAGGAAACCATTTTCGACTGGCCTCTTGTCCAGGGCGCACGCCTGAGTGGAACGCTGAAGATGGAAGATGCAAAAGCCCGAGGGGTTTGGCTCCTGCTCCTCCAAGGCGAGAAGGTGGTCAGCCGGGCAGTTACAGATGCTGAGGGCAGCTTCAGCTTCGCTTACGTCCTGCCGGGCACCTACCAGATCGCTTTGGCCAGCGGACAATTCCAAGCTTCTCATTACCTATCCGAAACTGTGGTTACCCTCAAGGCAGGCGAGGAAAGGGAGCTTGAGCTTGCTGTCCTGGAAGAAGAAAAGCCCCTTGAGGTCTTCCGCACGCCCTCGCCGCAGGTCTTTGAGGTACCTTAAAACAGGATTACAAACAATTAGTTCACGCCTCTTGCTTTTCGGCAGGGGGCTTTTTTTATTCAACAATAGAAGCGTGCTCATCTTCGCCCCCGCAATTGAATAAACATCAAAGGAAGGAGCTTGCAGGTGGGGGTGGAGAAAGAGTGAGGGGATTGCACAGGAGGCCTCAGGCAGTTGTTATTTACATCGGAAGGTATACTATTCCCCTTTTGTTTGTCTCTGTGCTTATGGGGTTTTTGTTAATCTACAAAGCCTCAGCTGTGCTGATGGCTGTCCGTTCTTTGGATTTGTCCCAGAAAAGTGTGGTCATAGACCCAGGCCATGGAGGGATTGACGGCGGGACCCACGACGGAGAGGGCTTGCTGGAAAAGGACCTGAACCTGGAAGTGGCCCTTTTGCTGAAAGCATATCTGGAAAGCAAAAGCATGAGGGTCGCCATGACAAGGGAAAAAGATATGTCCCTTGAAGAATACAGCGACCTGGGAGGCAGCCGCTACCGCCGGGATCTGGCAGCCAGGCGCAAGCTCATCAATCAAAGCGGCGCAGACGTTTTAGTGAGCATCCACGTCAATTCCAGGCCTAACCGGCCAGACAGCCGGGGTGTGGAAGTGTTTTATCATCCCAAGGCCGAAGAAGGAATGAAGCTGGCAGCTTCCCTGTCCCAAGCCATCGATCGGATCGTTTTCCGAAGTTTTTTGGAAGCAGACCGCCTAAGGGTCCGGATCCTGCCTGGGAATTTCTTTGTCCTTCGGGAAGCGGCAATGCCCGGCAGTCTGGTTGAGATGGGTTTTATCACCAACCCTGAAGATAAAAAGCTCCTGCAAGATCCGGACTACCAAAAAGCCATGGCCTTTGCCATAGGGGTAGGGATTATAGATTATTTGAGAAAAAGCGCTATTGCAGGACAAACTATGGGTCCGCTGCGAAGACCTTTCGGCAAACTCCTTAGAAATCGCTAGCAATGTAGAAGAATTTTTGCTATAATCTTAACAGTCAATCATGGGGCAATTTCGCGGGGAGGGATTTAAAAAAGCTGACTGCAAAAAACACATCTTTTTGAAACAAGCCCTGGAGAAGCTGGCAGGAATTAGCAGCTGTGGCCTGAATATATAAAGCAGAGAAACGGAGGGATTACCATGCAGTTTGGTCCTTTTTTAGACGGCTACCACGATGTGGAAAGCCAGCTCATCGATTACCTGCGCCGCAAAGCAGAAGAAGCAATTGCCAGGCGCGATTGCGAAAAGAGCAATCTCAATAGTATAGAAGACTGCCAAAGATACCGGCAAAAGGTACGGGAGCATTTTCTCAAAGTCATAGGAGGGCTGCCCACCTCGAAATGTGAGCTGGAACCGCAAATAACAGGCGTGATCCAGGGAGAAGGCTACAGAATCGAGAAGGTGATCTTCCAAAGCCTACCAGGTTTTTTTGTCACATCCAACCTCTACCTTCCCGAAGGTGAAGGTCCTGTGCCAGGCATTTTGTTTGCCTGCGGCCATTCGAGAGATGCGAAAGCCTACCCAGTCTATCAAAAGGTCTGTTTGGATCTGGTAGCCAACGGATTTGCAGTGCTGGCTGTTGATCCCCAAGGCCAAGGGGAGCGGCTGCAGTACTGGCGGGACGGCAGGGAAGATGTCCGGTGGGGAACAGTTGAGCACAGTTATTCAGGGATCAAGTGTTCCCTTTTAGGGATGAGCATTGCCCGCTACTTTGTCTGGGATCTCATCCGAGCCTTAGATTACCTTTCCAGCCGGCCTGAAGTGGACAGCACAAGACTCGGAATCACAGGCAACAGCGGCGGCGGAACCCAAACAAGTTATATGATGCTTCTCGACGACCGCCTCAAAGCTGCTGCCCCCTGCACATACATAACTTCTCGAAAAGCGTATTTAGGCACAGGTCAGGCCCACGATATGGAACAGAACACTTTAGGCGCCATCACCCATGGGCCGGATCACGACGATTTCCTGGCTGCTTTTGCACCCAGGCCTGCCATGGTGGGGGCAGTGGACTCAGACTTCTTCAACGTTGAAGGGGCAGTGCGTTCTGTGGAGAAGGCCCGCAGAGTCTATGCTCTCTACGGAGCAGAGGACAAGCTGCAGCTTGAGGTGGCGCCGGGCACCCACTGCTATCATCCCCTCTTGAGACAGGCAGCTGTGAACTGGTTCCGGGTCCACCTTTTAGGCCTGCCTGCTGATTTCGAAACAGGGGATCCGAAAACTCGGGATCCTCAAGAGCTCTACTGCACAGAATCAGGGCAGGTGCTGGGAGATTTCCCAGAAGCTGCGACAATCCACGACATTATCCTGGAAGAACTTGGGAAAGTCCAGCACAAAGACTTCACCCCGGGACTATTGGAGAAAACTTTAGGCCTTCCCAAATTGTCCGGGCCTACCTATCCCAGAGTGATCGCGAATAATGAAATCGCAGACGGCATCAAGCGCGAGAAGATCTTCTTCTGGAGCGAGCCTGGGATTTTGGTGAGCGGACTTCTGTTCACCCCAACTGAGCCTGCAGAGGATCCTGTGCTGCTCCTTTTGGAGGACGGAACAGCGGAAACAGAGCGCTCCTGGGAGCTCATCGCTTCACTGCTTGCAGAGAAGCGGCAGGTCTTCCTTTTCGATCCCAGGGGGCGGGGAGCAGTCTCCCCTCGTGTTATTAATTCTATAAAAGGACAGCCTCATCATTTCTTCGAAACTGAATTCCGCCTCAGCTGCGATGCCCAAATGCTGGGAACCTCGCTTGTCGGGCTGCAGGTTGCAGACGTCTTGAGGGGAGCAGAGTACCTGCGCGGACGCGCAGGCAGGGAAAAGCTGGTGCTGGCAGGCAGGGGCAGGGGAGCGCTTTTGGCAGCCCTTGCAGCACCCCTTACAGAGGTTAGCCAGCTGCGCCTGTCTCAGATGCAGCCTGATTTTGCTGAGATCGTCAAAACCCGTCTTTATCCCTTGGAGCGGGTTCCCATTCTCTTCGGTCCCCTGGACAGCTGGGATTTGCCTGATCTGTACCAGTACTTAAAAGAGCGGGAAATTCCCATCTACAGACAACTAACTGCACCGCTTGGCAGCAGCCTTTGAGGAGGTGAATAAATGCAGATCTTGGTTCTCAACTTCGGAGGATCATCCTTCAAATTTCTCTTGGAAGAGGAAGGAAAGGCCCTCTCCAGCGGGCAGGTGGATAGGCTGGGCACAAAGGACGCAGAGCTGAAGGCCGATTTCGGCAGGGAACTATTGGGAGAGCTGTCGCCTAAAGAAGCTCTAGCTGCAGTTTTGGACAGGCTCAGCAGCCACGGCCTGCTGAAGAAGGAGAAGCTGGCTGCTGTTGCCCATAAGGTGGCCCATGGCGGCTCCTTTTTCCGGGAAGCTGTTTTTGTGGACGAAAAGGTGAAAGAGGCAATCCGCGCCTGCATTCCACTGGCGCCTGTTCACAATCCGCCGGCTCTAGCAGGTATTGAGCTCTGCCAGGAGCTGTTCGGGGACCTCAAGCAGGTGGCTGCTTTTGAAACAGGCTTTCACCAGTCCCTGCCAGCTTACGCCTACACCTACGGCATCCCTTATGAATGGCAAGAGAAATACGGCGCCAGAAAATACGGCTTCCACGGTACCTCCCACCGCTACGTTTCCCAAGAAGTTGCAAGGATTTTGGGCAAAGATGATCTGCGGATTATTTCCTGTCACCTGGGAAGCGGCACGTCGGTGGCTGCCATCAGGGGCGAGGAGTCAGTTGATATCAGCTCAGGCCTTACCCCCCAGGCAGGGACCATCATGAGCACGAGGCCTGGAGATTTCGACCCTTGGCTCTTCCCGTACCTTGGAGAGCAGCTTGGACTTTCAGCTCAAGAGCTGTCCCAGCAGCTGATCAAAAAAGGAGGGCTTTTAGGGATCAGCGGCTTAAGCGGCGACATGCGGGATCTCGAGGAGGCCCGCAGTGCTGGCAGCAGCAGAGCTGCCCTTGCCATCGATGTTTTCTGCTACCAGGTGAAAAAATACATCGGTGCTTTTGCAGCCAGCCTTGGCGGCGTGGACGTGCTGGTGTTTACAGGCGGAATCGGCGAGCACAGCCCTTCAATCCGCGCCCAGATTTGTCAGGGTCTTGACTTTTTGGGCATTGCCCTTGATCCTGCGAAAAACGAGGATGTAGAGGAAGGGGCAATCGGTAAAGGGCCTTGCGAGGTGCTTGTGATCAAGACCCAAGAGGAGATCATGGTGGCAAGACAGGCCAGGAATTTGCTGAAAAAAGAGAGGGAAAACAATGGCATTAGTTAATCTCAAAGACATTTTACACGGAGCCCAGAGCAGGCGCTATGCAGTGGGAGCTTTCAATGTGGTTAGCCTGGAGTCCCTGCAGGCGATTTTAGAGGCAGCAACCCAAATGCGCTCTCCTGTGATCCTGAATGTGGCTGAAGTCCATTTCAAGTACGTTGATCTGGAAACCATCGCCCCTGTAATCAGAAGGGCAGCTGAAAAGGCAGCCATCCCTGCAGCGCTGCACCTAGATCACGGCGTGAGCTTTGAAGCGATAATGCGGGCGCTGCGCGCCGGCTTTACGTCAGTGATGTTTGACGGCTCCACCCTTCCCTATGAGGAAAACGTGCAGCAGACCAGGGAGATCGTGAAAATGGCCCACGCCATCGGCGTTACAGTGGAGGCAGAATTAGGGGTTGTAGGTGGGGCTGAAGGTTCTTCAGAGGCCACAGACGACAGAGGGATGCTGACAGATCCAAAACAAGCGGAAGACTTTGTGAAGCGAACTAAGGTGGACGCCTTGGCTGTGGCAATTGGTTCAGCCCACGGCCTTTACAGGGCAAAACCCAAACTAGATTTCAAGAGACTTGCAGAGATCCGCGATGCAACAGGCATTCCCCTGGTGCTCCACGGAGGCTCCGGCATTCCAGACGAAGATTTCAAACGCGCCATCGAGCTTGGGATCTGCAAAATCAACGTCTATACAGAGATGGCCCAAATTGCCTCCCACAGGATCCGCGGCATTTTGGATAAAGATCCGTCCTTTATCAGTTTTCCGGATCTTTTGATCGCGGCCAGAGAAGCCATGCGGGATCTGGTGATGGAAAAGATCAAGGTTTTCGGCACAGCAGATGTTTGTTCATCTCCCAACGCTTTCTGTCCTACCTGTCAAGGGTGTGTGGTGGGATCTGATGAGTATTCACGCCTGGCATCGCAAATAGCCAAAGCAGTGATTGAACAATTAAACAAGGAGTGAGCATGATGGCTGACGTAATTTGTGTGGGCCTTTTGGTTGCTGATGCAGTGGCCCGTCCTGTTGTTGAAATACCTGATAAAGGTAAATTGAGTTTGGTTGACGATCTGCAGCTGCACACAGGCGGCTGTGCAGCCAACACAGGCGCTGCCCTGGCGAAACTGGGGGTTTCCACAGTTGTAGTCGGGAAGGTGGGACAGGACGGTTTCGGAGATTTCATGGTCCAGGCCCTCTCCAAATCTGGCTTGGATGTATCTGGGATCAGCCGCAGCGCAGACTACAACACCTCAGCATCACTGGTTCTGGTGGACAAAGATGGAGAGCGGAGTTTCATCCATTCATTTGGTGCCAACCAAGACCTTACAGACACTGATGTGCCTGATTCAGTGCTGGAGGGCGGCAAGATCCTGCACGTTGCCGGCACTTTTCTGATGCCTAAACTGGACGGGGAACCCACAGGCAGGCTCCTCAAGCGCGCCCGGGATCTCGGCCTTACCACATCCCTGGACACAGCTTGGGATGCCCAAGGCCGCTGGGGCTCGGTTCTGCTTCCCGTTCTCGAATACATAGATATCTTCCTGCCCAGCATCGAAGAGGCCAAGATGATCGCCGGCCTTGAGAAGCCAGAGGAGATCGCAAGTTTCTTCCTGGATCGCGGCGTGAAGATTGTAGGGTTGAAGATGGGCAGTGAAGGCTCCTATGTCCGCAGCGCCACTGAGGAATACTGGATTCCTCCCTATAAAGTGGAAGCAGTGGACGCCACAGGCGCAGGCGACTCCTTTGTGGCAGGATTTCTGGCAGGGGTTGTCCACGGATGGGATCTCGAGCGCACTGGCAAACTTGCCAACGCTGTTGGCGCCAGCTGCGTGACAGGTCTAGGCGCCACAGGCGGAATCCGCTCTTGGGAAGAAACAGTGAGGTTTATGGAAACAGGAAAGTGGGAATATTAACTCTACCTACGTAACAGGAGGGCAGCTTAAGGTGGAAAAATACGATCTGATCATTGTTGGAGCGGGTCCGGCAGGTATTTTTGCTGCCCTGGAAGTGGCCCGGGGCAGCAGTCTGCCCCGGGTCTTAATGTTGGAAAAAGGTCCATTAATCCAAAAGCGGCAGTGTCCCACAACTCAATTAGGACGCTGTATTGGCTGCAGCCCTTGTCAGGTAGTATCTGGCTGGGGCGGGGCAGGTGCCTTAAGCGACGGCAAACTGACATTAACAGCAGCTGTAGGGGGTCACTTGGATAAATATATAGAGCAAGCTGCTCTGGAAGAGCTGATCCTTTACGTGGACGAAAGCTATCTAAAGTTCGGTGCTCCCCAAGAACTATGGGGAACAGACCAGGAGAGCTTTTCAGAACTGGAGCGGAAAGCGCTGGCAGCTGATCTGCGCCTGATTCCTTATCCTGTGCGCCATCTGGGCACAGGCCGCACTGCCACAATTTTGGAAAGCATGTATCAGTATCTGCAGGAGAAAGTGGAAATTCGCCCCCAAACCCGGGCCAGGAACATTCTCACCACAGGCAGGAAGGTCTCAGGGGTGGAGCTGGAAGACGGCCAGGTACTTGCCTGCGATCACTTAATTGTTGCTCCAGGCAGGGAAGGAGCAGGGTGGCTTGCCGAACAAGCCAAGGCTCTGCAGCTTGCCACAGCCATGAATCCGGTGGATGTGGGAGTTAGGGTGGAGCTGCCTGCAGCGGTCTTCGAGCCCATCACCCAAGTGGCCTACGAGGCCAAGCTCCTCTACTACGCTCCCTCCTTTGACGACCAGGTGCGGACGTTTTGCATGTGCCCTCACGGCCAGGTTGTGACAGAAAACAACGGGGGTCTGGTGACAGTAAACGGTCACACCCATGCCACAGAGCGGACAGAGAACACGAATTTTGCGCTTCTGGTCAGCAAAAATTTCACAGAACCCTTCCGGGATCCTATTGCCTACGGCAAAAACGTTGCAGCCTTGGCAAATCTCTTGGGAGAAGGGGTAATTGTCCAGCGCCTTGGGGATCTGCGTTCCGGCCGCCGCTCCACAGCCGAACGCATTGAACGGGGCCTTGTGCGTCCCACCTTAAAAGCAGCCACACCTGGCGATTTGAGCCTGGTCTTCCCCTATAGGCATCTCCTTTCCATTCTAGAGATGCTGGAGGCACTAGATCGGCTGGCGCCTGGTGTAAATTCACGCCACACCCTGCTGTATGGTGTTGAAGTCAAGTTCTACTCTTCCCGCTTCGAGCTCACAGATAAGCTGGAGAGCCGGCAGCTGGCAAACCTCTACCTAATCGGCGATGGTGCAGGGATAACCCGGGGTTTGGTTCAGGCATCTATCAGCGGTGTTGTAGCTGCAAGGAGCATATTGGAGAAAATTTGAGGGCTTATAGAGCCAAAAGGAAAGCTTCCAGCAACCACCTTCCGGCTGAGGTGCAAAATGGAAGATCCATCTTGCAATAACATGACAAGAAAGCCTACGGCTTCAGCAAAAGAACAGCAATTTATCTACTTTCTGTATTGACTGTCATCCCGCCTGTTATTAAAATAATGGCGGGATAGATTTTGTCCTACTCCTTGCCAGCCACCTACTCCTCATTATAATCGGTTCTTCGCGACAACCCTTATTCCCGCCCCAATTTTCTAAATTTCACATCTTAGTTTGAAGTTTGTTGTTTCTGAGATATTAATTGCTGTTTCTCCCGGACATGCCTGCAGGCAAATTGTTTCTGTGGCAAAGTTGACACTTCACCATATATTTTGCATTTGAAACTGCACAAATGAAATCAGCCAGGAAATCAAGATTCAATTAGAGACGTCGCATTATGTGTGGAGTGAAAAAAACGCTATCAGGAAACAGAGCCATAATCTAAAAAGGAGTTGATATTCATGTCCAAAGCTTAAAAGGCCAGAGTGGGCAGTTTGACCAGCTGTGCTTTTTGTTGAAAAAATTCTTCTCTTAAAGGGACAGTATCTTCCCAGCGGGATCGCTGCTGATGAAAAGCTGGAGGAGGTGTTGTTGTATGTCAGAACATTGTTTTGACAAGTTTCTTGAAGAGAAGTTTGCCAGCATAGAAGATAAATTTTCTGCTATAAAAGAAGAAAACAACCGAATGCGGGAGGAGATCAAAGCGCATGTCAAATCATTTCGTGATGAAATTAAAGCCTGTGCAGAGAGGTTGCAGAAATCTGTAGACGAAACCCTTGCGGAAATGCGGGAGAGGGATAAGCAGCGGCATGCTGAAAACCTGGCTGTCAACGCCAGGATTGAAGAGAATGTCAAGGCAATCGTCAACATGATTGATACCACAAAAAAATGGATGATAGGGTATATTCTTGGCACAGGACTTTCCATAATAGGTTTAATAATAACAGCAATTGTATCTATAACTAGCTTGGTTCAATAGTTGTGCTCTTGATTATTTCTAAAAAACGCCGAAAAGTGGTTTGCCTCAGTGGGATTCTGTCTTAATAAATATTTTTGTGGCTGTGAAAAGTTATAGAGTCTGCAAGACTTTGATGGCACGAAGAATCCCGTAGAAGATACACGAATAAAAACATCAAGCAAAGCAGCTGAAATTATTATTGGCGAGCTGAGAATAAATTCATCCTCTGCTGTGTGCTAAATGAAATAGTTTTAATGAACTACTTTCATTTGGAGGTATTTTGATGTCTGGCGGTAATCTTTTTAGAAAGGCTGCGGGTGATGATACTAAATTAAACAGTAATGCTGCAGCTAAACCTTCCCCAGCAGAGCAGGATCCTTACAGTTTTGAGAAGAATATATCTATTAGGGAGCTAGTATCTGCTCCAACTGAGTTAGCATCCACTAACTTTGTAAAAGGAGGCAGATCTCCTATGTCAGAACATTATTTCGACAAGTTTCTTGAAGAGAAATTTGCCAACATAGAAGATAAATTTTCTGCTATAAAAGAAGAAAACAACCGAATGCGGGAGGATATCAAAGCGGATATCAAATCATATCGTGATGAAATTAAGACCTATGCAGATGGGATACAGAGAACTGTAGATCTGGTACAACGTTCCGTTGAGCAGACCCTTGCGGAAATGCGGGAGAGGGATAATCAGCGGCATGCTGAAAACCTGGCTATCAACGCTAGGATTGAAGAAAATGTCAAGGCAATCATCAACATGATTGATACCACAAAAAAATGGATGATTGGGTTTATAGTCGCAACCGGCCTTTCGGTAATAGGCTTGGCAATAACCGCAATTTTGTCTGTGGCTAGTCTGATTAAATAGCTGGGCTGTTGATTGTCTTATAAATAAAGCAATTCATAAAGGCGGTGATTTAAACAAAGCCGCATGAAGCAACGACAGCGGGCATCGTGTCCCTCTGTCTTTTTTTGTCGCTGAGACCTTGGCCGCTGTTTGACAAATCACCCTGTATTTTTTTAGTTCTCTGCCCAGCAGCTGTTCTGTGGTCCTGCAAGGGCAAAATAAAACATTGCTGTTCTGCACCATCAAAGGCCTTTAGCCTTTTAGCCAGGCTGTCGGTGGCTGATCCCACAGAGAAAATCTAATGACAATCAAAACCAAAGCTGAGCAAGGTGATATTTCCCTGCGGCAGTGCTTGCCTTTTCATTTCTGTATATAGTGTTTCAGGAACCATTTAAAACCACGAAAAATCCTTCATTTTTTGCAGGGTTTTGGCACTTGATGGCGAATAAATTATTAAAACGAGAGTAATCAGGAGATTAAAGGACTTATATCCTTTCTAATGAGTAAATCAGCGCACACAAGGTGTTTGCATAGAATATAGCTGGTTTTCAGTGGCTTCTTTTCAACACAACAGCTAAACAAAAGCTCAAAAGGAATAGGGCTTTTCGAAACCAGTCTGACCATCCCAGGTTAAAATAATGGGACTTTTTAGAGTATAGAAAAAGGGACACTGTTTTTTGGCTTCGGAACTCATTCTCGCCCAAGTTTTGAGCTGTATATAAAAAAGGGAGCCAAGTCAGGTAGGTAGAATCACAGCAGGGAGATTGTACCAGTCGAATTTCCTTTGGATTCATTTAATACTGTGAATAGAATGAATTTGTTCATGAATTTTTTAATCTAGCTGCAAAGAGGTGTTGTTTTGGATGCGTTAAAAGACAAATTAAAAGAGGTATTGGCTTCTGTGCTGCCAATTACAGTAATGGTGCTTGTGCTGCACTTTACCATCTGCCCATTGGATTCATCTATGCTGTATGCTTTCCTTTTGGGCTCTGTTCTCGTCATTTTTGGGTTGACTATATTCCTGTTCGGTATAGACCAGGGACTGGACCTCATAGGCCACGGAATCGGAAACGCTCTGGCTTACTCGAAAACTTATGCAAGCATAATTACAATCTGTTTGGTCTTGGGGTTTTTCATTTCCTATGCGGAGCCGGATCTTCATATTTTAGCCGGCCAGGTTGACAGCGTAACAGCAGGTCAATTTGGTAAATTATTAATGGTTGTCGTTGTTTCAGTGGGACTCGGAGTTATGATGACCCTGGGAATGCTGCGTATAATGAAAGGCGTTCCCCTAAAGCACGTGTTCGCTGTTGCCTACGGTTTGATTTTCATTCTTTCATTGTTTTCATCAGCTGATTTTATTGCCATAGCCTTTGACGCTTCCGGGGCAACGACAGGTGCAGTCACAGTTCCCTTTATGTTGGCCTTGGCAGGCGGCATCTCGGCGCTGAAATCGGACAGCAAATCAAGCGAAGCAGACAGCTTTGGACTGGTGGGGATTTCATCAACAGGTGCCATCCTTGGAGTATTGATCACAGGCCGTATCTTGGGTATAGACAAACTAAAGGGTGCACTGCCAGAGCAGGCAATTACCAATTCCAGCTTATGGGGAATATACGGGTCCAAACTGCCGAGGCTGGCTTGGGAGGCGCTGCTCTCCCTTTTGCCGATTATCATAGTTTATGTGCTGTTTCAAATATTTGTCTTTAAGCAGAAAAGAAGCCGGGTTCTAGGGATCGCCCGAGGATTGTTTTTAACGCTTTTTGGGCTAGTAGTGTTTTTGTTGGGCGTAAACGGCGGTTTTATGGCACTTGGGATCGAAGTTGGCATACAGCTTGTGTCTATGAACTCACCTGTCCCGGTACTGATTGTAGCGCTGTTTCTGGGGCTGACAACCGTCTTGGCTGAGCCTGCAGTTCACGTTTTAACTAGCCAGGTGGAGGAAGTCACAGGTGGATCTGTCAAGCGGAATCTGGTTTTCATGTTCCTCTCTGTTGCAGTTGGGCTGTCCATTTTCATGTCCACCTTGCGAATCCTCGTCCCCAATATCCAGCTGTGGATGTATTTGGTGCCTGGGTTTGGGCTCAGCGTTATTTTAGCCTTTTTCGTACCGGAACTGTTCGTTGGCATGGCCTTTGATGCAGGCGGCGTTGCGTCCGGCCCCATGACTGCAACTTTCTCCCTGGCCTTTGTGCAAGGTGTTGCAGCCCAAGTTCCATCTGCAGATCTGGTGGCAGATGGATTTGGTATGATTGCCATAGTGGCGATGATGCCAATTATCGCCATCGAACTGCTGGGCGCTCTCTATCAGTTCAAAACACGGCAGGCAGCAGAAGTAAAGATTTCCCGCGAGGAAACAGTTGGAGGTAGCCATGGATAAGCAGAATGGTGATTTGGCTGTAGGAAATTTTCAGCAGCTGACGCTGGTACTCAGCGAGCAGCAGAGCCATAAATGTGTCCGTCTCATCAAGGAGAAAGGAATCTGCGGTGGGATGGTTCTGCTCGGAAAGGGAACAGTAAGCACTGCTATTTTGAACATGCTCGGGATCAAAAACCAAAAGCGGGAAGTTGTAAAAATACTGCTCAAAGAGGAAGAAGCAGGGGAGGTTTTGGACTTTCTGGATCAAGCTCTCCAGCTTTCCAAACCCGGACACGGCATTGCCTACCTCACATCCATCATCAGGGCAGTAGGCCTGCCGAAGCGGGAAACAAATCACCAGCAATCTGCCGGAAATACGGCTCAGCGTGTGGAGGGAAAGAGCATGTTCAAGAAAATAACTGTGGTAGTTGACTTGGGGATGTCTGATGAAGTGATGGACATTGCGCGGAAAGCCGGCGTCCGAGGGGGCACAATTCTCCACGGACGGGGCGCTGGCGCAGAGATAGCAACAAACTTGTTCGGAATTCAAATTGAACCGGAAAAGGAACTGGTGATCATCCTGACGCCTGATGACCTGGTTGATAAAGTGGTGGATGCGCTGTATGAAGAGCTTAAGCTGGCCGAGCCTGGGCATGGGATTTTGTTTGTAGAGCCTATTGTGGATACCCGGGGCCTGTTTGAGATGCGGGAGAAGAAATAGCCCCTAATACGGCTCTTTTGCAGCGGCCAGCAGGTTTCCTGTATACAGCTAGCGGGAATTGCCGGCTGGCGCAAAGACCATACTGTAGTTACCGTCATCTGCATCAAGCTGCCTTAAGATAGGGCAGCTTTTTTTGCACCTGCCCGGACAAACGCTTTGCTGCAGAATGGAAAAGCTTTGAGCACGGTAGATTGTCAAATTGGAAATCCAGCTCTAAATTTAAGCCATTTGCAGAAGGAGGATTTGATTCTTTCGTGGCGAATTGATGAACAGGTTAAATGAATGGAGGAATATACCTTGTACCTATTACTGCCTAAACTCGAAAAAAGAATCGAGGAGCTCGGCGAGTTAATCTACGATAAAAAACAAGCAATAACTGTTCAGTGGTCTGAAGAGGAAGAACCTGCAGCTTATGCAGAGGTAAAACCAGGTCTGTGGTGGGGAGGCAGGGATCAAACAGTCTGGTTTCGCGGGGAAGTTAAGGTCCCTGAAGATTTTTCAGGGAAACTGGCCCTGGCAGTTGAGCTCTCTGGCCTCAGAACCGAGAATCTTTCTGGCCCTGAAGCTTTATTGTTTTTCGAAGGGGAGCCTGTGGGAGCAATCGACAAATTTCACAGGGAAGTTGTTTTCCCCAAAAAGTGGCAGGACAAAGACGAATTCCACTTCACCATCAAGGCTTTCTCGGGTCTGAGTGAACACCAGCACCGCTTCGATGGGATCTGGCTTGTAAGGATCAATCCGGTGGCTGAAGATCTCTACTATACCATGTGGACTGTGAGAAAAGCTGTTTTAGAGCTTGACGAAAACGATCCTCAGCGGGTGGCAATGCTCTCGCTCCTGGAGAAAGCAGAGCTGGCCATTGACTGGCGCCAGAAAGGTTCTGCCGCCTTCTACAGCTCTTTGGAGAATGCTTTAGCTGTCTTGAAGGAAGGACTCAAAGAACTTCCTGCTGCTGCCAACAGCCCTGTTGTTGTAGGGGCAGGCCACTCACACATCGATGTAGCCTGGCTCTGGCAGCTTAAACATACTGTAGAGAAGTGCTCGCGTACCTTCTCTACTGTCCTCAATCTGATGGAACAGTACCCTGAATACTACTTCACCCAGTCCCAGCCCCAGCTGTATCAATACACGAAAGATCATTTTCCTGGGATCTACGCCAAGATTAAGGAGAAGGTGGAAGAGGGCCGCTGGGAACCGACTGGCGCCATGTGGGTAGAGGCAGACTGCAATGTGAGCTCAGGCGAGTCGTTAGTCAGGCAGCTCCTCTACGGAATCAGGTTTTTTGAGCAGGAATTCGGCAAACGGTGTAAAGTACTGTGGCTTCCTGACGCTTTCGGATACAATGCTGCCCTGCCGCAGCTGTTGAAGCAGGCCGGCATCGAGAGTTTCATGACCACAAAAATCAGCTGGAGCCAGTATAACCGCTTCCCATACGACACCTTCATGTGGCGGGGAATCGACGGCAGCGAGATCCTCACCCATTTCATAACAACGCCTGTCGCTTGGGAGGAGCTGCCTTTTTACACCTACAATGGCGACATCGAACCCAGCACTGTAAAGGGAATCTGGGACAATTACCGGCAAAAGGCTCTCAACCAGGAGCTACTTTTGAGCTATGGCTGGGGAGACGGCGGCGGCGGACCCACCCGGCAAATGCTTGAAGTAGGCAGGAGATTGAGGAATTTGGCAGGCTTCCCCCGCTTTACCACAGGCAAAGCAGAGGAATATTTTGCCAAACTCCATCAGACCCTGGCAGGCAAAGAGCTCCCTGTCTGGGACGACGAGCTGTACCTGGAGCTGCACAGGGGAACCCTGACCAGCCAGGCTGCCACCAAGCGAAATAACCGCAAAAGCGAACTGCTGCTCCGAGACGTAGAGGCGTGGTCTTTAATCTCGAATCTAGCTGGAGGAGTCGACTATCCGCAGGCAGAGCTTGAGAAATATTGGAAGCTCGTGCTTTTGAATCAATTCCACGACATTCTCCCTGGCTCTTCCATCACCGAGGTTTACCAGGACAGCGAAGAGCAGTACCGCGAGGTCAAACAGTGGGGCGAAAAAGCAGTTGATGCTGCCCTGGCAGAACTTGCAGCAGGGGTAATGCTCCCGCAGAGGGGACTTGTAGTCTTCAACAGCTTGGGCTGGCAGAGGCGCGATCTGATTGCTCTGCCCTGGCAGGAAGAATACGCAGACAAGCACCTCACAGACCTTTCAGGCAGACCACTCCAGGTGCAGGTTGTAAACGAGGGTGGAGAAGAAAAGCTCCTGGTGGAAGTGGAAGCACCGCCCTTCGGCTACAACAGCTACCTGTGGCAGGAAGGAAAAACAGAGCCCGCCGAAAGGAAGCTGAAAGTGGCGCCAGGTGAGCTTGAGAATGACTTTTTCAAGATCACTCTGAATGACAAAGGACAGCTCACTTCTGTCTATGACAAAACACTGGCTCAAGAGGTATTGGCTGGACCAGGAAACCTCCTTGAGGTTTACGAGGACAAGCCCCTGGCACACGACGCCTGGGATATTGATGCCTTCCACATGCAAAAGCGTTATGTGGTAGATGAGCTCATAGAGGCGAAAGTCGAGGAGGAAGGTCCGATCCGGGGCGTTTTGAAGCTGGTCTGGAAGTTCCTTGACTCCACCATCACACAGCGCCTCGTCATCTACAGCAGCAAAAAGCAAATAGACTTCCAAACTGAAGTGGATTGGCATCAGCAAAATCTTTTGCTGAAAGCTGCATTTCCTGTGGAAGTTAGAGCGCGCATGGCAACCTACGACATCCAGTTCGGTACCTTACAGCGGCCAACTCACTGGAACACCAGCTGGGATTTTGCCCGCTTCGAGGTTTGCGGCCACAAATGGGCGGATCTGTCCGAGCAGAACTGGGGAGTGAGCCTCCTTAATGACTGCAAATACGGCTATCAGATTAAAGACAACTGGCTGCGCCTTACCTTGATCAAATCTGCAACCTATCCGGATCCAGAGGCAGATCAAGGCTTCCACCAGTTCACCTACAGCCTCTACCCCCACAAGGGAACAGCTGCAGAGGGAGGCACGGTTCGCGCAGGCTACGAGCTGAATGTGCCTCTGCGCTACAGCTTCACAGACGGCAAGGGAAGCTGGGATTCTCATGGCACTTTCCTCACACTGGAGCCTGAAAATATAATTGTGGAAACCATCAAGCAGGCTGAGGACAGCGACGCCCTCATCGTGCGGCTTTACGAGTCTGCAGGCGCCAGAGGCCAAGGCACTTTAAATTTCATCCACGACATCGCCTCGGCAAAAGAGGTAAATCTTCTTGAGGAGCCCATAGGCGAAGCCGAGTTTTCTGGCAGCGAACTTAAGTTTTCATACGCCCCTTACCAGGTGAAAACTTTCGCTGTCACTTTCAAATAGAAGCGATGAAAAGATAAAGAGGCTGCCCCTTTTTGGGACAGCTTCTTTTAATTGAAGTTCTCATTTCGTTAGATTGGCACAGCCTCCTTCAGAACTTCGTGCTTTATTCTCCAGTGAAGAGCATCCTCTTTCTTTTCAAACACCAGCTCTTGCAAGCGCATCGCAAGCCAGCCTTTCTTCCGGGGATTGCATTAAGTGAACTTACAGGTATATAAAGAGAACTTTTTTCCCTAATCATCGGTTTTCTTTGCATCTAGCAAATAATAGTGCTATAATAACTGGTACTAGCTGGAAAGGGGGTCTGGTGGTGTTCACCCTGGTTTCTTTCCCAGTCCGCTACGCAGAAACAGATCAGATGGGGATTGTCCACCACTCCAACTACCCCATTTGGTTTGAGATCGGCAGAACAGATCACCTCAGGCAGCTGGGCAGAACATACGCTTCCCTGGAAGAGGAGGGGCTGCTTCTGCCTTTGGTGAATCTGAATTGTAAATATCTGGCTCCGGCAAAATATGGGGACGAGATTGAGGTGAAGACCAGGATCAAGAAATTAACCTGCGTCCGAATTGAATTCGCTTATGAGGTTTATAATCAGCAGGGAACTCTCCTTGCTCTTGGCTTCACAGAGCACGGCTGGACAGATAGAAAGCTGAAGCCGATCAATTTAAGCAAAAAACAACCGGAGCTTTACAGGCTTCTGCAGGCTAGTTTATAAAAATTTATCTTTGGGACTTGCTTTTATCTGAATCCTTGCTTAGGATAAAGATAGAAGGAGCGGGAGGTTCCATGGAAAAAATTCGTAAATTTGTTTCTTATTATCGGTACGTTTGGAAGCTTTTTTTATTGGATATGTTCTGCGCAAGCTGCATTGCAGTGATGGACCTTGCCTTTCCCATCGCAACAAGGGTTTTTTTGAAAGATCTGATCCCCAACCGCAATTACCGCTTGATGCTCATTTTGTCCGGCGTTTTGGTGGTTATGTACGTCCTCAGAATGATTTTCCAATACATCGTCAACTACTGGGGCCACGTTGTGGGAGTGCGCATGGAGTATCAAATGCGCAAGGAATTGTTTTCTCATCTGCAGCTGATGGACTTCAAATTCTTCGATGACAACAAAGTGGGCTCTTTGATGAGCAGGATTGTCAACGACCTGCGGGAGGTTACAGAGCTGGCCCACCACGGACCGGAAGATCTGTTTTTGGCCACCCTCATGCTTGTGGGCTCGTTTATTTACTTATACCGAATCAACGCCCTTTTGACCATCATCGTCTTTGTTTTCGTACCCCCTATTGCCTGGTTTGCAATTACGCAGCGGACCAAAATGCGCCAGGCTTTTGCCAAAGAGCGAATAGAGGTAGCGGAGGTGAATGCCAATTTAGAAAACAGCCTGGCTGGAGTCCGGGAGGTTAAAAGCTTTGTCAATGAGGAATACGAAATGGAGCGGTTTGAACACTCCAACTGGCGGTTCAAAGAGGCCAGGGAAGTGGCTTTCAAACGTATGGCCAACTATTCCTCAGGGCTGGATTTTCTCACTAACCTGCTTAATGTTGCTGTTCTCGTAGGTGGGGGCATTTTCGTCTATCAAGGAAAGATCGACTACGCCGATCTGACCACCTACCTGCTTTTCATCAGCTTTTTCCTCCAGCCCATCAGACGCCTTACAGCCTTTACCCAGCAGCTGCAGTCCGGTATGAGCGGCTTTGAGCGCTTCCTTGAGCTGATGAGCTACCAGCCTCAGATCACAGATCCGCCGGATGCCAAGCCCCTTGAAGAGGTGAGGGGAGAAATTGAATTCCGCAAGGTCAGTTTCCAGTATAACGATGAAGCAGATGTCCTCCACGATGTGAACTTAACCATCAAGCCTGGGGAAACTGTAGCAGTTGTGGGGCCCTCTGGCGGAGGCAAAACCACTTTGGCCAGGCTCATCCCTCGTTTTTACGATGTAACAGCTGGGGAAGTCCTCCTGGATGGAGTGAACGTCAAGGAGCTTAAGCTGTCAGACTTGAGGAGCAAGATCGGTATAGTGCAGCAGGATGTGTTCCTCTTCGCCGGCACTATTCGGGACAACATACTCTACGGAAGGCCAGAAGCGTCAGAAGAGGAAATGAAAGAGGCTGCCCGGCGTGCACATTTAGATGACTTCATAGCAACACTGTCCCAAGGCTACGATACATACATCGGTGAACGGGGAATCAAATTATCTGGAGGGCAGAAGCAGCGCATCGCCATCGCCAGAGTCTTTTTGAAGGATCCGCCGATTCTGATTCTAGATGAGGCCACAAGTTCCCTGGACAATATCACGGAAAAACAAATTCACGCAAGCCTGCTGGAGCTGGCAAAAGGAAGAACAACGCTGCTTATCGCCCACAGGCTTTCCACGATTGCAGGTGCGGATCGGATTGTGGTAATTGAAGATGGCAGAATAATCGAGGAAGGACCCCACCAGCAGCTTATGGACGCTGGCGGCATCTATGCAAAATTATATAGTTCTCAATTTCAGGCTGCTCTATAAGGATAATTTGCAGGTTTTGCGGGCAAAATTTAAGGTATTGGAGAAATTTTTTGTAAGCGTTGACTTAACGCTAACAGTATGGTAAAATAGTAAATCGCTTAAGTATACGGTTTTTTTGCACAGCTTTGGTCAGCAAGGCTCAGGGGAGAGCCTTGCCTTTTGCTATACCTTTTTTTCTTTTTTAAATTGTTAACAAGAGGTGAGGAGAAGGAAATGGCCCATATTGTCACATATGGCAAGAAACAGCGACGCAGCTATTCCCGGATTGACGAGATACTAGAGATCCCAGATTTGATTGAAATTCAACGCAAGTCCTATCGCTGGTTTCTGGAACACGGGCTCAAGGAAACGTTTGACGACATCTCTCCGATCCAAGACATTACTGGTAATTTGTCTTTGGAATTCGTGGACTACACCCTAGGAGAACCTAAGTACGATGTACAGGAATGCAAAGAGCGGGATGCCACCTATGCCGCGCCTCTCAGGGTGAAGGTGCGCCTGATCAACAAAGAAACAGGAGAAGTCCAGGAGACCAGTGTTTTCATGGGCGACTTTCCTTTGATGACCAAATCAGGCACCTTTATCATCAACGGCGCAGAGCGTGCTGTGGTCAGTCAGCTTGTGCGCTCCCCTGGCGCGTACTTCAAACAGGACACGGACTCCGGCCCTCAAACCGTCCTTAACGCCAGCATTATCCCTAACCGGGGCGCCTGGCTTGAGTTCGAAACAGATCAAAACCAGGTGATCTACGTCCGGGTGGACAGAACCCGCAAGCTCCCTGTTACCACCTTTTTGCGCGCTTTAGGGTATGGCACGGATCAGAAGCTCTTGGAGTTATTCGCTGAAAACGAATACATCCGCAATACCATGGAGAGGGATACTACCAGCAGCCAGGACGAAGCTCTCATCGAACTGTACAGGCGACTGCGGCCTGGAGAACCGTCCAATGTGGAAAGCGCAAGCAGCCTCATCCAGTCCCTCTTCACAGAGCCCAAGCGCTACGATCTGGCAGCTGTGGGCAGGTATAAGCTCAACAAAAAGCTTTCGCTTCGGGAAAGGATCTTAGGGAGAGAACTAGCCCAAGACATAGTAGACGAAGAGGGCAACGTGCTGGCTGCCAAAGGCACCAGAGTGGACAACGCCCTTGCTGATGAAATAGAGAAGGCAAACATTTCTCATGCCTTTATCGTGACCGAAGAAGGCAAACAAATCAAGGTCCTCAGCAACGGCAGTCCGCCAACAGATCAAATGACCCTCACCCCAGAGGATATTGCAGCTGTCGTCAACTACCTCACCAACTTAATGGACGGCTGCGGCTCCTTTGACGACATAGATCACCTGGGCAACCGCAGGCTCAAATCTGTAGGAGAGCTTCTGCAGAACCAATTCCGCATTGGGTTATCCAGGATGGAGAAAGTCGTGCGGGAGCGGATGGGCATGCAGCTAGATACAGAGCCCGTCACCCCGGAGAAATTGATCAATGCCAGGCCGGCTGTGGCAGCCATCAAAGAATTTTTCGGCAGCAGCCAGCTGTCCCAGTTCATGGATCAGACCAACCCTTTGGCGGAGCTCACCCATAAAAGAAGGCTCAGCGCTTTGGGCCCAGGGGGCCTCAGTAGAGAACGGGCCGGCTTTGAAGTCCGGGACGTCCACCACTCCCACTACGGGAGAATGTGTCCCATCGAGACTCCAGAGGGACCCAACATTGGTCTGATCGGGTCTTTGTGTACATTTGCCCGGGTTAACGAGTACGGCTTCATTGAAACGCCCTACCGCAAAGTGGTAGATGGGAAGGTTACAGACGAAATCGTCTACCTCACAGCTGATGTGGAAGACAACTACGTAATCGCACAGGCTAACGAGCCTTTTGCTGAAGACGGATCCTTTGTCAACGAACAAGTTTCCGCCCGTTACAAGGACGAAATTCTGCTCGTGTCGCCTCAGAATGTGGACTACATGGACGTCTCTCCCAAGCAGATCGTTTCTGTAGCCACGGCGCTGATTCCCTTCCTGGAAAACGATGACGCCAACAGGGCTCTGATGGGAGCGAACATGCAGCGGCAGGCAGTGCCCCTCCTGCGCACTGAGGCCCCCCTTGTGGGCACAGGCATGGAGTACAGGGCAGCAACTGACTCAGGCGCTGTGGTGGTGGCAGAGCACGACGGGGTTGTCAGCAAAGTTACTGCCGATGAGATTGTTTTGGAAACAAACGACGGCAAAGAAGTTTCTTATCCCCTCTTGAAGTTCCGCCGCTCCAACCAGGGAACCTGCATCAACCAAAGGCCCATTGTGAAGCAGGGCGAGCAGGTGAAAAAAGGCGATATTATTGCAGACGGACCTTCCACAGACCAAGGTGAGCTTGCCCTGGGCCGCAACGTCCTGGTCGCCTTCATGCCCTGGGAAGGGTACAACTACGAGGACGCTATTTTGATCAGCGAAAAGCTGGTACAGGAGGACGTTTTCACCTCCATTCACATAGAAGAGTACGAATGTGACGCCAGAGACACCAAACTTGGGGCTGAAGAGATCACGCGCGACATCCCCAACGTAGGTGAAGATGCCCTAAAGGACCTGGATGAGCGGGGAATTATCAGGGTAGGGGCGGAAGTCCGCACAGGCGACATCCTGGTTGGAAAAGTCACGCCTAAAGGCGAAACTGAACTCACTGCAGAAGAACGGCTTCTGAGGGCAATCTTCGGCGAGAAAGCCAGGGAGGTGCGGGACACTTCTCTGAAAGTGCCTCACGGCGAGGGCGGCACAGTCGTTGACGTGCAGGTTTTCAGCCGGGACAAAGGCGACGAGCTGCCGCCTGGCGTCAACAAGCTGGTGAGGGTCTACGTTGCCCAAAAGCGAAAGATTTCCGAAGGGGACAAAATGGCCGGCCGCCACGGCAACAAAGGTGTCATCTCCAGGATCCTGCCTGTTGAAGACATGCCCTTTCTGCCTGACGGCACCCCTGTTGAGATAGTTCTCAATCCCCTGGGAGTGCCCTCCCGGATGAACATCGGCCAGGTGCTGGAAACTCACTTGGGCTGGGCTGCCAAAGCATTGGGCATTCACATCGTAAGCCCTGTTTTCGACGGCGCCAACGAAGAGGACGTAATCGCTACCATGAAAGAGGCAAACTTGCCTCCAGATGGCAAGATCACCCTCTACGATGGCAGAACCGGCGAGCCCTTTGAGCAGAAAGTCACTGTGGGCTACGTCTATATGCTGAAGCTTGCCCACCTCGTCGACGACAAGATCCACGCTCGTTCCACCGGCCCATACTCCTTGGTTACCCAGCAGCCCTTGGGCGGGAAGGCCCAGTTCGGCGGCCAGCGGTTTGGCGAGATGGAAGTCTGGGCACTGGAGGCTTATGGTGCTGCCTACACCCTGCAGGAGATGCTCACCGTCAAGAGCGACGACATTGTGGGCAGGGTGAAGACCTATGAGGCCATAGTCAAGGGAGAAAATATACCTGAACCCGGCGTGCCGGAATCCTTCAAGGTTCTGATTAAGGAACTGCAGAGCCTAGGTCTGGACGTGAGGGTGCTCACAGAAGAAGACAAGGAAATAGAGATCAAGGAAGACGACGAAGAAGTAGGACAGATGGCAAAGGAATTTGGTTTGGACTTGCTGATGATGCCCGAGGAACTGTCTGAGAAAAGAAGAGAACAAAAACAGGAACCTGAAGACGAAGAAAACATTCCAGAGGATGCAGAAGAAGAGGAAGACAATGACTTTGGTGTAGTAGAAGCAGGAGAAGAGGAAGCGTACGAACCTGAAGAGGCTTCTGTTTCCGCTGAAGCACAAGAAGATGGAGACGATTCTTCTGCTGAAGGTCAAGATATGCCTGATGACAGCGATGAACAACAGGAACCTGAAGATGAAGAAAACGATGCAGAAGAGCAAGCTGCAGATGCGACAGAGAAGGAACCGCAGCCAGTTTAGGCGATTTTCTGTTGTAGACCAAGACGTAGATGACGATTTTTCCACAGACGATGAAGTGGATAATGAGTGAAACGGGGGGTGGGTTGCATGATGGACGTGAACAACTTTGATAATATAAAAATTTCGTTGGCCTCCCCTGAACAGATTCGCTCCTGGTCCAGCGGTGAGGTTAAAAAGCCTGAGACCATCAACTACAGGACCCTCAAGCCAGAGCGGGAAGGGCTGTTCTGCGAAAAGATCTTCGGCCCCACCAAAGACTGGGAGTGCCACTGCGGCAAATATAAAAGGGTTCGGTACAAAGGCGTCATTTGCGACCGCTGCGGAGTTGAGGTCACACGGGCCAAGGTGCGCAGAGAGCGGATGGGCCACATTGAGCTGGCCTGTCCAGTTTCTCACATCTGGTTTCTCAAGGGGATCCCCAGCCGTATGGGGCTGTTGCTTGACATCAGCCCTCGAACTTTGGAGAAAGTAATCTACTATGCCTCATATATTGTCCTGGATCCTGGCGATACACCTCTGACGGAAAAGCAGCTGCTTTCCGAAGATGACTACAAAGAGTTCCGGGAAAAGTACGGCGATTCATTTGAAGTGGGCATGGGCGCAGAAGCTGTGAAGAAGCTCCTGGAAGCCATAGACCCAGAGGAAATGTGCAAAAAGCTGCGGGCTGAGATCGCTGAGACCACAGGCCAGCGCAAAGCCAGGGCCCTGCGGAGGCTGGAGGTGGCGGAAGCCTTCCACAAATCTGGCGCCAGACCGGAATGGATGATCATGGACGTGATCCCTGTGATTCCTCCGGAGCTGCGGCCCATGGTGCAGCTGGACGGAGGCCGTTTTGCCACCTCGGATCTCAACGACCTCTACCGCAGAGTGATCAACCGCAATAATAGATTAAAAAAGCTGCTGGAGCTTGATGCTCCTGATATCATCGTCCGCAACGAAAAACGCATGCTGCAGGAGGCAGTGGACGCCCTCATAGACAACGGCAGGCGGGGCAGGCCTGTGACAGGACCTGGCAACAGGCCCTTGAAATCTCTAAGCGATCTCCTGAAGGGCAAGCAGGGCCGCTTCAGGCAGAACCTTTTAGGGAAGCGGGTGGACTACTCCGGCAGAAGCGTTATTGTGGTTGGACCAAGGCTGAAAATGCACCAGTGCGGCCTGCCCAAAGAGATGGCCATAGAACTTTTCAAGCCTTTTGTGATGAAGCGCCTTGTGGACAGGGGCCTTGCCCACAACATCAAGAGCGCCAAGCGGATGGTGGAGCGTGTGCGGCCTGAGGTGTGGGATGTTCTAGAAGAAGTGATCAGCGAACATCCTGTGCTCCTCAACCGGGCACCGACCCTCCACAGGCTCGGCATCCAGGCTTTTGAGCCAGTGCTGGTGGAAGGCAGGGCAATCCAGATTCACCCGCTTGTATGTACAGCATACAATGCAGACTTCGACGGTGACCAGATGGCAATTCACCTGCCTCTCTCCCTGGAAGCACAGTCTGAGGCCCGGCTGCTCATGCTTTCCATCAACAATATCCTCTCGCCAGCTCACGGCCGGCCCATTGCATCCCCAACCCAGGATATGGTTTTGGGCTGCTACTATCTCACAATGGAGCGGCCTGGCGCCAAAGGGGAAGGAAAGATTTTCGGCAGCTTGGATGAAGCCCTTCTGGCTGCAGAGCACAAGGAGTTGGACTACCACGCGAAAATCAAGATCAGATACCACGGCAAGCTGCGGGAGAGCACTTTGGGCCGCTTCATCTTCAACGAAGCGCTGCCTGAAGAGATGCGCTTCATAGACGAGGTAATCGATAAAAAGCACTTAGCCAAGCTCATCGACGACTGCTACCGCAAGCTGGGCTTGGGTGCCACAGCAGAACTCCTGGATAAGCTGAAGGACTTAGGCTTTAAGTTCGCCACCCTCTCTGGCACCACCATTTCCGTGTCAGATATAGTTATTCCTGAGCAGAAAAAAGAAATCATCGATGAGGCTGAAGCAAAGGTAAATCAGATCGAGAAGCAGTACAAACGAGGCTTGATCACAGGCGACGAAAGACTGGAAAGCTTGATCGATATCTGGACAATTGCCAAAGACGATATCACCCAGGCCATTATTGACGGTCTGGATCCTTTCAATTCCATCCACATGATGGCAAGAAGCGGCGCCCGAGGCAACGTGCAGCAGCTGTGTCAATTGGCTGGTATGAGGGGACTGATGGCAGATCCTTCAGGCCGGATCATCGAGCTTCCCATTAAGGCGAACTTCAGAGAAGGCTTGACAGTGCTTGAATACTTCCTCTCAACCCACGGTGCGAGAAAGGGCCTTGCTGATACTGCCCTGCGCACAGCAGACTCAGGCTACCTGACCAGAAGACTGGTGGATGTCTGCCAGGATGTCATCGTCCGCGAACACGACTGCGGCTGCGGTCCGGATGAATGCATAGAAGTCAGGGAAATTATCGAAATCGACGGCGAAAACGCTGAACAGCAGAACGTGATCGAGGGCCTTGCAGATCGCCTGGTGGGCAGAATCGCAGCAGATGATGTGCTTCATCCTGAAACAGGCGAGGTGCTGGTAGCAGCAGGCCAGGAAATCACAGAAGAGCTGGCAAAGGTAATCGAGGAGACCAGGAAAGCGGCAAAAAGTGATAAACCAGTGAAAATCCGCAGTCCCATCACCTGCCGCACCCGCTACGGCGTCTGCCAGAAGTGCTACGGCAGGAACCTGGCCACAGGCAAAATGGTGGAGATCGGCGAGGCAGTAGGAATTATCGCCGCCCAATCCATCGGCGAGCCCGGCACCCAGCTGACCATGCGCACCTTCCACACAGGTGGTGTGGCTGGCCTTGACATCACCCAGGGTCTGCCCAGGGTGGAGGAGCTTTTCGAAGCCCGCAGGCCCAAGCAAAAAGACGCCGGCGTGATCAGCGAGATCAGCGGAACAGTTAAGATCCTCGACGGCAAAGATGAGAAAAAAGTTGTTGTCACAAGCGAATCTGGAGAGGAAAAAATCTACAAAATTCCTCTGGCAAGCCTCAGGGTTGCAGATGGGCAAAAAGTGGAGAAGGGAGACCCCCTCACCAAAAGGCGTCCCCTCAATCCCCACGACATTTTGCGCATCAGGGGTCCCAAGGCAGTGGCCGCCTACCTGGTCTGGAGCGTTCAGGGAGTTTACCGCTCTCAGGGTGTGGAGATCAACGACAAGCACATCGAAGTGGTTGTGCGGCAGATGCTCAGGAAAGTCCGGATCGACGATCCCGGCGACACAGACCTCCTCCCTGGCGGACTTGTGGATATGTCAGAACTTGAAGACGCAAACCGGGACGCTTTGGAAGCAGGGAAAAAGCCTGCCCAGGGCAAGCAAGAGCTTCTGCCCATCACCAAAGCAGCCCTTGCCACAGACAGCTTCCTGTCTGCTGCCAGCTTCCAGGAGACAACAAAGGTGCTCACAGATGCGGCAATCAAGGGCAAGAAAGATCCTCTCCTCGGCTTGAAGGAGAACGTGATCATCGGAAAACTCGTGCCGTCAGGCACAGGCATGAGCCGCTACAACTCCATTAAAGTGACAGATCCTGCTGAAGAAAAAGAAGAAAAAGTGGCTGTGGCAGCTGAAAAATAGTCTGCAGGTTATTGACACAGCCGTTTTTGGGTGCTAAAATAGACAAGTGTTTGTAGGGTGCTTGCTTATACCTGAAGGGAGCGACGAAAAAAATGTCCGATGAAGCCCTGCTTGATAAGCGGAGGCGTATTGTGGGCAAAAAGCAGACTCTGAAGGCAATTCTAGCAGGCAGTGCAAAGGTAGTCTATATTGCCAGGGACGCTGAGAAGGATGTAACCGACGAGATCCGAAACCTTTGCTTACAAAAGGGAATAACCCTCAAAGATGTTGAAACGATGCGGCAACTGGGCAAAAGCTGTGGTATTGAGATCGGCGCCGCAGTTGCCGCTCTCGTTGAGTAGCCAGGGAAAGGGGGTGGACTGGAAAGTGCCGACAATTAATCAGCTGGTGCGCAAAGGCAGAAAAAGTGCTGCGAAAAAGAGCAGTGCGCCTGCACTTGCGTGGAATTACAATACTTTACGCGAAGAAGCTGTTAATACAGGCGGCTCGCCGCAAAAGCGGGGAGTATGCACTAGGGTGTCAACTGTGACCCCCAAAAAGCCTAACTCTGCGCTGAGAAAGGTAGCCAGGGTGCGCCTGACAAACAGAATGGAAGTGACGGCTTATATCCCTGGCGAAGGGCATAACCTTCAAGAACACTCTGCTGTTCTCATCCGCGGCGGTAGGGTTAAAGACCTGCCTGGTGTCCGCTACCACATTATCCGCGGAACCTTGGATACTGCAGGGGTGCAGAACAGAAGGCAAGCACGTTCCAAGTATGGGGCCAAGAGGCCCAAATAAAGGAATGCCCAAGGAAAGGGGGGATATGGATGCCGCGACGGGGTAATGTACCTACCCGAGAGATTTTACCGGATCCGCTCTACAACAGCGAGCTGGTAACCCGCTTCATTAACAAGATCATGTTATCCGGCAAGAAAGCACTGGCAGAGACAATTTTCTACGGTGCTTTAGAAGATGTGCAGGCAAAAACCGGCAGAAATGCTCTGGAGGTCCTTGAAGAGGCAGTGAAAAACGCCATGCCCCTTTTGGAGGTCCGAGCGCGTCGGGTAGGAGGTGCCACCTACCAAGTACCGGTAGAAGTGCGTCCTGAGCGCAGAACCGCCCTCGCTCTGCGTTGGATAGTTAACGCAGCGCGGGACAGATCTGAGCGCACCATGCGGGAGAGGCTGGCCGCTGAAATCTTGGATGCAGCCTCAGGAGCTGGAGCCGCTGTTAAGAAACGTGAAGATACTCATCGGATGGCCGAAGCCAACCGTGCTTTCGCCCATTACCGTTGGTAAGAGATTATGAGCCCTGGCAAGGTATGAAGAAGGGAGGATTAATGACGTGGCGAGGGAATTTCCTCTAGAAAAAATAAGAAACATCGGTATCATGGCACACATCGACGCTGGAAAGACCACCACCACAGAGCGCATACTCTTCTATACCGGAAGGGTTCATAAGCTGGGCGAAACCCATGATGGTGCTGCTACTATGGACTGGATGGTTCAGGAGCAGGAGCGGGGAATCACCATTACCTCCGCTGCTACCACGTGTCAGTGGGGCGATGTTCGTATAAACATTATTGACACGCCCGGCCACGTGGACTTCACCGTTGAGGTAGAGCGTTCGCTGCGAATCCTTGATGGTGCAGTTGCGGTTTTTTGTGCAGTAGGTGGAGTTGAGCCTCAATCTGAAACTGTCTGGCGACAGGCAGACAAGTACGGTGTGCCACGAATTGCTTATGTAAACAAAATGGACAGAACCGGCGCAGATTTCTTTAACGCAGTGAAAATGATGCGGGATCGGCTTTCTGCCAATGCCGTGCCAATTCAGCTGCCCATAGGCGCCGAAGATAGTTTTGTCGGCATGATTGATTTGGTGAAGATGGATGCCAGGATCTACGAAGACGACCTGGGCACCAGAAGCCAAGAAACTGAGATCCCTGAAGAACTTCGTCCACTGGCTGAAGAGTATCGGGAGAAACTCTTGGAAGCTGTGGCAGACACCGATGAGAGGCTTATGGAAAAATACCTCGAAGGTGAAGAGATTACAGTGCAGGAGCTCATGACTGCGCTGCGAAAAGCCACCATTGCAGGCCAGATAGTGCCTGTTTTGTGCGGCACATCTTTCAAAAATAAAGGGGTGCAGCCCCTTTTGGATGCAGTAGTAAGTTATCTGCCCTCTCCAATAGACATTCCACCAGTTGAGGGAACAGATGTGAACACAGGAGAACCCATCACCCGGGAAAGTTCAGACGATGAGCCGTTCTCAGCCCTTGCTTTCAAGATCATGAGCGACCCATACGTTGGCAAACTGGCCTATTTCAGGGTCTATTCGGGAATTCTCACTGCAGGTTCATACGTTTACAATCCAGTAAAAGGAAAACGGGAGAGGATCGGCCGCATTCTGCGCATGCACGCCAACCACAGGGAAGAGCTCGAAGAAGCAAGAGCCGGCGATATTGTCGCTGCAGTTGGACTGAAGAACACCGCAACTGGCGATACCCTCTGCGACGAGAAGCATCCTGTAATGCTGGAGACCATGGATTTCCCAGAGCCTGTGATCTCCATTGCCATCGAGCCCAAGACAAAAGCAGACCAGGACAAACTGGGAGTGGCTCTGGGCAGGCTCGCTGAAGAGGACCCAACCTTCAGGGTTTATTCAGACGAGGAAACTGGCCAGACCATCATTCAGGGCATGGGCGAATTACACTTAGAAGTGATTGTAGACAGGCTGCTGCGGGAGTTTAAGGTTGAAGCGAATGTCGGCAAGCCTCAGGTTGCTTACCGTGAAACCATCCGGGAAACTGTGAAAGCTGAAGGAAAGTTCATCAGGCAAAGCGGCGGTCACGGTCAATATGGACATGTATGGCTGCAGCTGGAGCCTTTGGAACCAGGAAGCGGCTTCGAGTTTGTCAACAAAATCGTTGGCGGCGTAGTGCCTAAAGAGTATATTCCTGCCGTTGAAAACGGCGTGCGCGATGCCATGGCAAATGGCGTTCTTGCGGGTTACCCGGTAGTGGATGTAAGAGTGACCATCTACGATGGCTCCTATCACGAAGTGGACTCTTCAGAGCAAGCCTTCCGCATTGCTGCCTCAATAGGCTTCAGAGAAGGCGCCAAACGTGCCAAACCAGTTTTACTGGAACCGATTATGGCCGTTGAAGTCGTCACTCCTGAGGAGTTTATGGGTGATGTGATGGGCGACATCAACTCCAGGCGCGGCAGCGTGTTAGGAATGGAAAGCCGAGGCAACACTCAGATCATTCGCGGCGAAGTACCATTGGCTGAGATGTTCGGTTACGCTACAGACCTGCGCTCCATGACGCAGGGAAGAGCAGTGTCAACTATGAGCCTGCATCACTATGCAGTGGTGCCGGATTCAATTGCCGAAAAGATTATTGAACAAAGATAAATTGTTAAGGGAGGAAAGTTAAAAATGGCAAAACAGAAGTTCGAAAGAACAAAACCCCACGTTAACATTGGTACCATCGGGCACGTTGACCACGGTAAGACCACCCTCACAGCAGCGATTACCTTAGCCCTGGCAAAGAAGGGCGGAGCTGAGGTAAAGAAGTACGACGAGATCGACAACGCTCCTGAAGAGCGCGAACGCGGTATTACCATCAACACAACCCACGTTGAGTACGAGACAGAGAACAGGCACTACGCCCACGTAGACTGCCCAGGCCACGCTGACTACGTGAAGAACATGATCACTGGTGCAGCTCAGATGGACGGTGCCATCCTGGTTGTTTCCGCAGCTGACGGCCCAATGCCCCAGACAAGGGAGCACATCCTTTTGGCCCGTCAGAGCGGTGTGCCCAAGCTCATCGTTTTCCTGAACAAGGCTGACATGGTAGACGACCCAGAGCTCATGGAGCTCGTGGAGATGGAAGTAAGAGATCTCCTCACAGAGTACGAGTATCCTGGCGACGAGGTACCAATCGTTTCCGGTTCAGCTCTCAAGGCTCTTGAGTGCGGCTGCGGCGAATGCGATTGGTGCAAAGCCATTTACGAGCTCATGGATAAAGTTGACGAGTACATCCCCACTCCTGAGCGCGACGTTGACAAGCCTTTCTTGATGCCAGTTGAGGACGTCTTCACCATCACTGGCCGCGGTACTGTGGCTACTGGCCGTGTGGAGCGCGGTACAGTGAAGGTTGGCGACGAAGTTGAGATCATTGGTCTGTCTGACGAGATCAGAAAGACTGTTGTTACTGGTGTTGAGATGTTCCGCAAGACCATGGATGAAGCACAAGCAGGCGACAACATCGGTGCACTCCTCCGCGGCGTCGACAGGGATGAAATCGAGCGCGGTCAGGTCTTGGCCAAACCAGGCTCCATCACACCCCACACCAAGTTTGAGGGCGAAGTTTACATCCTGACCAAAGAGGAGGGCGGCCGCCATACACCGTTCTTCAACGGCTACCGTCCACAGTTCTACTTCCGGACAACTGACGTTACAGGTACAGCTATTCTTCCTGAGGGCGTAGAGATGGTGATGCCTGGCGACAACATCACAATGACCATCGAGCTCATCACCCCCATCGCGCTGGAGGAAGGACTCCGCTTCACCATCCGTGAAGGCGGACGCACTGTTGGCGCTGGCGTGATCAGCAAGATTCTCGAATAATTTAAGGTAACTTAGCCTGAAGCTTCCCCTGGCCTAGGTCAGGCCCGGGGAAGCCCAGTTTCAGGGGCAAGGGGGGACACAGATGGCCACGGGAAAGATCAGAATCAGGCTGAAAGCCTTTGATCATAGGCTCCTCGACCTGTCGGCTGACAAAATTGTTGACACTGCCCGACGGACAGGTGCCGGAGTTTCAGGACCTATCCCACTGCCGACGGAGAAGAATATTTATACAGTGCTGCGCTCCGTTCACATTAATAAGGATTCGCGTGAGCAGTTTGAGATGCGCACTCACAAGCGCTTGATAGACATTCTCGCACCAAGCCAGAAGACTGTAGATGCGCTGATGCGCTTAGACCTACCGGCGGGAGTGGACATCGAGATCAAACTATAGAGTTGGAGTGCGGGACTGGAGGTGAACAAATTGGCAAAAGCAATCCTTGGCCGGAAAGTAGGAATGACACAGATCTTCGATGCAGAAGGCAAAGCGATCCCAGTGACAGTCATAGAGGCCGGTCCTTGCAAAGTTGTCCAGGTGAAGACAGAAGAGCGCGACGGCTATGCTGCGCTTCAGATTGGCTTCGGAGCTGTTAGGCCTAAACTAGTCAACAAGCCAAAGGCCGGTCATTTCAAGAAAGCGGGAATTGAACCGCTTCGTTATCTGCGCGAAGTTCCTGCTGACGAAGAGGCGGCTGTGGGAAGCGAGATAACTGTTGATATTTTCAGCGAAAAGGAGTATGTTGATGTAACCGGCATTTCCCGGGGAAAGGGATTTGCAGGCGGCATTAAAAGATGGAATTTCGGCCGTGGGCCCATGAGCCACGGTTCTAAATATCACCGCGGTCCAGGTTCCTTAGGCGCAACCGGGCCAGCCCGTGTTTTCAAGGGCAGAAAGCTGCCCGGCCACTACGGCAACACCCGGGTTACAGTGCAGAACCTGGAAGTTGTGAAAGTTGATCCTGAAAAGAACCTCCTGGTGATTAAAGGTTCTGTGCCAGGTGTCCGCGGTTCACTGCTGTATATCAAGAAAGCTGTCAGGAAAGGAGGCGCCCAAAATGCCTAAGGTTACAGTCTACAGGGTACAAGACCAAGACGGCCAAATCGAAGTGGAACAGGCCCACGAAATAGAGCTGTCCGATGCAGTTTGGGCGACACCTCTGCACCGGCATGCTATTTACGAGACTGTCCGCAACCAGCTGGCAAACCGCAGGCAGGGAACAGCTGCCACCAAAAAGCGGGGCCAGGTTTCAGGCGGCGGCAGAAAGCCCTGGCGCCAAAAAGGCACAGGCCGGGCTCGGCACGGCAGCATCCGCTCGCCTCTGTGGGTGGGGGGCGGAGTGGTCTTCGGGCCTCAGCCCAGAGATTACTCATACAAAGTGCCCAAGAAGGTCAGGCGCTTGGCACTGCGCTCAGCCCTTTCTGCCAAATTGAACGATGGAGAGCTCTTTGTTCTGGAGAGCTTAAATTTTGCCGAGCCAAAAACAAAGAGAATGATCCAGATTCTAGAGAAGTTAGGAGCTAACAATAAACCGCTGCTTGTGCTGGAAGCAGACAACGAGAACGCAGCAAAATCAATTCGCAATATACCTGGCGCAGCAGCGCTTCCCAGCGACAAGATCAACGTTTATGATTTGTTGAAACACGGTCAGCTGGTGATCACGCAGCAAGCAGTGGAAAACATCGAGGAGGTGCTTGCCTGATGGATGTTAGGGATATCATCAAAAGGCCCCTGGTTACAGAGAAGAGCACCATCCTCCAAGGTGAAGACAAATACACTTTTGCTGTAGATCCCAGGGCCAACAAATGGCAAATCAAGCAAGCAGTTGAACAGATTTTCGGAGTAAAGGTGATTGCAGTCAACACCCTCCGCTACAAAGGCAAAAAGAGGCGGATGGGCAGAAGCGAAGGATACACACCCAGCTGGAAAAAAGCTGTTGTCACTTTGGCTCCAGGCAACAAAATCGAGTTCTTTGAAGGCGTCTGAAGAGGAGGGGCGAAATGGGTGTAAAAACTTACAAGCCAACAACTGCTGGTAGGCGCGGTATGATCCTCTCAGATTTTTCTGAGATCACATCTGCCAAACCAGAGCGCTCGTTGGTAGCGCCCCTGCAGAAAAAAGGCGGTCGTAATGTTTATGGTCGCATGACTGTCCGCCACCGCGGTGGCGGTCACAAACGTAAATATCGTCTTATTGATTTTCGCAGGGATAAAGATGGCGTACCAGCTAAGGTAGTTTCCATTGAATACGATCCGAACCGTACTGCCCGGATTGCGCTGTTAAGCTACGCCGATGGAGAGAAGCGTTATATTATCGCACCAGTTGGCCTTTCTGTGGGCGATGCGATCGAAAACGGGCCAGATGCAGACATCAAGGTCGGCAATAGCTTGCCGCTTCGCAACATTCCTGTTGGTACCGTGATTCACAACATCGAGCTTACGCCTGGCAAGGGAGGGCAACTTGCCCGCTCTGCAGGCACTAGCGCTCAGCTCATGGCCAAAGAAGGCAAATACGCTCACATCCGCTTGCCCAGCGGCGAGGTGAGGCTAGTGCTCTTGGAGTGCAGAGCCACAATCGGCCAGGTTGGGAACGTGGAACACGAAACAACCGTTAGTGGCAAAGCAGGGCGCAGCCGCTGGTTAGGCAGAAGACCCCACGTCCGCGGCGTTGTGATGAACCCAGCAGATCACCCCCACGGCGGTGGCGAAGGCCGCTCTCCAATTGGTCGGGATCCTGTCACTCCCTGGGGCAAGCCTACATTGGGCTATCGCACGCGCAAGAAAAAGCCGTCGGATCGTTTGATTGTCCGAAGGAGAAAGGCTTAGAGGGGAGGGTGGAATATGGGAAGATCGCTTAAGAAGGGCCCGTTTGTAGATGAGCACCTAATCAAGAAAATCAGAGAGATGAACGAAAAAGGCGAAAAACGGGTCATCAAGACATGGTCACGTCGGTCGACGATTTTTCCTGAAATGGTTGGCCATACAGTGGCTGTTCACGACGGACGGAAGCATGTACCCATCTACCTGACCGAAGAAATGGTGGGACATAAACTCGGCGAGTTTGCCCCCACCAGAACCTTTCGCGGGCACGCTGACAAGTCAGAGCGTTCAACAGGAGTAAGATAAAGGGGGATATTGCCATGGAGGCAAAAGCCGTTGCACGCCATATCCGGATCGCGCCCCGCAAGGTAAGGCAGGTAATAGATTTGATTCGCGGCAAGGACGTTGGGGAGGCAGAGGCAATTCTGCAGTTCGTCCCCAATCGTGCTGCAAAGCCGGTATATAAACTCTTGCGATCCGCAGTGGCCAATGCAGAGCAGAATCATCAGATGGACACTGATTCACTTTATATCTCAGCAGCCTATGTGGACGAAGGGCCCATCCTCAAGAGGTTCAGGCCCCGGGCACACGGCAGGGCTGACAGAATCGACAAGCGTTTAAGTCATATTACGGTAGTGCTGAAGGAGAGGGAGGGATAAGGCTTGGGTCAAAAGGTGCACCCGCATGGTTTGCGCCTTGGCATTATCCGCGGCTGGGACAGCCACTGGTATGCAGAGCGCGGCACTTATGCGGAACAGCTCCTTGAGGACGTAGAGCTCCGCAAGTATATCAAAAAGCGCCTTTTCAACACAGGCATCGCCCAGGTTGAAATCGAGCGCAAGGCAAACCAAGTCAATGTCACCATTCACACGGCAAAACCTGGGATGGTCATTGGCAAGGGCGGCAGCGAAGTAGACAGCCTCCGCAAGGAGCTTGAAGATAAATTTGGCAAGAAGATCCATTTGAATATTAAAGAGGTCCGCACTCCTGAAACCTCAGCCCAATTGGTGGCAGAGAATATCGCCTTTCAGCTGGAAAGACGTATTTCCTTCCGCCGTGCGATGAAGCAGGCTATTTCCAGAGCTATGCGCCTTGGCGCTCAGGGAATCAAGGTAACGGTTTCAGGCAGATTGGGAGGAGCGGAAATTGCCCGGACAGAGTGGGCAAGCGAGGGGAAAGTGCCTCTGCACACCCTCAGAGCCAACATCGACTACGGCTTTTCCGAGGCAGCAACCACCTACGGCAAGATCGGGGTCAAGGTTTGGATCTACAAAGGTGAGGTTCTGCCTGAGCGCGCAGCAGCTAGCGCCAAAAAGGTGGAAGGAGGCGAGTAGGAATGCTGATACCCAAACGTGTAAAGTACCGTAAGGTTCAGCGGGGAAGAATGAAAGGTACTGCCTCCCGCGGCAACAAGCTCACCTTTGGTGATTATGGCCTTCAGGCTCAAGAACCAGGCTGGATCACAAACCAGCAGATCGAGGCTGCGCGTGTGGCTTTGACAAGACACGTCCGCCGCGGAGGCAAGATCTGGATCAAGATCTTTCCAGATAAACCAGTGACAGCAAAACCGGCCGAAACCAGGATGGGCAGCGGTAAGGGCTCACCTGAATACTGGGTGGCTGTTGTCAAGCCGGGCCGGATCATGTTCGAAATGGCAGGCGTCGACGGCCAACTGGCAAAAGAAGCCTTGACGCTGGCTGCTTCTAAACTCCCCATCAAATGCCGAATCGTTGAGAGAACTGTGGTGGGTGGTGATGTCAGTGAAGGCTAAAGAATTGCGTGAGTTCACTGAAGCTGAATTGCAAGCGAAGCTGAAAGATTTGAAAGAGGAACTTTTCAACCTCCGGTTCCAAGCTGTCACCGGCAACCTGGAAAACAACATGAGGATCCGCCAGGTGCGTAAGTCCATCGCCCGGGTGAAGACCGTGCTCCGGGAGCGGGAACTTGGGATTGTACGGACCTGAAGGGAGGGGCGAGAATGAAGAAAGCGCGGGTAGGTATAGTAGTCAGCGACAAAATGGATAAGACTGTGGTAGTTCTCCTCGAACGCCGCCTGAAGCACCCGAAGTATCCGCGGATAGTTCGTCGCTCAAGTCGCGTTAAAGCACACGATGCTGAGAACGCGTGCAGGATCGGTGACCGCGTCCGGATCGAAGAATCGAGACCGCTAAGCAAGGAAAAACGCTGGATCGTTACCGAGATCGTCGAAAGAGCGAAGTAAGCTTTGGCTGTTGAAAGGGGGGGCGATGAATGATCCAACAAGAGAGCAGACTGCGTGTGGCGGATAATTCTGGTGCGCGCGAGATCTTGTGCATTAGAGTTTTGGGTGGTTCTGGTCGGAAATACGCTCGCGTTGGCGATGTGATCGTTGCTTCAGTGAAAGAAGCTATCCCTGGCGGCCAGGTTAAAAAGGGCGATATTGTGAGAGCAGTTGTGGTGCGCACAGTCAAGTCCATCCGCCGCGAGGACGGTTCACATATCAGATTCGATGAGAACGCTGCAGTGATTATTAACGAACAGGGCAACCCCCGGGGAACCCGTATTTTTGGGCCTGTCGCCCGAGAACTGCGGGATCGGAATTTCATGAGAATTATCTCTCTGGCACCGGAGGTACTCTAGGGAGCAAAGGGGGGATCATGGTTGAAGCTGAGAGTGAAGAAAGGCGACACAGTCAAGATTTTAGCTGGCAAAGATAAGGGGAAACAAGGGAAAGTCCTCAGGGTTTTGCCGAAAGAAGGCAGGGTGATCGTTGAGGGACTGAATATCATCAAACGCCACACCAGACCTTCCCAGGCCAATCCCCAGGGCAGAATTGTGGAAAAGCCGGCACCCCTTGCTGCCTCGAACGTTATGGTGGTCTGTCCGGGATGCAACCTGCCCACAAGAACCAACATTTCCCGGGACAGCGGCGAAGCAGTGCGAGTCTGCAAGCGGTGCCAGCGGAGTATTGATTAAGTTACTGGATAGAATAGGGAGGGCGAGGGAATGTCGCGCTTGAAGGAGACTTATGAACAAGAGGTCAAGCCAGCGTTGGCAGCGCGCTTTAACTACAAAAACCCCATGCAGATTCCCAAAGTAGTTAAAGTGGTTGTCAACATCGGCGTAGGCGACGCCACTGCAGACCCCAAGCTTTTGGACGCAGCAGTGGAGGAGCTGGCGCTGATCACTGGCCAAAGACCGCTCATCACGCGAGCTAAGAAATCCATCGCTAATTTTAAGTTGCGTGCAGGAGTGCCCATCGGCTGTATGGTAACCCTCCGGGGCGAGCGGATGTATGACTTTCTTGAAAAGCTGATTAACGTTGCCCTGCCGCGGATTCGAGACTTTCGCGGTGTTTCTACTAGAGCTTTCGACGGCCGGGGCAATTACACTTTAGGGCTTAGAGAACAACTGGTCTTTCCAGAGATCGATTACGATAAGGTGCAGAAAGTTAGGGGAATGAACATTTCCATCATAACAAGCGCCAAGACCGACGAGGAGGCATACGAGCTGCTTAAGCAAATGGGTATGCCGTTTGCTCAGTCCTAATGGAGAGAGGTGAGGGATTTGGCCAAAACATCGCAAAAGGTTCGGCAGCAGCGGACGCCGAAATTTGCAGTTCGCAAGTACAACCGCTGCCGGATTTGCGGACGGCCTAGAGGTTATATGCGGAAGTTTGGTCTTTGTCGTATATGTTTCCGCGAGCTTGCTCATCGCGGCGAGATACCAGGTGTGACAAAGGCCAGCTGGTAGCCTGACCAGAGAGGGGGATAGATTACGATGACCGATCCGATTGCGGATATGCTCACCCGCATTCGCAACGCAACCCTTGTCAAGCACGAAGCGGTAGATATTCCCTCTTCCAGGATCAAGCGCGAGATCGCGAGAATCCTTAAGGAGGAGGGCTATATCCGGGACTACACTACAATTGACGACGACAAGCAGGGCGTTTTGCGTCTGTTTTTGAAATATGGACCCAACAAAGAGCAGGTTGTAAGCGGCCTGCGGAGAATTAGCAAGCCAGGACTACGGGTTTATGCCTCACACGACAAAATCCCGCGCGTTCTCGGAGGTTTGGGAATCGCCATTATTTCCACATCAAAAGGCTTGATGACTGACAAGCAAGCCAGAGATGCGGGAATTGGCGGTGAGGTTATGTGTTATATCTGGTAGTGAGGCAGAGCAGGAGGTGGAATAATGTCCAGAATTGGTAAGATGCCCGTTCCCGTGCCTGGGGGCGTCAGTGTGGCCATCGAGGGCAATCTGGTGAAAGTTAAAGGCCCTAAAGGGGAATTGTCCCAAAGGCTGCCCGCAGGCATCACCATCAGGCAGGAAGACAACGTGCTGTACGTGGAACGGCCTTCTGACAGCAAAGAACACAAATCCCTCCATGGCCTCACCAGAAGCTTAGTGAACAACATGGTGGTGGGTGTCACTGAGGGTTTCAGCAAATCCTTGGAAATCGTAGGTGTTGGGTACCGCGCCAGCAAATCCGGCTCGAAAGTAACCATCAACGTAGGTTATTCCCAACCAATTGAAATCGAAGCGCCTTCTGGCATTCAAATAGACGTACCTGCTCCCACCAGGATTGTGGTTAGCGGGGCAGACAAACAAGCTGTTGGTGAGCTGGCAGCGAAGATTCGCGGCCTCAGGCTGCCTGAACCCTACAAAGGCAAGGGCATTCGCTATGAGGGCGAGAGAGTACGTCGCAAGGCTGGTAAAGCCGGAAAAGCAGGCAGTTAGGTAAGGGGGTAGCAGGACTTGTTCAAACAGTTTGATCGGAAGGGTGCCCGCAGGAGAAGACAAAACCGGGCACGCAAAAAAATCTTTGGCACACCCCAGAGGCCGAGGCTAAGCGTCTACCGCAGCCTGTCCAACATTTACGCACAGCTCATAGACGATGTAAACGGCAGGACGCTGGTTAGCGCATCAAGCCTGGATAAAGGTCTCGGCCTTGAGTATGGCGGCAATTGCGAAGCTGCCGAGAAAGTTGGAGAGCTTTTGGCAGAGCGTGCTCTTGCGGCTGGGATTTCTGAGGTGGTCTTCGATCGTGGTGGCAACCTCTATCACGGTCGTGTTGCTGCCCTCTCCGAGGGAGCGCGCAAGGGCGGCTTGAAATTTTAGGAGGGAGGGATAACAGCATAATGGCAAGAAGCGCTGAACAATCGGAGCTCAAAGAACGGGTTGTAAGCATCAATCCTGTTTCGAAAACAGTTAAAGGCGGCAGAAACCGCAGCTTTAGCGCTTTGGTGGTGGTTGGAGACGAAAACGGCCGGGTAGGAGCAGGCCTGGGCAAAGCCCAAGACATTTCCGATGCCATCCGCAAAGGTGTGGACGATGCCAAGAAAAATATGATCACAGTGCCTATGGTGGGTACCACGATCCCCCACGAGGTGAACGCAGTCTTTGGAGCAGGTAAAGTATTACTGAAGCCTGCCAGACTCGGTACAGGCGTGATCGCCGGGGGACCTGTGCGTGCAGTATTGGAGCTTGCAGGGATTAAAGACATTCTCACAAAATCCTTAGGCTCTTCAAACCCAATCAATATGGTACGGGCGACTATGGCCGGACTTGCTTCCCTGAAGCGGGCTGAGGAAGTTGCAGCACTTAGAGGCAAGTCAGTGGAAGATTTAGCCTAGGAGGGGAGTACAATGGAGAAAAAGCTACGGATTACCCTCAAGAAAAGCCCCATCGGTTATGCCCAGGACCAAAAAGACACAGTGAAGGCTTTGGGACTCCGCAAGCTGAACAGCAGTGTGGAACAACCGGATACCCCTGCGATCCGTGGCATGGTAGCGAAAGTTTCCCATTTGGTCGACGTAGAGGAAATTGCCTAATTCGAAGAAACGTTTTAAGAGGGGGTGAATCAGGTTGAAGCTTCATGAACTGCGACCGGAGCCCGGCAGCAGAAAAGCGCCCCGCCGTGTGGGGAGAGGAATTGGCTCAGGTCTCGGAAAAACATGCGGCAAAGGCCATAAAGGGCAGAAGGCACGCTCTGGCGGTGGCAAAGGTCCTGCCTTTGAGGGCGGTCAGACCCCTCTGCAGCGGCGTCTTCCAAAACGCGGCTTCACCAACATTTTCAAGCGTGAAGTGGCTGTTGTCAATGTAGGGGCCCTGAACAGATTTGAAGACGGAACCGAAGTGACTGTAGATCTCTTGAAGAGCCAGGGCTTGGTTAAAGGGAATCCCGACATGGTTAAGCTCCTCGGCGAAGGGGATCTGGAGAGGACGCTCACAGTAAAGGTTGACGCTTGTAGCAAAGCTGCAGCAGAGAAGATTGCCGCTCGTGGCGGGAAAGTGGAGGTGGTCTAGCTTGCTGGAGGCCTTTAAAAACGCGCTTAGGGTTGAAGACATCAGAAAGAGGATACTCTACACCTTCGGGCTGCTTTTGGTCTTCCGCGTTGGCTCATATATCCCTGTGCCAGGTGTTGATACAGCCCAGATCGCAAATCAGCTCGGCGGCAATAACATCTTCGGCCTTCTGGATATGTTTGCCGGCGGTGCCTTGAGCCGCTTCACAGTCTTTGCCCTTGGTGTTAACCCTTATATCACATCTTCCATTATCATGCAGCTTTTGACTGTGGTTATTCCCAGTCTCGAGGAACTGGCAAAAGAGGGAGCAGAAGGCCAGAAGGTGATCCAGAAATACACCAGATGGGGCACGGTGGTTTTAGGTTTGTTTCAGGCCTTCGGAATCACCATGACCATCCGCCAGTTTGTCACAGACGACCTGCTTCCCTACAACTGGACCCTGGCCATGATCCTTTTGACGCTGACCGCTGGCACCTGTTTTCTCATGTGGCTGGGCGAGAAGATCTCGGAGCAGGGAATCGGCAACGGGATTTCTCTGATCATCTTTACAGGTATTGTGGCACGCCTTCCTTGGGAGGTTTCTAACACCATCCAGTCTGTAGGCGCAGGCGGAATCAGCATTTGGAACCTTGCTCTCTTTGTGGTGATTTCCCTGTTCACCATCGCTGCAGTGATCATGGTGCAGGAAGCACAGCGGAGAATTCCGGTTCACTATTCCAAGCGGGTTGTTGGACGGAGGGTGATGGGCGGACAGAGCACCCACATCCCCTTGCGGCTGAACTCCGCTGGCGTGATTCCAGTGATTTTCGCATCAAGCGTCCTTGCCTTTCCCCAGACGCTGGCCATGTTTATTCCAGCGCTGCAGAAGTATGAACACCTGTTCGGGCTGCGCAGCGTTTTGTACAATGTGCTCTATGTGATTCTGATCTTCTTTTTCACATACTTTTACACAGCAATTACCTTCAACCCAATGGAGGTAGCTAACAACATCAAAAAATATGGGGGATTCATCCCCGGCATTCGGCCTGGCAAACCCACAGCCGAATATCTGGAAAAGATCCTGACCAGAATCACGCTGGTGGGTGCCTTCTTCCTCGCGCTCATCGCTGTGCTGCCTTACATTGTTTCGGCGATCACCAGAGTTACCAGCATTTACTGGGGTGGCACGTCGCTTCTGATCGTTGTGGGCGTGGCGTTAGACACAATGAAGCAGTTGGAAACCAGCCTCATCATGAGGAACTACGAAGGTTTCATGAAGTAAGAAGGAGAACTAAATGGGCTTGAAAATAATCCTCTTGGGAGCGCCTGGTGCAGGCAAAGGTACTCAGGCTGAACTTTTGGTAAATGATTTGGGCCTGGTCCATCTTTCCACTGGCAATCTCCTGCGGGAGGCAGTGGAAGCCCAGACGCAGCTGGGCAAAGAGGCAGCCTCCTACATGGAAGCTGGGAAGCTGGTTCCAGATCAAGTGATCATTGGCCTTGTGGAGGAGTTTCTGCAGAAAGTCGGCCCTTCGGGATGTCTCCTGGACGGGTTTCCCCGTACCCTTGCACAGGCTGAGGCCTTGGATGAGATCTTTAAAAAATTGGACATGAAGCTGGATTACGTAATCGAGGTGCGCACAACTCCTGAAGTCATCGTGCAGCGCCTTGCGCACCGGCTAGTGTGCAGAAGCTGTGGTGCGCCCTATCATGCCCAGAGCAAGCCACCTGCCAAGGCAGGCGTCTGCGACAGCTGCGGCGGCGCTGTTGTGCGGCGGGCAGATGATGAACCGGAAACCATCAAAAAGCGGCTCCGTGAATACCAGGAGAAGACAGCGCCTCTCATCGACTACTACCAGCAGAAAGGCCTGCTCATCACAGTAAATGGCGATCTGAGCCGCGAGGCGACTTACGAAGAGATCAAGGCCAAACTAGGGGTTACGGGTAAATGATCATTTTGAAATCACCTGAACAAATCGATCTGATGAGGCGTTCAGGCAAGGTGCTGGCCCAGACCCATGCTAAATTGCGAGAGCTGGTGAGGCCCGGGATAACCACCTTGGAGCTGGACAGGGCAGCGGAAGAGTACATCCGCAGCCAGGGTGCCATCCCTTCGTTTAAGGGGTATCAAGGTTTTCCCGGCAGCATTTGTGTGGCAATTAACGATGTGGTGGTCCACGGCATCCCAGGGTCTCAGCGTTTGGAAGAGGGCGACATCATCGGCATCGATATCGGCACCATCCTTGGTGGCTGGCATGCTGACAGCGCCCAGACCATTCCTGTAGGTGAGATTTCACAGGAAGCACAGAACCTTCTGGCTACAACAGAAAGAGCCCTTTGGGAAGGGATTGCCCAGGCACAGCCGGGCAACAAGCTGGGGGACATTTCCGCAACCATTGAGGAGGTTGCCAAGAAAGCTGGCTACGGCGTGGTTCGGGATCTGGTGGGACATGGCATTGGCACGAAAATGCATGAAGATCCCCAGGTGCCGAATTTCGGCAAGCGCGGTCGGGGAATAACCCTCAGAGTTGGCATGACAATCGCCATCGAACCCATGTTCAACCTGGGTACCCATCGGGTTGTCCTGGACAGCGACAACTGGACAGTCAGAACTGCCGATGGGAAGCTGTCTGCTCATTTCGAGCACACTGTTGCCATTACCGCCTCAGGTCCTGTGCCGCTAACTACCCTCGGGGAGGAAAGATTTTAACATGGGCAGTTTTCCACAGCTGGGACAATTAGTGTTTTCTCGCTCAGGCAGAGACAAGGGACGGCACTATATTGTCGTGGGATACCAAGACGGCAGGGTATTGGTGGCTGATGGGATCACGAGAAAAATGGATCGTCCCAAGAAAAAGAATCCACTGCACCTCAAATGCCGCAAGCGGCTGGATGAGGAGCTCAAGGTGAAATTGGAAACTACAGGAAAGGTTACAAATTCTGAGCTCAGAGGTGCCCTCGCAAAACTTCTAGAGCAAGAAAATAACACGACTCCTGAACAAGGAGGGGAGGAGAAGCTTGGCTAAACAAGATGTTATTGAGGTGGAAGGGCGGGTTATCGAACCCCTTCCAAATGCGATGTTTCGTGTTGAGTTGGATAATGGTCATAAGGTGTTAGCCCATATTTCCGGCAAGATGCGGATGCACTTCATCAAAATTCTCGCTGGAGACAGGGTAACAGTTGAACTCTCCCCTTACGATTTGTCCCGGGGTCGGATCGTTTATCGGTATAAGTAAGGGGGCAAGGAGGTAGCGAAAGTGAAGGTACGCCCTTCAGTGAAAAAGATCTGCGAAAAATGCAAACTTATACGCCGTAAAGGTAAGGTAATGGTGATCTGCGAAAATCCCAAGCACAAGCAGAAACAGGGTTAGGGAGGTGAAAGCATGGCACGTATAGCAGGGGTAGATCTACCTAGGGACAAGCGTGTAGAGGTGGCTCTCACCTATATTTACGGAATCGGCCTCTCCCTTGCCCAGGAAATCATCGCCAAAGCTGGCGTTAGCCCACAGACCAGAGTCAAGGATCTCACAGAGTCAGAGGTTACGAAAATCCGCGAGATCATAGACCGGGACTACAAAGTTGAAGGAGATCTGAGGCGCGAAGAAGCCATGAATATCAAGCGCCTGATCGATATCGGCTCCTACAGGGGGAGAAGACACCGCATGGGACTGCCTGTGCGCGGTCAGCGGACCCGCACAAATGCCAGGACAAGGAAAGGACCCAAGCGGATTCCTGGAGCTAAGAAGAAACGGGCTTAAGGGAGGTATATGAGAATGGCGAGAGCAAGGCGTGGAACCAGGCCCCGCCGCAGAGAGCGCAAAAACATCGAAAGCGGAGTGGCCCATATCCGTTCCACCTTTAACAATACCATTGTGACTATCTCCGATCGCCAGGGCAACGTTATCTCCTGGTCCAGCTCAGGCAACGTGGGCTTTAAAGGGTCCCGCAAAGGCACACCTTTTGCAGCCCAGATGGCAGCTGATGCTGCAGCCAGAGCTGCCATGGAGCACGGCCTTAGAGAGATCGAAGTTTACGTGAAAGGACCCGGATCCGGCAGGGAGGCTGCCATCCGTTCGCTGCAAGCTGCAGGGCTGGAAGTGAACGTAATCAAGGATGTAACGCCAATTCCCCACAATGGTTGCCGGCCACCAAAAAGGCGACGGGTGTAGCAATAGAGGAGGTGTTATTTGGATGGCAAGGTACACGGGCCCAGTTTGCCGGTTGTGCCGTCGGGAAGGGGAAAAGCTCTTCCTGAAAGGGGACCGCTGTTTCACAAACAAATGCGCTATTGAACGTAGATCTTATGCTCCTGGCGAACACGGTCAGGGGAGAAAGAAGATTTCAGAATATGGTCTGCAGCTGCGGGAGAAGCAGAAGCTGCGTCAGAGCTACGGCCTTTTGGAAAAACAGTTCGTCCGCTACTTCAGATTGGCAGAGCGCAAACGGGGAATTACCGGTGAGAATCTCTTGCAGCTCTTGGAGAGAAGATTGGACAATGTAGTCTACCGGCTTGGATTTGCTGCCTCCAGGGCAGAGGCTAGACAGATGGTGCGGCACGGTCATTTCCAGGTCAACGGCAGGCGGGTTAATATCCCCTCTTACCTGCTGAGGGCTGGAGATGAGGTTGCTGTGCGCGAAGGAAGCAAGGATCATCCAGCAATTGCTTCGCTGGCAGAGGACCTGGGCAAGCGGGTAGTGCCAGAGTGGCTGCAGCTGAATGCTGAAACCCTTTCAGGCACTGTGCTGGAACTGCCGAAGCGCGAGCAAATCGATACCCCTGTGCAAGAGCATCTGATTGTTGAGCTTTATTCAAGATAACCCTCTCTGCCTGGTTGAACTAAACGCCAATGGCGTGTTTTGAAGGAGGGTATGATATTGATCGAAATTGAGAAGCCACGGATCGAGTGCGAAAAGCGGGAAGAAACTTACGGTAAGTTCATCATCGAGCCCTTAGATCGCGGCTATGGCACTACTCTCGGTAACGCACTAAGGCGTGTTCTGCTCTCCTCGCTGCCCGGGGCTGCCGTGACTTCCATGAGGATCGACGGTGTGCTCCATGAATTCTCCAGCATTCCAGGGGTAGTGGAGGATACCATAGAAATCATGCTTAACCTGAAGGAGGTCCTGCTGAAAGTCCATACCGACGAGCCTGTAACAGGCAGGGTGGAAATGCAGGGACCTGCTGAGGTTAAGGCAGAGGACATTCAATTTTCCAGCGAAGTGGAAGTTCTGAATCCTGATCTGCACATCGCAACTTTGACCGAAGATGCCAAGCTGGAGATGGAAGTGACTGTCCAAAAAGGAAAAGGCTACGTAACAGCTGAAAAAATAAAATCTCCTGATGCTCCCATAGGGGTAATCCCGGTAGATGCTCTTTTCAGCCCTGTGCGGAGGGTAAACTATCAAGTTGAGGACACCAGGGTAGGGCAGATCACAGACTTTGACCGCCTGGTCCTCGAAGTTTGGACAGACGGCAGCATTTTGCCAGAAGAAGCAATCAGCGCAGCTGCTAAAATTCTCATCGACCACTTCACCCTCTTCGTGAACCTGACTGGCCTCGAGGAGAGCCAGGAAGAGGTTCAGGAGGAAGAGGAAGACGAAATGAGCAAGATCCTCGAGATGCCCATCGAAGAGCTGGATCTGTCTGTCCGCTCGTACAACTGTCTCAAGCGCGCCGGGATCAATACAGTAGAGGAGCTAATCAAGAAAACAGAAGCAGATATGATGAAAGTACGAAACTTGGGCAAGAAATCCCTGGAAGAGGTAAAGAATAAGCTGGCAAGCCTTAACCTTTCCTTTCGCCAGGAAGACGAGTAGCGTGGAGGAGGGAGAAAGATGCGGAAATTAAGGCGGCGTACCGATCATCGTCGAGCCATGCTGCGTAACCTGGCCACATCGGTGATCCTCAACGGCCGGGTGATAACCACTGAGGCCAGGGCAAAATCCGTGAGAAGCGAAGTGGAAAAGTTAATCACGTTAGGCAAGCGCGGCGATCTTCATGCTAGGCGCCAAGCTGCAGCCTATTTGCTCTCGCCTGAGGCTGTGCAAAAGCTTTTTGGCGAGATCGCTCCCCGCTATCAGGAACGCAACGGCGGCTATGTGAGGGTCCTCAAGGCAGGCTACAGACGGGGAGATGCAGCGCCGACGGCTTTGATCGAATTAGTTTAAGATAAATTGGCAGCAGAGAAAGGTTAGAGGCCCCTAGTCTCTAACCTTTTCATTTGGGAGGAAACTCGATGCCCCTCATCCAATTGGAAAACGTGAGCTACAGGTACAATCAGGTCACTGCCCTTTCGGAGGTCAGCCTCCAGGTGCAGCAAGGTGAGTTTGTGGCCATTATTGGCCCCAATGGCTCAGGTAAATCCACCTTGGCCCAGCTCCTCAACGCCCTGCTTCTGCCGTCGGGGGGAAAAGTCCGGATTGCCGGGATCACAACCGCAGATGCCACAAGCAGCGAGATCTGGGAGATCCGGCGGAGAGTGGGGATGGTCTTTCAAAACCCTGATAACCAGCTGGTGGCCACCACAGTAGAGGAAGATGTGGCCTTTGGGCCTGAAAACCTGGGACTGCCCCAGAAAGAAATCCGCCGCAGGGTAGATTGGGCCTTGGAGCAGGTTGGCATGACCCAATTTGCTGGCTTCGAGCCCCACAAGCTCTCTGGCGGCCAGAAGCAGCGGGTTGCCATCGCTGGAGTCCTGGCTATGGAACCTGATTGTATAGTTTTGGATGAGCCAACTGCCATGCTGGATCCCCAGGGCAGGTTAGAGGTCTGGGAAACCCTTACCTCCCTCCACAAAAAGGGGATTACCTTGATTTTGATTACCCACTTTATGGAGGAAGCTGCACAGGCCCAAAGGATCTTCGTCCTCTCCCAAGGAAAACTCATCAAAAGCGGCCTGCCTCATGACATTTTCAGCCAGCCCTTCCTCAAAGAGATTGGGCTCAGGCCTCCTCAAATCGTGGAGCTTGCCTGGCAATTGCGAGAACAGATCCCCATTCCTCCTCACATCTATACTACAGAAGCTTTGGTGAACTGGCTATGTCGATGATCCAAATCCAAGACCTCACTTTCACATACGCAAAGGGTACTCCCCTGGCCTACAAGGCTCTAGAGGGGGTCAACCTTTCCATTTCCCGAGGGGAATTTGTGGGCATAGCAGGACAAACAGGCTCAGGGAAATCCACCCTGGTGCAGCTTATAGCAGGGCTGTTGCCTGTAGAGCCGGGGATCATTCAAGTTGACGGGCTGGATCCAGGAGTGAAGAGCTCCCACAGGCAGCTGCGCCGCAAAGTGGGGATGGTCTTCCAGTATCCTGAGCAGCAGCTTTTTGCAGAAACTGTGCTGGAAGATGTTTCTTTCGGTCCGCGGAATCTGGAACTGTCCGAACCAGAGCTGCGGGCAAAGCGTGCCTTGAAGCTCGTGGAGATGGATCCAGAGGAGTATGCTGATCGCTCTCCCTTTGCCCTCAGCGGCGGGCAGAAAAGGCGAGTGGCCCTGGCAGGAGTTCTAGCCATGGAGCCTGAGATCCTGATTTTGGACGAGCCCACAGCAGGTTTGGATCCTGCAGGCAGGGAGATGCTCCTTAAGCTTGTGGAAAGACTTCATAAGGAAGGCAAAACCATCATTCTCATTTCCCACAGGATGCAGGAGCTGGCGCCGAGAGTTCAGCGGATGGTGGTCTTGCACCAAGGCAGGCTCTTCCTGGACGGCACCCCACAGAAAGTCTTTGCCCAACGGGAAAAGCTAAAAGAGGCAGCCCTCTCGCTGCCGCCAGTGACAGAGCTCATGCATGAGCTCAAAGCCAGGGGCTGGCCGGTCCGGGAAGATGTTTTCTCAGTCAGCGATGCGAAAACAGAGATTTTGAGAGCGTGGAGGCAGAAATGCTAAAGGGTGTAACTATCGGGCAGTTTGTGCCTGGCAATTCTTTCGTACATAGGCTGGATCCCCGCAC
>LFTB01000017.1 GCA_001512905.1 Clostridia bacterium DTU084 | reverse complement strand
AAGTTTGATGATTGGCGACAGATAAGGAAGCTAGCGGGATTGAACCTGGTAGAAAATAGTTCAGGTATGAGGATAGGTTCAAAGAAGATATCTAAGCGGGGACGTCCTGGATTAAGAAGTGTATTGTATCTTGCCAGCCTTGTATTGGTTGCTAAAAACGCTGAATTCAAGGCTTTATATAACTATTTCAAGACTCGTGCAGAAAATCCGCTTAAAAAGAAGCAGGCACTTATTGCAATCTCTATGAAGCTTATAAGAGTTATCTTTGCTTTGGTAAAGAATAGAACTTTATATGATCCTGCCAAAGTTTTTGGTGAATACCGAGCTGCTCAATTACAACAAGCTGCATAAAAAGCCATAAAGTTTGGGTGGGTAAGGCATANNGCCTACCCAGCCCTTGCAGAGGCCGAACGAAGGAATGTCAGGGCATAACATTATTATGACCCCGTGAGACGTGATAGGGTGAGCCGGTGGGCGAAAATGAAGAAGCAGCTGGTTAGAGCAGATTGGGCTAAATGTTTTGCAATCGCCTCCTCCCCTAGGGGAGGAAGAGGGATTATATACGCTAAGAAGGAGTATGCGCACTATGAAAGTCTATGAAAAACGTAGATCTAGGGAGCATACTACAAAAGATTGAGATAGGAGGTGTAGAATTGAAAGAAAAAGTCCTAGATGCGATGAAAGAACTCGGAAAACCAGTTTCTATCAGTGAAGTGGTGCAAAGTACCGGCTTGGATCGCAAAGTGGTTGATAAGGCTTTCAAGGAGTTAAAAGCAGAGGGATTGATAGTTTCGCCTGTGCGCTGCAAATGGGAGCCTGCAAACAAATAAGGCCACCATACATTAAAATTCAGTCTGCGAAACAGTGCCCCCCTTTTTGGGGGGCATTGCCTTTTTCTGAGCCTATATGTTTGCCAAAAAACCCACCGTCATCCAGCGTAAAGATAACTTGCAGGCAGTGCATCGCCTGCATCAGCGAGGTCTGGATGAAGCCTAAGGGAGTAACGAAAAGAGGTACAGAAGGGTAACTTTGCGAAATATTGGGAAGCACAAAAGCTGAACAACATGCAGCGTTTGAATGGAAGGATTCATGTCCGGCACGGCAAACTCACCAATGGAAGGCTCCTTCATTGTCTTGTGCAGAAGGACACAGACAAGAAGAGGTACGAGCGGAGAAGCGAGACCGAATCGAAGCGGTGGAAGGCTGCAGATGAACCCTACCCGATGAACGACGTTAGCGGTTGTGAGGAGAAAAGATACGGGACATCCATCAGAGTATGGGTGGCAAGCATAGACTAAAGGCTCGTGACTTGCAGTGCAATCGGAACCAAAGTGGGAATAAAATCCGACCGAGGTAAGCAGCTCGTGAGGATAAGAGTCTGGGGACAAACCGGTACATACGTCCGGCGGTGACGAAGTAGCTAAACGTATCGACCCCCCAACAGAATCGGAAGCAAATTGGGATTATGTACCGTAATAAGTGCTGCTAGGTTCTCAGGTGTGCTCCATATGTACCCGGTATCTAGCCGCAATCTTCGATTCTTGAAAAGGAAATAGAATGTTTTCAACGAATTTAATAGGTGACGGCACGACACAAAAAAGGTTGCTGGGGGGGAGGAAAATATTGAAAAAGCCAACTTTAGAGCAATGGGAACAACTTTACAATGCAGCAAGCGAGTTTAAGCAGTCAGAGTGCTGGCGCTGGATGTACGATGACGATAATTTTGCTGTGGTGGATCCTGACACAGGCGAGATGGCATATTGCAGCATAATAGGTAATGCAGGACAATTAGTGGGAGTTTTGGCATATACCGGCCAGCAGGGATTGCTGAATCTAACGGAATTGCTATTGGGTGTGAACGATGAAGATTTTCACTACGAACAAAAATGTCTAGCTTTCACCTATGGAGATAGAGATGAGCTGGAAAAAGAGGATCGCGAGATCATCAAAGCCTTAGGGTTGAAATTTCGTGGTAGAGGGGAATGGCCCCAGTTTCGCGATTACTCTCCCGGTATGTACCCTTGGTTTTTGGATGCTGAAAGCTGTAGCTTCCTCACCCATGTCATCCGGCAGGCCCTTGATATCGCCTACAGATGCAGAGAATCTAAGGAAATCCTTACAGACTATCCCTATACTCCAAAGCTTCTGTTCAGGGTGCCTGTCAAGACCAGCTCCGGCTTGAAATGGAAAGACACTTACCGCGAGGTACGTATACAAAAAGGTCATTTGTCTCTCGCTCTGAGAAACGAAGTGTTAGCCAGAAAGTTAAAAAACTGCAAGCATTCAGCGGTGGGTTGGGAGGTAGAGACTTTTTACTGCCCTGTACCCATTGCTGAGAAAAGAGGGGACAGGCCCCATTTCAGCCAAATATGCCTTGTGGTTGAAAACGAAAGCGGCTTTATCCTCGGCTATGAAAATTTTCAAGATCTCGAAACCGGAGGATACCAGTGTCTTGAAAGAATAATTGAAATGATTCAAGAGGGAGGCAGCAAACCTGCCCAAATTTTAGTGCGCAAAGAAGAAACATATCATTTGTTAAAAGAATTCTGTCGGCAGGTAGATATTCCACTAAATCAAGTTTCTGAGTTCAGGTTCCTCAACGAAGTGAAAGAAATGTTTTTAGATGTCATAGATTAGTGCTGCCTTGGGCACCTAAAACCGTAGTTGCCTCAGCTGCAGCCCTGCAGGCGAAACTCGCCGCCTCCTGCAGGGTTTCTTCCCGCAGCAGCGCTACTGCCAAAGCTGCGCAGAAGGCATCCCCTGCGCCTGTAGTGTCAACTACTTCCTTTTTCGGAGCTTCCAAGTGCCAATAGTCCCCCTCTGTGGCCAAAAGGGCTCCCCTGCTGCCTAAGGTAATCACCACATGGTGTGCTTTCTTTCTGAGAATGGAAGCAGCCTTTTTGGCAGACGCGAAATCTTCGGGAAAGATTTGGGTGTGGAACCCAGCTTCTTGGGCGTTTAGCACCAGAAAAGTTTTCTCTCCCAGCTGGGGAAGCTCAGTCCTTCTGGGAGGGCCTAAATTAAGGATCACCATTTTGCCCAAGGCCTCTGCAGCATGCAGAAGTTTCCAGACAAAAGGAAGAGGGATCTCCAATTGTAAAAGGAGGCAGTCAGCTTTCTTCAGCAGAGGCAGGACCTTTTCCCACTCTGCTTGCCCCCAGTGGAGATTGGCGCCAGGGTAGCCTTGAATATTTCCTTCCCCGTCTGCAGACAGCCTTATCAAGCAGTATCCGGTGTTAAGGTGAGGTTTTTGAAAAACTGTGTCAGTTGAGATCCCTTCCTTCTTCAGGTGTTGGAGCAGGAAGGCCCCGCCTTCATCTGCTCCAACTACAGCAAAAAGCCAAACGTCTGCACCTAGACGTTTGGCAGCCACTGCCTGATTACCCCCCTTGCCGCCGGGAAAGATAAGGGGAATATCCCTGCCGGCTGGATAGTAGTAATCGACGCAGAGGCTGCCTGCCACTAAAATCTTGCACAATTTAAGCGCTCTCCTCTTTTTTAAAAGCAGGGCTGCGCTCCACAAGCTTTACGATCAGGGGAATCACAACCAACTGCAGAACGAGGCCCGGTATCGCCTCTAAAAGCCCTGCGGTAAACAGGTAGAAAACCGGGATAGGGTCAAAGCCCAACAAGGGAAGAAGAGTTGCACCGAAAAGTCCGTAAACAAGCCTGCCGCAGACGATTGCGAGGACCAAGGAAAGGTACACGTTCAAGCGGCGTTTTTGATAGAGAAGCCCTCCAGCCAATCCATAAGCTCCCAGCTCAACAAGCATGGGAACGGCAATTGCAGGGGGAGGAGAGCCGGTAAAAAGGGTGCTGAGAAGCGGAGTTAAAACTCCTACGATTAGCCCGCTGCCAGGGCCCAGGAGCAGTCCAGCCAAAAGGGCAGGCAAATGCATGGGCAGAAAGGCTCTGCCCAGTCCTACAGAGTGGAAAATCATGGGCAGGAGAACGCCTAAAGCCAACAGCAGGGCAGTGGAAATCAACTTGTGTGTTTTCATGGTCAACACTCCTTTCAAAAAATAAAAAAAGGCCAAGAAGGCACCACCCTTGGGGTGTATACGAGACCTTCCTAGCCTCTTTGTAAAGATTAATTAACCGAGAAGTTCTGCCGTCTTCTGGACGGCAAGGGAGATCAGTTCTGAGAAAGATTTCTCAGCCAACCCCACCACGTTAACCCCGCAGCGGGATGTTGGGATGAGGATCTTCTGCGCTGGGCTGCGGCCTATGGCCACTGCCATTTTTTCTGAGACCTCTCCTAAAAGGGCATCGGCAGTGAGGATCCCTAAAGGCCCAACAATCAGGTCCGCCCGCATGACGTTGTAAATGATGGCATTTTCGCCGCTCGCACCTAGATGTGCGCCTGCTTTGAGCATGGCTGCAGTTGCCAGGGAATTCGTTCCCAAAGCGATGATGGTGTGCTGGGCGCCGAGCTTGGGGAGGAGAGCTTCAATTATGCTCTTGCCAACGCCCCCGCCCTGCCCATCGATTACTGCAATCAACATTTAAAACCCTCCTGGGTTTGCGCCATCTTCCTGATGGCTCTTTTATAATTCGCCCTGAAATCTTTTTTTCCTTTTTGCAGTTTTTCTCAATTTAACGCATGACAAGCAGCCCGCGGGCAAAGTCTATTATCTCCTGCGGTACCCGCTGCCTTCTGCCAATAACATCAGCAAGGGGGATGCTAGTTAGCTGGTTCTGCTTTAACGCTACCATCACTCCCCCTTGAGAGCGGTGGATTAACTCAGCTGCTTTTCTGCCCATGCGCAGGGCCAGCAGCTCATCGCTTACCGCAGGCTTGCCGCCGCGCTGCAGATAACTCAAAACAACAGTTCGTGGTTTTGATAGACCTGCTTCAGCAAGTTCTTCAGCCAGCTGAAAACTTACCCCTGCAAAAGCCTGGTTGCCAAAGCTGTCTTGGATTTCTGCAGGTTTTCTGTTAGGCAAATCCACGCCTTCGGCAACGATGATCATGGCAGGCTGATTTTTTGTCCGCAGCTGCTCTATCCGCTCTTTGAGGTTTTCCAAAGAGAAAGGTTCTTCTGGAATCAGAAACTCGTGGGCACCAGAGAGCATCGCTCCATACACTGCCAACCAGCCGCTGTCGCGGCCCATCACTTCCACCAGCATATCTTTTTGGTGGGAAACGTTTGTGGAAACTAATTCAGCAATGGCCTCCACAATCCGAGTCACAGCTGTTTCAAAACCTAAACAGCGCTCTGTACCCCAGACATCGTTGTCTATTGTCTGCGGAATGCCAACCACCGGCAGCCCGCTTTTCGCAAGCTCTGCAGCGACACTCAGGGTATCGTCGCCACCGATGACAACAAGACCTGCGAAATCAGAAAGATTGTTAAGGATCTCTTCGATTTTCCCCTGGCGGATGGGATTGAAGCGGGAGGTGCCGAGGTAAGTTCCTGGCAGCTGTCGGATATTTGCTATTTCCTCGCTTTTCAAGGGAATGGATTGGTTGTGAACCAGCCCATCCCACCCGTTTTTGAAGCCAGTTACCTGAAAACCATATTGCTCAAGGGCGATTGTCGCTGCTTCGATGGCTGCATTAATGGCAGAGGAATCTCCCCCTCCTGTTAGAAGGCCAACTTTAGGCAAAGATATTATCCTCCTTTATGTAAAATAGTGCTATTTTAGGCTATCAAATCCGGACTACTGTTGTCAAGATCATCCAAAGGAGCAGCAGCATGGAAATTTGGACAGGTGCATTTTGGGATTGGCTGATTTACCCAGAGAACAGCTCGCAGATAGCTGATCCAGCTTCACTATTGTCCCAGGCTCTAGCTGAGCTCGGCGGCCGGTTTCCAGAGTTTGTCTTTTCCCTGGCTTTAGATGACTTCACCTCTCAAAAGTCCCAAATGGTGGGGGAAGCAGAAAAGGTTATTGAAGCAGCCCTCCCACAGCAGATGAGAATGCTTCTGGGCTTTGCCCACACAAACTGCTTGTATGCTGCAGGCTTCGGCTGTAGAGATCACGTCCTTTTGAAAATAGAGAACCTGCAAAAAAGCTTGGAGGCTGCCGATATACCTAATACCATCGGCGTTGCCTTTTCTTTCAACAACACTCTTTCTGCCCTGCGCTGGGCAGCCCAAAGGGCAGTTGTTGCCCAAAGGAGCAAGGTGAAAACCGGCCGGGGCAAAGTTTATCTGTGGCAGGGCGGGGACGAAAAACGCTCCTTCGATTACCTCGCCTACTATGCTCACGAAGAGCAGCTGTGCGCCTCTATCCGCACCGGCGAAAAACAGCTAGCAGAAGAATGCGCCAGCTCTTTAGACAGGAAGCTGTTTGAACAATATCAACCGCTGTCGCTTTTGCGCATTCGCCTGCAGGAGGTTATCTTAAGGATGGGCCGCAGCGCCATCGACAGCGGTGTGGCGCCGGAAGAAATCTTTATGTCTTTGCAGAATTACTTAACAGAAGTAGGGGCACAGTATGACTATGAACGTTTGCAGGGAATTTTGGTGAGAGCAGCCAGAGAGTTTTCGGAAAAAGTCTGGCAGGTTTGTTTTCGGCAGGGAACAGACGTTGTCCAGAGGGCAAAGAGCTACATCAAGAAGCATGCAAAGGAAGAGTTTTCCCTTGAGGAGCTGGCCAGGGAAATCGGCACCTCAGCAAGCTATCTCAGCCGCAGATTCAAGCTGGATATGGGCAAAAGCATAACTGCCTACCTCAACGAATTGCGAATTGAGGAAGCCAAAAGGCTCCTTCTGGACGAAAGCTACAGCATTACCGACGTGGCCTTTCAAGTGGGCTACGGCAGCGTTCAGCATTTCGGCCGCACATTTCACGGGATCACCGGCTGCTCGCCGTCAGAGTGGAGAAAAATCAACCGCAAGCTTGGGGGAGCCCGAAAATTATAAGGAATATTCTCTAAAAGGAGTTGCGCACAGGTCCACTGAGGCGTCCCATGTTCAGGGCGTTCCTCAAAAAAAGCTCGGTTTTGTTGTAATCGTTGGAAGCATGTGGTATAATAGCAGAGATCATTTACGGGGGTTGCCGGGGAAGGAGGAACCAGCTTTTGGGTGGATTCTTAAAGGGATTGGCATTATATTTTGTAATAGCCATTTTGGTTATTACTGTTATAAGTTCCATCAATCCACAAGATAAAGGCAGGACTGAATTAAGTTACAGCGAATTTCGCGCTCAACTGGAGGCTGAGAAGGTAGAGAGCGTTAGGATTATTGGCGACCGGACCATTGAAGGTAATTTGAAAAACGGTGTCAAATTTTCAACTTATGCGCCGGAAGATCCGCAGCTTGTAGACAGGCTTCTGGCAGAGGGAGTTTCAGTGGTGGCTGAACCAGAGCCTCCTCCACCATGGTGGTTGTCTGTGATTCCTAATCTCCTTATTTCGCTTCTCCTTTTTGTGGGACTGTGGGTGTTTTTCGTTCAGCAAATGCAGGGCGGAAACAACAGGGCTTTGAGTTTCGGGAAAAGCAGAGCCAGACTCCACAGTGACGACAGAAACAAGATTTCCTTCAACGATGTGGCAGGTTTAGACGAGGCAAAGCAGGAATTGCAAGAAGTTGTTGAGTTTCTGCGGCAGCCGAAAAAATTTGTAGACTTGGGAGCGAAGATCCCCAAGGGCATACTTTTAGTGGGACCGCCTGGAACAGGGAAAACCCTTTTGGCCCGGGCTGTAGCTGGGGAAGCAGGCGTTCCTTTTTTCAGCATCAGCGGTTCTGATTTTGTGGAAATGTTCGTGGGCGTCGGCGCAGCAAGGGTGCGGGACTTGTTTGAAACTGCCAAGAAAAATTCCCCTTGCATCGTCTTCATCGATGAAATAGATGCTGTCGGCCGTCAGCGGGGAGCAGGTCTCGGCGGCGGACACGACGAGCGGGAACAGACATTGAACCAGCTCTTGGTGGAAATGGACGGCTTTGACCCCAATGTGGGGATCATTATTCTCGCCGCTACTAACAGACCTGACGTATTGGACCCGGCACTTTTGCGGCCTGGCAGGTTTGACAGACAAGTTGTCGTCGACAACCCCGATGTTGCCGGCAGGGAAGCTATTCTCAAGATTCACGCCCGCAACAAGCCTCTGGCACCTGACGTGGATCTGGCGGTCTTGGCCCGGCGCACACCTGGATTTACAGGTGCAGATCTGGAGAACTTGATGAACGAAGCAGCCATTTTAACAGCCCGCAAGGGCAAAAAAACAATTGAGATGAGCGAGTGCGAAGAAGCCATCGACCGAGTGCTCATGGGACCTGAGCGGAAAAGCAGGGTGATCAGCGAGCAGGACAGGAAGGTCTTCGCCTATCATGAAGCAGGGCACGCTTTGGTGGCTAGAGAACTGCCGAGAATAGACCCTGTGCATAAAGTCAGTATTGTTTCCAGGGGAATGGCAGGCGGCTACACCATGGTGCTGCCTTTGGAAGACAAACACGTAACTACCCGATCCGAGTTGAAAGACTATCTGGCCTACGCTTTAGGCGGACGGGCAGCTGAGGAATTAGCGTTCAATGAGGTCAGCACAGGAGACCAAAACGATTTGGAGAGGGCAACCAAGCTAGCCCGTAAGATGATCACAGAGTACGGCATGAGCGAGAACCTCGGCCCGTTAACATTCGGCCACGGACATGAAGACAAAGTCTTCCTGGGCAGAGACATTTCCCGGGAGAGGAACTACAGTGAAGAGGTGGCAGCGCTCATCGACAAGGAAGTCAGGGCTTTGGTTGAAGGTGCCTATGAGCGTGCCAAAGGGATCTTGAAGCGGGAATGGGACAAACTGGAAAAGATCGTAGAGGCGCTTCTAGAACGGGAGACGCTGAATCGTGATGAGTTTGAAGCCTTGTTTCAGGATGAGAACACTGTTGGGGAAAAAAACATGCAACCAAGTCCTGCTTGAGGAGGTATTGGCAAATGGCTCGTGACAAACTTGTTTTAAGGAACATCACCCTCTACGGCTACCACGGTCCCTTTGCTTCAGAAGAGGAACTAGGCCAGCGCTACGAAGTTGATTTGGAGCTGAAAATGGACTTGAAGAGCAGCGCTCTCACCGACGATCCTGAACTGAGCCTCAACACAGTGGATTTATATACGCTGGTCAAAGAGATTGTGGAAGAGCAGGAATTTCATCTGCCAGAAGCCCTGGCAGAGGAAATCGCCAGCCAAATTCTCTCCGCCTTTGATGTGGAAGAGGTTTTGGTGAGGGTGCGAAAGCCCAATCCTCCTCTAGGAGGCCTCTTGGACAGCATAGAGGTGGAAATAACAAGAACTACAAACTAAAGTGCCTAATACTGCTCGGATCATATCCGACCGAGACAGTGGCAGTAATGGTGAAACCAAACGCCTTCAGGCTTGCTGCCGGAAGGCGTTTGTGTTCGTGAGAGGGATGTGGCGATGAACGTCGGACTCGTTGGCCTGGGAACTGTAGGCAGAGCCCTTGCCAGCTGGCTGGCAGACAGCGGGTTTCAGGTTAAGGCTGTAAGCAGCCGCAATCGCACCAGCGCCGAAAAGTTTGCGACTCAGCTGGGCGCAAAAAGCCTGCCGCCAGAACAAGTTGCTGCAGCATCACACCTCCTGTTCATCACTACCAGCGACGACGCCATCTCCGAGGTCTGTGGGAACATAGCCCGCCACGGCTTCGGCAATTGCCAGGCAGTCTTTCACCTCAGCGGTGCCCTGAGCTCTCTAGCTTTAGCACCTGCAGAAAAAGCAGGCCTTGGCGCAGCCTCCATTCATCCCTTGGGCAGCTTTACAGACTTCCAGCAGGCTCGAAAACTTCTGCCCCAGTGCTGGTTTACAATTGAGGGCAACGAGAGGGGACTGTTCTGGGCTGAGAGGGTGCTGACCCGGCTTGGTGCCAAATTCAGGCAGCTCAGCAAAGAAAAGAAGCCCTTGTATCATCTCGCTGCAGTCTTTGCCTCCAATTACCTAGTGAGCCTGTTGGCTGTAGCAGCCGAAATCTGGGAGGACCTGGGCCTTGAGCCAGATGAGGGGCTGTGGCAGTTAGCGGAGGGAACGCTGGCTAACATCCGAAACGACGGTATTTTTCACAGCCTCACAGGGCCTGTGAAGCGCGGCGATTTGGAAACAGTTGCCCTCCACAAGGAGGCTCTGGCAAAAAGGCCTCGTGCCCTCGAGCTTTACTGTCAGCTGGGGCTTGTGGCTCTGGATCTGAGTGAAGATCTCACAGAAGAGCAAAAGCAGAAAATGGCTTTGCTACTTAGAAAGGAGACTTTTCAATGAGCGGACGGCTTACAATCCGGCAGCTGTTAAAAAAAGCGGAGCAGGGTGGTAAACTTACCATGCTCACAGCCTACGACTATCCAACTGCACAACTTGTGGACGAAGCTGGCATAGACATGATCCTTGTTGGCGATTCCCTGGGCATGGTGGTTTTAGGCTACGAAGATACCCTTCCGGTCACTATGGACGATATGGTGCGCCATACCCAAGCTGTGGTGCGGGGCGCCAAAAAAGCCTTTATAGTGGCGGATCTGCCCTTTCTCTCCTATCAGACCAGCATTGAGGAGGCTGTGAAAAACGGAGGCAGGCTCTTGAAAGAGGGAGGAGCGCAGGCGGTAAAATTAGAGGGCGGTCTTTCTATGGTGCCGACAATCCAGCGCCTTGTAGACAGCGGCATTCCTGTGATGGGTCACATTGGCCTCACGCCGCAGGCAGTAAATCAGCTGGGAGGATTCGCCATCCAGGGCAGACAAGCGCAAGATGCGAAAAGGATCATAGAAGAAGCAAAAGCAATTGAGAAAGCAGGCGCTTTCTCCATCGTCCTGGAAGGAATCCCCTGGCAGCTGGCAAAACTTGTTACAGAAAACCTCACCATCCCCACAGTGGGCATTGGCGCTGGCCCCAACTGTAGCGGACAGGTTTTAGTGCTCCACGATACTTTAGGGCTCTTTGACCGCTTCACCCCGAAATTCGTGAAGCAGTACGCCAACCTCAGGGAGGTAATTGGCAAGGCCCTTGCACAATACAGACAAGACGTTGAGAGCGGCAGCTTCCCGACACTGGAACACTCTTTTGCCATGAAGGAAGAGCAGCTGCAGCTTTTAGGGGGAATGCAGGATGAAGATCCTCAGGACAGTCGCTGAGGTGCGGGAAGCTTATCAGGGAGGAGAAGTTGGTCTGGTCCCCACCATGGGATACCTCCACGAAGGCCACCTCAGCCTGATCAGAAAAGCAAGGCAGGAAAACGAGATAGTGGTTGTGAGCGTTTTCGTCAACCCGACTCAATTTGCGCCCAACGAGGACTACGATATATACCCAAGGGATCTGGAGCGGGACGCAGAACTTGCTCGCGAAGCAGGCTGCGATTTCCTCTTCGCACCCTCTGCAGAAGAGATGTATCCAGCTGGATACCGCACATATGTAAATGTAGAAGAGATCACTGAAAAACTCTGCGGCGCATCCAGGCCTTCCCACTTTCGAGGCGTAACTACGGTGGTCAGCAAGCTTTTCAACATCACAAGGCCAAAGCGGGCATATTTCGGCCAAAAAGATGCCCAGCAGGCTTTAGTGATCATGGCCATGACCTCCGATTTGAACTTTCCCGTGGAAATCAGGACCGTACCCACAGTACGGGAAGCAGACGGCTTAGCCCTCAGCTCCCGCAATACGTACCTGAGGCCTGACGAGAGGAAAGCAGCGCCTGTTCTCTTCAGGAGTCTGCAGGCTGCAAGAGCCCTTTTCCTGCAGGGGGAAAGGAGGAGGGAGGCGCTTTTGGCAGCAGCAGAAAAGGTGCTTGCCGAAGAACCCAAAACCCAGGTGGAATACCTTTCTTTAGTCCATCCTTTGACACTGGAAGAGGTTGAGAGAGTAGAAAAGCAGGCCCTCCTGGCCTTAGCTGTTAGAATCGGCAAAGTGAGGCTGATCGACAACCTGATGCTGGGAAGCGGGCTTGTGGAGTGGGAGGAGGATGACTATGCTCAGGACAATGTGTAAAAGCAAGATCCATCGGGCTACAGTCACAGAGGCCAACCTGAACTACGTCGGCAGCATCACAATTGATCGGGAGCTGATGGATCAAGCGCAGATTTTGCCTTATGAACGAGTGCAAATTGTCAATATTAATAATGGAACCAGGGTGGAAACATATGTTCTGCCCGGCAAGCGAGGCGAGGGCACAATCTGCCTCAACGGAGCAGCTGCCCGCTGGGCAGCCCCAGGGGACCTTGTGATCATCATCTCTTACGGCTTATACAGTGATGAAGAAATTGCCGAGCTTCGTCCCCGGGTGGTCTTTGTTGACGAGAAAAACCGGATCAAAGAATGTGTGGAAGTGGATCTGGACGCATTAGATTGATAAGAACGGGCAATTATGCTAAAATAAGTTCAAATTTCCCGGTCTGGGGAAGGTGGGATTTACGAAGTGGATATTGTTGCTAGAATAAAAGAGCTGAAAAAACAGCGCAACGCTGTGATTCTCGCTCACAACTATCAAAATCCGGAAGTTCAGGATGTAGCAGACTTCTGCGGCGACTCTCTGGGGCTGAGCCGGCAGGCAGCAGAAACAGATGCAGATGTGATCGTCTTCTGCGGAGTCAGCTTCATGGCGGAAACTGCCAAAATCCTCTCGCCTGAGAAGATAGTGCTTCTGCCGGAGAAAATGGCAGGCTGCCCTATGGCAGACATGATCGATGCAAACCAGCTGCGGGAGCTGAAAGCCAGGCATCCTAAAGCAAAAGTTGTCTGCTACGTTAATTCCTCGGCTGAAGTAAAAGCGGAAAGCGACTGCTGCTGCACCTCAGCCAATGTTGTTGATGTGATCAAGGCCATGGGGCCTGGGGAAATCATTTTCGTTCCAGACCGCAACCTCGGCAGCTGGGCGGCCAAGCAGGTCGGCAGGGAGCTGATCCTCTGGGACGGATTCTGCCTGACCCACCACCGCCTGCGGCCAGAAGACGTGGAGGCTGCAAAAGCTGCCCATCCCGAAGCGCCAGTGGTGGTTCATCCAGAGTGCCGGCCTGAGGTAGTGGACATTGCAGATGTGGTCACCAGCACAGAAGGCATGGTGCGGTTTGCCAAGCAAACTGAGGCAGATGACATCCTGATTGGCACTGAAATGGGCATGATCCACCGCCTCAAACGGGAGGTGCCTGAGAAAAACTTCTACCTGATCCATCCAGGCTTAATCTGCCCCAACATGAAAATGACTACCTTGGACAAGCTTGCCCAATCCCTGGAGACCCTCACTCCCCAAATTGAGGTGCCAGAGGACATCCGCCTCCGGGCAAAAGAAGCCTTAGACAGGATGCTGGCTATATGAAAGGCGGGCCGACAATTCCCCGCTACCTTTTTTCGCTGGAGCTTGCCCAGCTCCCACAGTATACCTTTGACTACCTCGTCATCGGCGCAGGGATTGCAGGCCTTTTCTCTGCCCTTTCTTTTTCCCCCAGCCAAAAGGTGCTGGTTGTGAGCAAACAGAAGCTGGAAGACGGGAACACCTATCACGCCCAGGGCGGAATCGCTGCTGTCTTAGATGAAGATGATTCTGCGGATCTGCATTTTGCAGATACCCTGGAAGCTGGAGCAGGCCTTTGCGAGCCGGAGCCTGTCCGGGCTTTAGTGGAGGAAGGCCCAGAGCTTGTCAAGGAGCTTCTCGCCTACGGGGTTCCCTTTGACAAAGAGGACGGCAGCATCGCCCTGACCAAAGAAGGCGCCCACAGCAGAAGGAGAATTTGGCATGCCAACGGCGACGCCACAGGCAGGGCGATCCTGAAGACTCTTCTGCAGCGGGCTCAGGAACGGTCCAACCTCACCCTGTGGCCTGGGATGTTTTTAGTGGATCTCATCACCCACCCCCAAGGGGAAGGGGGAAAGCTCAAGATAAGCTTTAGCAGGGGGATAACTCCCCAGCCCAGCTCCAGGCGGTGCCTGGGAGGGGTCTTTCTCAATGCAGAGGGAGAGCTTGCGGTTGTCTGGGCACGGGCTGTGATTCTGGCCACAGGAGGTGCAGGGCAGCTTTACGAATACACCACAAACCCTGAGTCTGCCACTGGCACCGGCCTTGCCGCAGCCCTTAGGGCAGGCGCGAGCCTGGCAGATTTGGAATTTTTCCAGTTTCATCCCACAGCCCTCTATCTGCCGCCTGCACCGCGTTTTTTGATTTCAGAGGCAGTACGCGGGGAAGGAGCAGTGCTGCGCAATTTGCACGGCGAAAGGTTTATGGCCAAATATCACGAGCTGGCAGAGCTTGCTCCAAGGGACGTGGTTTCCAAAGTAATTATGCGGGAGATGAAAGCAACAGGCACCAGCTGCGTGTATCTAGACCTCTCAGCCCTCTCTGCCGAATTAATCAAGGAACGTTTTCCAACAATCTACCACCGCTGTCTGCGGTGGGGATTGGACATAACTGTTGAGATGATCCCAGTAGCTCCTGCTGCCCATTACTTGATGGGCGGAGTTGCCACAGACCTCCACGGGAGGACAGGAGTGGGAGGGCTTTATGCTGCAGGCGAGGCTGCCTGCACAGGCGTTCACGGCGCAAACCGTCTCGCTTCCAATTCCCTCCTCGAGGGGATAGTTTTCGGCAGGCGGGCTGCCCTCAGCGCTCAAAGGGAAAGCATAACTTCTGAAGAGCTTGCGGAGCTGAGAGGGAGCTGTCAGGAAATTCAAGGAGCTCACAATATAACCACAACTGGCCTGCAGCTTGAAATAAAAAAGCAGCTGCAGAAAACCATGACCTGTTATGTGGGAATGGAACGGGAAGCCTCCCTCCTTGCCAAAGCCTCAGAAATCCTGAGCAGCCTTTTGGCTGAAAAAAGGGCACATCCCTCCATAACCCACCGCTGGGTGGAGGACGAGGATATGCTCACGGCAGCCATGGCGCTGACTTCTGCTGCAGCGCACCGCAGGGAAAGCCGTGGAGCTCACGAACGCCTTGATTTTCCCGAGCGAGATGATGTAAAATGGCAGGGACACATTATCATAAGTTTAGATAGGTGAAAGGACATGAACTGGCAAATTCGAGATTTTCTCAAAGCTGCATTAGCTGAAGACATTGGACGAGGGGATGTGACAAGCGAAATCCTGCTGCCAAGAGATCTCAAAGCTAAAGCCAGCTTTCTTTTCAAGGAGGAAGGAATTGTCTGCGGGCTGCCGTATGCGCAGGAGATCTTCAGCCTCTTGGGTGCAGATGATTTTGAAGTGCTCCACTCTGACGGAGTTCAGGTTCCTGCAGGAACTGTGGCGGCTGTGGTATCGGGCCCAGCCCGTACCTTGCTAGCGGGGGAGCGGGTTGCCTTGAACATAATGCAGCACCTCAGCGGCATAGCCACCCGCACCAGGCGCTGGGCAGAGCTCATTGCCCCTTACAAGGCAAAACTCACTGACACCAGAAAAACCACCCCCCTGTTGCGAAATTTGGAAAAATATGCTGTGAGGGTAGGCGGCGGCAAAAACCACCGCTTCGGGCTGGATGATGCAGTGCTGATCAAAGACAACCACCTGACTTTAGTGGACATCAAAACAGCTGTTGCCAAAGCTCGCGCAGCCATTCCCCACACCATGAAGATAGAGGTGGAGGCGGAAACTCCCGCACAAGTTGCAGAGGCCTTAGAGGCAGGTGCAGACATCATCATGCTGGACAATATGGCACCTGAGGAAATGGCGAAAATGGTGGAGTTTATTGCCGGCCGGGCCATAGTTGAGGCCTCAGGCGGGATCACGGAAAAGAACATAGTTGAAGTGGCCAAAACCGGTGTAGATTACATTTCCGTAGGGAGTCTCACCCACTCTGTGAAGGCCATCGACATCAGCTTGAATTTCCAATAAAAAAACCCTGCAGGTGCAGGGCTTTTTTATGCCTAAAAACCTACTTCGTAGCTGGCCACCAATGTGTAACCCCATTGGGCATTTCTCTCTCTTTCAGCTGTTTGGATGCTGAAAATGGAGGCGCGGGTCGAAAAGCCGGGCATGTGCTGGAATTGGTATTCTGCGCCAAGTTCAATTTTCAGGATGGTTGCCTTAGGTTCTTTTTTCGTGTTCAAGCCATAGTTTGCGCTCCCGAAAACATACAGGTCCGCTGCTGCAGCGTATTTGCCGCTGCCTCCTACTGCCAAATAATTCCTCGTTACTTTTTCTTCATCTTCCACTGAAACCTTTCTCTCGCTCACCTTGAGCCAGCCTCCGCTTACAGAGAAGCTGCTGACTTTCCTGAAGAAGGTGTACTCACCGAAAAGGGCCAATTCAGTCTGGTCGCCAGCTTCCAAAGGCCCATCGCTCCACGTGAGCTCGCAGTAGCGGAAACTCAAAGCAAGCTGCGGAAGACCCTCCAGCCAAGCTCTGCTGCGCACCTCTCTGTAGCTTGGAGCTCCAAAGGCTGGGTTTTCTCCTGCAACAAAGCCGGCAATGCCTGCGCCCAGGCTGACGGTTCCTGTTTGCGCAAAAGCGGCTGTACTCATCAAAAGGCAAGCTGTGAAGAGCGTTCCAGCGGCAAGGTGCCTGGTCATTTTCTAGCCCCCTCGAGGTTATTTTTCATCAAGGGAAGGGTTTATATGCTGCAAAAAGGTGGCACAATTTGGCATCAGCTGAAGGATTTTATCTTAATAGTATCATAATTCTCCGGGAATGGGAATAGTGATCGTTTTCGGAAAAATTCGTGGTCAGAAGCAGCGCACAAAAAAAGGGCGGCCGGAGCCGCCCTTTTGGTCCTTAATTGATTATCTGCGGTTTCTCACCGATTTTGACCTTCACAGTCATCAGCTTGCCTTTGCGCTGGACCAGGAAGGTGGCTTCTTCGCCGACCTTCAGGCCGCTGATAATCTTCTGCACGTCGTCAAGTTTTTCGATCTTCTGCCGATTGATTTCCAGGATAACGTCGCCAGCTTCAAGGCCTGCTTCATCGGCAGCAGTGTCTTTGATTACAGAACGGATGAGTACGCCTTTTGTGTCGCCCAGCTCGAGATAATCTGCTAACTCTTTATCAATAGCCTGATAATAGATTCCCAGATAAGGCCTGCTTACTTTCCCTGTGTCTAAAAGTTCTGCGACAATATCTTTGATTGCGTTAATGGGAATGGCAAACCCGATTCCCTGGGCTTGTGCGTTAACAGCGGTATTAATGCCGATCACTTCGCCTTTCAAATTCAAGAGGGGCCCGCCGCTGTTGCCGGGGTTGATTGCCGCATCTGTCTGCATGAGGTTCGGATAGGTTCTGACTCTGCCCTGGCTGTCTGGGATCCTGATCTCTCTGCCTTTGGCGCTTAAGACGCCTGTGGTTACAGTGTGGTCAAGCTGGTAGGGATTGCCGATGGCAATGACCCACTCGCCAACCCTGGTTTCGTCTGAATCGCCCATTTTCGCCACTGGCAGGTTCTTTGCGTCTTTGATTTTTATAATTGCCAGATCTAGATTCGCGTCAGCCCACTTGATCTCAGCCTCGTATTTGTCCTTGCCCCTTAAAGTGACAGTGATTTTGTCTGCATTGTCCACTACGTGGTAATTGGTGATGGTGTAGCCGTCCTCGCTTATAATAAATCCGCTTCCCACACTTTGTCCAGGCTGAGGTGGCTGCTGGAAGGGGAAGAAGAAATCGTCAAAAAAGAAATCGAAAAAGGAATCGCCGAAGGTCCTTCTGCGGCTTTGCTGACTTGATGCTTTGTAGGTAGTTTCAATGTAGACCACCGCAGGCCCAACTTCCTCAGCAATGTCAGCGATAATGTAAGGATTGTTGGCGGCAATCTTGGGGGTAGCGTAGGTTTCCCGAGGCGTCAGAGAAACCACCAAAGCCCCTGCAAGAAAGGCGATGATTAAAATTAAAGTGAGAATAATGTGTTGAGGTTGAATTTTTTGCCATTTTTTCTTCATCGCTTGTGCTGGTCTGTGACCAGGACTTCACCAACCTTTCTTTCAAATTTTATCTGGCCAGGATTCCCTGTCCACAGTTCAATTATACATTGTTGCGGCGAAAAAGTAAAACCCAATTGTCTGCGAAAAAAAGATTTTTGGTTGACGATTTTGTGGCAAAAGTGTAAAATAAGTACAGGTGAAACATATGGACAGAGATTTGGTGCAGAGAGTACTCGCAGCATTATACCAGGCAGAAAGTGCCATCTCAGGCCAGGAGCTGGCCCAGCAGCTGGGAGTCAGCAGAACTGCCGTCTGGAAAGCCATCGGCAAGCTGCGGGCAGCAGGCTACGAAATCGACGCTACCCCCAACCGCGGCTACCAGCTTAGAAGCCAGATAGACATTCCCTATCCTGCAGAAGTATCCAGGGGCCTTAAGACCAAGCAGTTGGGGCGCGAGGTCCACTATTATGAAACCCTCGCCTCAACCAATGAGCAGCTGCGGGTTTTGGCTAGAGAAGGGGCAGGGGAGGGGGCAGTTGTAATTGCCGATTCCCAGCTCAAAGGCAAAGGCAGGTGGGGCAGATCCTGGTTTGCTTCGCCAGGCCAAAACCTGACCTTTTCCATTCTGCTCCGGCCAGACATAGAGCCGCGCAGGGCAGGGCTGCTCGCACCTTTGGTAGGGGTGGCCTGCCACAAGGTTTTGACAGGCGAACCGTACAACATACCGTGCAGCTTGAAGTGGCCCAATGACCTCGTGGCAGCTGGACGGAAGCTGGGAGGCATTCTCATCGAGCTCAGCGCAGAGCTTGAGCGGATCCACTACGTAATCGTGGGGATAGGGCTGAACGTCAACGATACTTTCCGGGATGCACCAGAGGAGGTGCAAAAGCGGGCAACCTCCATTGCTCAATTTACCGGCAGGGTGCGGAGAGTGCCCCTCCTGCAGAGGCTCCTCGCGGCCCTAGAGCAGGAATACCAGCTCTTTTTAGCTGAAGGACCAGAGAAACTTTTGGCCCATTACCGGACTTTTTGCGCCACAGTCGGTCAACAGGTTTCTGTCTACAGCCGCGGGGAACTGGTGGCAGCTGGGCTTGCCGAGGACATCGACTCTGGCGGCAACCTGCTTGTCCGCTCCAAAGAAGGCAGCTTGACTCCTGTCACAAGCGGAGAAGTTTCGCTGCGGCAGGAATAGTTTTTTTACAGAAATCGTCAACCGAAGACGCTATTTAGGTTAACGGATGGGAGATGTGCTCCAATGAACAACACAAGAAACTTGACCCGGATCAGCATTTTCACTGCCCTGTGCGCTGCCACTGCCCTTCTGGTACGCTTCGGCAGCAGCCTTGTGCCCTTCAGCTTGGTTCCCTTTGCCGCCACTTTGGCTGGCGCAGCCTTGGGGCCTAAGTCAGGGGCAATTGCAGTCCTGGTTTACATCCTCTTAGGCCTTTTAGGCATCCCGATTTTTGCAGCTCCCCCCTACGGCGGCCCCCTGTACGTGCTCAATCCAACCTTCGGCTATCTGCCCGGCATGGCACTGGCAGCCTATTTCACAGGCCTCCTTTTGCAGAAAAAAACAAAGGGGTTCATTGTGGTGTTGGCAGCTGCGCTATCACCATACTTGCTTGGGCTTCCTCATTTGGCCCTGATCATGGCAAAAGTGCTCCACAAACCCCTGACCCTCAAGGGACTATTTATGGCGGGCATGGTCCCTTTTCTCTTAGGAGATTTTCTAAAAGCTCTAGTTGCCGTTTATTTAGGGGAGGTTGTCCGCAGAAAGCTCAAGAACTGAGGGGCGCAGCCCCTCGCAAGTTAATCGACGAAAAAGATCAAGAAGAGGATCAGCATCACGATCCACAGTTCCTTGTCGATTTTCCGTTCTCTGCGCTGGTTCTGCTGGACTGTTGCCTCGGCCATTAAAGTCACCTCCTGTTTTCTCCTTGCAATTTCCAGTGGTTTCTCTCTATAATATAGAGGAGTGGCTTTTTTTGTGACAGAAGCGCAGATGATTTTTGCTCAAAAAAGGAGGTGTCCTTTGGAATGAAGGCATTGTTTCTGGTTCTAAACAAAACGGAAAAGTTGGATGAAGTGCTGAAAACCTTTTTGGATTGCGGCGTCCAGGGCGCTACAATTCTCAACAGCACAGGCATGGGTAAAATGCTGGCAGATGAAATCCCCCTCTTTGCGAGTTTGGGGTTTGCCCTTCACGAAAGCAGACCCTACAGCTACACCATCTTTGCGGCCATGGATGAAGAAATGGTGGACTCCGTCATTGAAGCAATTGATGAGTGTTTGGGCGGACTTGAAAAACCAGATACAGGATTTGTGATGGTGGTTCCTGTAGACCGGATAGTTGGTCTGCCCAGAAAAAAATAGCAATTGTTGAGGAAGTGATAGGAACTTGATCTTAGGTCTCGGCTTTTTGATTTTAGTTGGCTTTTTCATGGGCAAGCTCGGCGGACGCTTGCATTTTCCTAAAGTAACAGGGTACCTTGTGGCAGGGATCCTGGTGGGGCCCTCCTGCCTCAATCTGCTATCTCCAGAGATCCTCGATGCCTCCGGGTGGCTCAATAACTTTGCCCTGGCCCTCATCGCCTTTGGCATTGGCTCCCAATTCACACTTCACAATCTGCGCAGGTTAGGCAAGGGAATTTTTTTAATCGCCCTTTTGGAAGCCTTAGGCGCTTTTGTTGTTGTGGTTCTTGCCATGTCTTTGTTATTCAAACAGAGTATGGCTGTATCTCTGCTTTTCGGAGCAATTTCCGCTGCCACAGCTCCCGCTGCCACCATTATGGTGATCAGAGAGCTGAAGGCCAAGGGAATCTTCACAGACACCCTGCTGGCCACAGTGGCCATCGACGATCCCATTTGCGTGATCCTCTTCGGCGTTGTGGGAGGATTTGCTGCAGTCTTATCTCAAGGCCAGGCGTTTTCCTTCTTCACAACAGTGCTGAAGCCCATTGGGGAAATTGCAGCAGCTGTCGCTTTGGGAGCTGCCATTGGCTTTGCTGTTGTGTACCTTGCAAGAAAAGTGAAAAGCGAGCAGGATCTGCAGCTGGTCACTTTGGGGTTGGTGCTTCTGGCTGCAGGTCTCGCCTTGGCCTGGAACCTCTCCAACATTTTGGTGTGCATGGCCTTGGGTTCTGTTGTGGGCAACTATTCCCGGCGCAGGGAGCTGGTTTTCCGCTCTCTGCAGGGCATTGAAAACCCCCTGTACCTCATCTTTTTCGTCCTTTCAGGCGCCAGCCTCAAGCTGGAGATCTTGGCCAGGGTGGGGCTTTTGGGCGTGGGTTATGTTGTCTTTAGGGTGATGGGCAAAATGTTGGGCGCATATCTCGGCGCATCCATCACCAAGGCACCGGAAGTTGTAAGGAAATACCTTGGCCTGGGCCTTGTGCCCCAGGCAGGGGTGGCCTTAGGCCTCAGCCTCCTGGTGCGGGAACAGTTTCCCCAAATAGGACAGAGCATAGCTACAGTTATTGTTGCGGCTACCGTCATCTACGAGCTGGTGGGGCCGGTGGTCGCCAAATATGCCATCACCCGCTCAGGGGAGGTAGGAGCAGCAGAATAAATTCAGCATTTTCCAGGGTGTCAGCAAATTAGCTGGCACCCTTTTTTTTGTCCCCGCATAGAATACCAACAGCGAAAACATAAGGAGGTTGGGCTATGAACAAAGACTTGGGGGGGCTTTATGCCAAGTTCGGCAAGCTGCAGGAACAGATGGGCCAGGTTCAGGAGGAAATGGCACGCCTCAGCGTTGAGGGAGCAGCAGGGGATGGTGCAGTGAGGGTAGTGGCAAATGGTTTGGGTGAGATCAAGGAAGTGATTTTGGACTCCAGGATCGTCGAACTCGAGGACCTTGGCGAGCTTGAGGGCATGCTTATCGAAGCGATCAACCAGGCGCTTTTGGAGTCGCGGGAGGCAGCAGCAGCTCTCCTCAACAAGGCAACTGACGGCTTGTCTGGGATGGTCAGCGACTTTTTAGGCGGCGCTAACTTTTTTTAAGGAGGGACACCGATGGAAGCTGAAGTTAGGGTTCCCACTGCAGGAGGACAACTTTTGGAATTTTGCCTGAAAAGCATCGGCCAGCACGAGCAGCTTGATACCAACACAATGCTGGCGCTACTTAGCTTGGTGAACCTGACCAACATCTTAGAGCTCATCGCCCAGGGCAGCGGGCAGAAAGCGCTGATGCTGCCCAGCCCACAGGCTGACGGGGCAGCGCAAAAGGCAGCGGAATTGATTCCCCCTGGCTCTGACAAGGCAGCCCTTTTGAACAACTTAATGGGAATGCTGGGAAGTGGTGATCTGTCCAAGCTGATGCCTCTGGTTTCCATGCTGGGAAATGCTCTGAAAAGCAATCAGCAAACAGCAGAAAGGCCAGAACCTCCCAAGGAGGTAGAAGGGCCTGCTGTGGATGCGGCAGAACAGAAAGAGGAAAAGGAACCCCGCCCTGTCAGCGGTTGGGCGCGAGTGGGCAGATAAAGGGGGTGGCTGCTGTGGAAGAAGCAGTCTTCCTGCTCCTTTTAAGCTTCCTCCTGCTGCTTTTGGCCGCAGAAAAGTGTACACAAAAAGACCTTGAGGAGGTTTCCAAGGGGGGAGAGGGGTGAGGCGCTACTGGGGTTTGGCCTTAAGCGGCGGCGGCCTGAGAGCCACCACACATATTGGCGTCCTGCAGGTCCTGGAAGAAGCAGGCCTCAGGCCGGATTATCTTGCCGGCACCAGCATGGGAAGCCTCATCGGCGGCTTGTACGCTGCAGGCCTTGGTGCGAAGGAAATTGAAAACTTTCTCCTGGAAGATGAAAGGTTTATCAGGCTGTTCTCTAGCCCCTTCACCTTTCGCAGGTTGCTCTACATTTTGAAGAGCTTTTTCAAAAGCAAACTGGAAGGGAGCGCTTGGTGCGCTCCTTTGGGCCTCATCAGCGGCAGGACCTTCGAGAATATTCTAGACGGACTGCTGAGAGGGAAAAGCTTTTCAGACCTCGATCTGCCTTTTGCAGCAGTGGCAGCTGACCTGAACACCCACAGAAGGGTGATCTTTGCCGCCCCCCGTTATCTGCCAGGTCCCCTGCCACCTCGTTCTGTCAGGGTAGAAAGCAGCTTGGCTGCGGCCATCCGCGCCAGCTGCTCCATCCCAGGGGTCTTTGCCCCAAAAATCATCGGCGAAAGGTATCTGGTGGATGGGGTGGTAATCGACAACCTGCCAGTTGAGGTGGTAAGGTACATGGGAGCAGACGTGGTTGTGGCGGCAGGAGTGGAGCATATCGGCAGAAAGCTTGCGCCGGTGAGCAATATCTTTGAGGTGCTCACCGAATCCATTGAAATACAGAGCAGCGAAATGACGCAGCTGAGAGTGGATCAGTACGCGCACCTGTACATTCGCCCCCAGATTTTCGACGTAGGGCACCTGGAGCTTGGCAAGCTTTCCTATTGTATTGAGCGGGGCCAGGCAGCAGCGAGAAAAGCCCTCCCCCAGCTGCGAAAGCTTCTCCGCCGTTAGGCAGGATTATGGAAGATGCAGGCAGAAATTAATGTAGGGAATTATCTTTGGAGGTTGTAAACTTTGAAACAAGAGAAATGGCAACTGAAAAAAGCTCACCCAGGACACGTCTCAGTCCTTCGGGAAGCTCTGGGAATCAGCGAGATCATGGCACAAGTATTAGTAAACAGAGGGATCACCACTCCTGAAGAGGGGATCACCTTTCTGCGGGCTTCCACAAATGATCTCAAAGACCCTTTTCTCCTGCCGGGAATGGATAAGGCTGCAGAGCGCCTCCTTGAGGCCATAGAGAGCCGGGAGAAAATAGCTGTCTGGGGTGACTACGACGCTGACGGCGTGACAGCTACAGCCCTTCTGGTGCGGGTTTTGCGTAAACTTGGCGGAGATGTCTGCTACTACCTCCCAAACAGGTTCACAGAAGGCTACGGCCTCAACCTTGAGGGGATCAAAGCCCTGGCTGAGAAGAAAGTAACCTTGCTTGTGACAGTAGACTCGGGCATTTCCGCCTGCGAGGAAGTGGAGCTGGCTGGGGAGCTGGGCATGGACGTGATTATCACAGACCACCACGAGCCGCAAGCAGAGCTGCCAGCTGCCTGCGCTATTCTCAACCCCAAGCTGGGAGAGACCCTTTTTCGTGAACTGGCCGGCGTTGGAGTTGCGTTCAAGCTCTGCCAGGCAGTGAGTAAGCTGGCCACAGCAAGTCCCTTAAAGCCCCAGGAGCTCTGCCACGAATATTTGGATCTGGTGGCTTTGGGGACAGTTGCAGACGTGGTTCCCCTTCTAGGTGAGAACAGGATCATGGTCAAAGCTGGCATGGAGCTTCTTGCTCGCACCCAGAATCCAGGACTTGCCGCCCTTGTAGCAGCTGCAAGAATTAATGGCAAGCCCATCTCCACTTATCACCTGGGCTTTGTCCTGGGCCCCCGTCTAAACGCTGTAGGGAGATTGGGAGATGCAGAAGAGGCAGTGCAGCTGCTCCTTACAGACGATCCACAAGAAGCCCAAACCCTGGCCCAAACCCTCAATGAGCTGAACAGCCAGCGGCAGAGGATGTGCGACGATCTCACTGAAGCCGTCCACGAGGCAATCGCTCGCGAAGGGCAGAAGGATGCCCCTGTGATCGTGGTGGGAGGGGACGGCTGGCACCATGGGATCATAGGGATTGTAGCCTCGCGGATTGCAGAAAGCTACCGCAAGCCCACAATCCTCATCGCTTGGGAAGGAGAAGAGGGCCGCGGCTCAGGCAGGAGCCTGCCGGGCTTCCACTTGTTTGATGCCCTCAGCCGCTGTCAGGATCTCCTCATCCGCTACGGAGGCCACGCCCAGGCAGCCGGCCTTACCATCAGCAGGGACAAGCTGGGGCAGCTGCGGGAGGCTTTGATTGAACTGGCAAAAGAACCAGACTTCCAGCTTGAAGAGCCGGTGCTGGAGCTGGACGGAGAGCTTTTGCCAAGCGAGCTCTCCTTTGAGCTTTTAGGGGAGCTGGAACTTTTGGAGCCTTTTGGGGAACAAAACCCCAACCCCCTCTTTTTGGCGTCAGGGATTACAGTCCAGCACTGGAGCTGGGTAGGGGAAGGTGCGCAGCATCTGCGGTTGAGCCTTGCAGACTACACCGGCTGCTCTTTAGGGGGAATTGGCTATCGCATGGGAGATCTGGCGGCGAGAATGGAAGAATACCTACAGAGCAGGCAGCGCATTGATGTAGCCTACAGACCTCTGCTTGATGACTGGGGCGGCACCAGAAAGATTACCATGGATGTGAAAGCGCTGCGCCTCCACCATGGACCTGAAAGGGCAAAAGCTGTCCTGCCGGCCATTCCTGTATTGGAACAGGAAGGCTACACCATTTTAGATGCTAGAGACGTGAAAGCAAAAGACGAATACATTGCCAGCCTCCTCACAGATGGAGCCCGTCCCCTTTTGTATTGTCCAAGCTTTGAGGAAGCCCAAAAGATCCGATCCCGGATGCAGGAGCTGCTGCCGAAACTTGCGGCCAGGATCTTGCTTTTAGGGGAGCCGGAAAGCTTCAGGCGGCTGGCCCAAGGCCAGTGGTCCCTGGCTGTTTGGCCTCTGCCCCTGTGGACGGAAGACTTGGAAAGGCAGATCCGTTTTTTGGAGCATTTGATTTTTTTCCTTCCGCCTGTGGATCCCCAAGCATTTTCTGAGCTTGCTGCCTTCGGCCAGCCTTCCTTTATCCATTTGCTGTTTGGCAGGGAAGACCTCCAGGAAACGGAAAACAGCAGGGCTCAGATCCCAAATCGTGATGCCTTAGGCAAGCTCTTTTTGCTCCTCAGACAGATGGCCCAGACCAATCCCTTTCTGCCAGAGGCAACGTTAATCCAGAGGATCCAGCGGGGGGCGGACATGGTCTGGCAGAGAAAGTGGCCTTTATCCAAGCTGATTTTCGGGATCGAGATTTTCTGCCAGCTGGGAATTTTGAAGCGGGAGGCAGGCGGATTCCGGTTTTCAGAACCAGAAGGCAAGCTCAACCTTGCAGCATCTTCCATCTACCGCCTGCGCCAAGAGAAGACCACCCCATGGCTTGAAGCAGATCCCTGGAACCTGCAAAAGCTCGCCAAAATTATTGCTAGCGGCAGAGAAGCTGCGAGTTAGGAGGAATAGTATGCTGGCAGTGGAATTGGAAACCCCGGCTTTAGTAGTTGATTTGGATATTCTCAAAGCCAACATTGCGAAGATGGCGGATTTTGCCCGGGTTCACGGGCTAAAGCTCAGGCCGCACATCAAGGCCCACAAAATCACCCAGATCGCAGAGCTCCAGCTGGAGTACGGCGCCTGCGGGCTCACCACGAGCAAGCTTTCAGAGACTGAGGCCCTGGATCTTCCAGATGCGGACTTTCTCCTGGCTTATCAGCTTGTGGATCCTAGAAAGGCAAAGCGGCTCTTCCAATTCCCTAAAATAAGTACCCTTGTGGACAGCTCAAAGGGGGTTGAGGTTTTAGCAGCAGCCAGCCGGGGAAGGAAACTGCCTGTGCTTGTGGAAGTGGACACAGGCCTCGGCCGCGCAGGAGTGCGAACCCGAGAGGAGCTTTTGGCTTTGGTGGAAGAGATCAAAAGGGTGCCCTCCCTTGAGTTTGCAGGCATCCTCACCCATGCAGGCCACGCCTACAGCGCCACCAGCTTCCAGGAGGTGGAAAAAATCGGCCGTTATGAAGGGGAAGCCATGGTGGAACTTGTGGGGTTTCTCCAGGAGGCAGGTCACAGGGTGGAGACTGTCAGCGTTGGCTCTACGCCAACTGCCAAAATCGCAGGGCAAGTTCCAGGCGTCACAGAGATCAGGCCGGGCAACTACGTATTTAACGATGCAATTCAGGTTGCCTTGGGTGTTGCAGAGGAGAAAGACTGCGCTTTAAGCGTCTTATCCACTGTGATCAGCACTCCCCAACGGGGCAGGGCCATTATCGATGCAGGCAGCAAAGTCCTGGCTTTGGATAAAGGTGCCCACGGCACGAGCCTCGTTCAAGGCTTTGGGATGGTCAAGGGGTATCCCAGTGTGGTGATAGAGCGCCTCAGCGAAGAACACGGCATCTTGAGCTTTCCCCCTGAGGTGGAACTTGAGATTGGCCAGGTGCTGGAGATCATCCCCAATCATGCTTGTCCTGTGGTGAACCTCGCCTCAGATGTGTGCGTTGTCCAAGCTGGCGAGGTTGTTGATCTGTGGTTTGTGGCAGCGAGAGGGAAAGTACAGTAGATTTGCGACAATTGTCAAAAATTAAATTGAGCCCAGGGTGGACGTGGTCCACCTTTTTCGTTATAATATAATAGTAGACGCATTTTATTTTCTAGCAACTGAGGAGGAGAGTTAAGTGGACTTACGCAGCATGATCCGGGAGATCCCGGATTTCCCTAAACCTGGAATCAGCTTTAAAGACATCACCACTTTGCTCAAGGATGGCAAGGCCCTGCAATACGTAACTGCGGCTCTAGCCGAACCATTCAAGGAGAAAGACATAGATCTGGTGGTGGCAGTAGAGGCGCGGGGGTTTGCCATCGGCGCCCCAGTTGCTTGCAACCTAGGCGCTGGCTTTATCCTGGTCCGCAAACCAGGAAAGCTGCCTGGGAAAACCTTGAGTTACGAGTATGAGCTTGAATACGGCACAGACACTTTGGAGATCCATGAAGATGCAATCCAGCCAGGACAGCGCGTGCTGATTGTAGATGATGTTTTGGCCACAGGCGGCACAGTATCCGCTGCTGCCAACATGGTGGAGCAGCTTGGCGGAAAAATCGAGGGTCTGGCTTTTTTGATTGAACTGGTGGAACTGAAAGGCAGGGAAAGGCTTGCCAAGTATGATTTGGTGTCTCTGGTGAAGTATTACGATTAGGTAAAGGAATGGGGTAAGTGCAAAGGCGCTTGGAGAAGCTGCTGCAAAAATTGACACAATCCCGCCCTGATGCCGATACCAGGCTCATTGCGGATGCTTTTGCTTTTGCGCAGGAAGCTCACGGAGAACAAAAACGTGAGAGTGGGGAGCCTTTTGTCTCGCATCCGCTAGGGGTTGCCGAAATTTTAGTATCCCTCCAAATGGACGATATAACTGTGGCAGCCTCTCTACTGCACGATGTAGTGGAAGATACAGAGGTTACCTTAGAGGAGATCCAGGAGCGCTTTGGCCCCGAGGTGGCTGCCCTTGTGGACGGCGTGACCAAGCTCAGCCGCCTGCCTTTCCAATCCAAGCAGGAACAGCAAGCAGAAAGCCTGCGGAAAATGTTCCTGGCCATGGCCCGGGACATCAGGGTTATCATCATTAAACTTGCAGACAGACTTCACAACATGCGCACCCTGCGCAATCTGCCTGTTGAAAGGCAGAAGAAGATCGCCCGGGAAACTTTGGAAATCTACGCTCCCCTCACCCACAGGCTGGGGATGTACAAGCTGAAGTGGGAGCTGGAAGACCTGGCTTTGCGCTACCTAGAGCCGAAGGAATATTATAACCTCGTGCAGCTTGTGAAAAAGAAGCGCCAGGAGCGGGAGCGGTACATCAATGAGGTGATGGATACCCTCCAGAGCCAGCTGAAAGAACTAAAAATTCAGGCTAAAATCGAGGGCAGGCCCAAACACTTCTACAGCATCTACCAAAAAATGGTGGAGAAGGGAAGAGAGTTCACAGAGATTTACGACCTCATCGCCATCCGGGTGATCGTAGAGTCTGTGAAAGACTGCTATGCAGTCCTGGGCATAGTCCACACCCTTTGGAAGCCTGTTCCAGGCCGCTTTAAGGACTATATTGCCATGCCCAAGTCCAATCAGTATCAATCGCTGCACACAACAGTGATAGGTCCAGGGGGCGAGCCTTTCGAAATCCAGATCCGCACCTGGGAAATGCACCACACAGCAGAGTACGGTGTTGCTGCCCACTGGCGCTACAAAGAAGGGGGCGGCGAGGACAAGTTCGAGGATAAAATAAGCTGGCTCAGACAGCTCCTCGAATGGCAGCGGGAGATGAAAGACGCCCAGGATTTTCTCGAAACCTTGAAAATCGATCTTTTCGAGGACGAGGTTTTCGTCTTCACTCCCAAAGGTGATGTGAAAAGCCTGCCTGCCGGCTCCACTCCGGTGGATTTCGCCTACAGCGTCCACTCTGACATCGGCCACCGCTGTACAGGGGCAAAGGTAAACGGAAAACTTGTACCTTTGAACACCAAGCTCAAAAACGGCGATATTGTGGAAATCATCACCTCTAAAAACAGCAAGCCATCAGGAGATTGGCTGAGCTTCATCAAGACTTCCAAAGCCAGGAGCAAGGTCCGCCAGTATGTCCGGGAAACGCAGAAACAGCAGGCAACAGAAGACGGCAGGGAGCTTTTGGAAAAAGAGGCCAGGAAGTACAATTTCGAGCCCCGGGAGGTTTTGCTGGCTGAGAAGCTCGCAGAGCTTGCCCGCAAGCACGGCTATGCAGACACAGACGATCTGTACGCAGCAATAGGCTTTGGCCGGCTGACTGCAAACCAGACTTTAGAGAAACTCGTGGGCTCTGAAAAACTAAAAAAACAGAAGCAGAGCCTGCGGCAGGAACGGCAATTGGAGAGGCAGAAACGGCTGGGGCTCAAGGGAAAAGCAAGGCCATCCCAGGGAGTGAGGGCTCCCGGCCTTGACAACCTGCTCATCCGCTTTTCCCGCTGCTGCAATCCAGTGCCAGGCGACGATATTGTCGGCTACATCACCAGGGGCAGAGGCGTCAGCGTCCACAGGAAAGACTGCCCGAATCTGGGCACCCTCTCTACGGAAGAGGGCAGGATCATTGAAGTGTTCTGGGAAGGTACAGGCCAGAGCAGTTATCCAGTGGAGCTGGAAGTGCTGGCAGAGGACAGGGTCAATCTCCTCTCCAACATCATGCTGGCAGTGTCTGAAATGAAAACCAACATTGTGGCGGTTCACGGCAGGACTTTGAAAAACAAGCAGGCGCAAATCGATCTTGTGGTAGATATAAAGGATCTGGATCACATGCAGGCCATCATCGCACAGCTGCAGAACGTGGAAGGCGTGCTCTCTGCACACCGCCACTTTTCCGGAGGAAGGCAAAATGTTCATTAAACGATTGACT
>LFTB01000119.1 GCA_001512905.1 Clostridia bacterium DTU084 | reverse complement strand
TGTCCAAAAACAGGCTTTGGCAATAGCCTGATAGGTTAAAAGCCTAAATCGGGGGCAACAAACAGACTTTTAGTGAGTATAAAACTATAGCAGATCCGATTTCGGTTGTTTTATAGATGGCAATGGCTCATCTTTAGGTCAATTGTTCAAATTTACCTGCCTCAAAATCTAGGTTTGTGCAGTGGAATCAACAAGGAGTTTTTTTTTGAAGGCGAACAGACTACATGAGGTGAGAGTGATGTATTATGATGTGGTGATTTTTGACGCCGCAAGCGTAGCTCTTGGAATTGCCAGCGAATTGAAGAAGAAACGGAAGGTATTGATCGTCAACAGGACATCTATGGTTGCTGCAGAATTCATCAATTCGTACAAACCAGGCCGGAATTGGGAAGAGGAGCCGGAGACTGACCTGGCCAAGTCTATAGCGGAAAAACTGCGGGCAGAGCGGTTGATTACAGAGCGGGCTGCCCATTTTTACGCTGCAGGTCCTGTGTTTTACAAAGCCTACAGCGATCTCGGTGTAGATCTGCTCCTGGAGACAGAAATACTCAGCGTGGAAAAGGCCGGTTCTGCCTTCGAAATCACTATTTACAACTGCGCAGGTTTTGGGACTGTAAAGACGCCATTTATCATCGACACCACAGACGAAGGTTTTTGCCAGGAAAAATCTCTGAACTGCCTTTTGGTAAACAAGGACAAGGCTGCTGTATTCCCTGCGGTCTCAATGCAGGGAGCAGACTTTTTCCCAACGCATGACGAGATCGTCAATTCTGTGATCATGAGGTACCACTGTCCCCCTGATGCGAGTTTGGCAGAGGCAAGGCACGGCCTGATTGAACTTTGGCAGGGCAGGCCTGAGGTTTTGTCAGATTGGAAAATAGCCAGTATTGGCTTATACTTTGACATCACACCCCGTGCTGTGCAAGAGGTAGGGCAGACAAAGTGCATTATCCCTGCTTCCTCTTACGACAATCCCTTAGCTGCTGTTGATGCAGGAGTAAAGGTGGGAAGGAGGCTTGCAGATGATTTATAGGTACTTGCGAGGCGGCGCAGTTCATGAGGAAAAAGCAGCCCCTGAATTTGCGCAGCACTTTGATTTGATTGTGGCAGGCCTTGGAACTGCCGGCTCATATGCAGCTTTGGCTGCTGCCAAAGAGGGCGTTTCAGTTTTGGGAATAGAGAAGAACTCAGGGATAGGCGGGATGGGCACCTTCGGCTACGTAGATGGATACTACTACGGTGTCGAAGGCGGCCTGCACCTCGAAATAGACCAGCAGGCAGAGGCTATGCGGGAAGAGATGTTCGTCACAGATGTAGAAGCGAAAAAATACATAATGGAAAAGCAGCTCGAGGACTTAGGCGCCCAGCTCCTCTTTGAAGCTGTGGTCACTGGGGTATTCCTTGAAGGTAAAACTGTCAAAGGAGTTTCTGTGTTTTCTCAAGGCAAACTCTCTAACTACTCCTGCAACATCTTAATTAATGCCACTGCAGAAGCAGATGTCTGTGCCATGGCAGGCTGCGAGCTGGAGTGCGGCAGAGACTCAGATGGGAAAACCAGACCATATACCAGCGTCAAGATAAGTTTGACTAAAGAAGGAGAAAGAACTCGAACTAACCACGACAGCGGCTATATCAATCAATACGACCCGGTTGATTTGTCAAGAGGGATTGTTTGGGCTCATGCTTGCCAGCTTTTAGAAGAGTTTCACAACCCCCAAAACAGAGTGATCTTTATTGCGCCGCAGATCGGCATTAGAGAGGGCAAAAGAATTGTTGCAGAACATAACATCACCATGGAAGATGTCCTTCGCGGCAATTTTGCTTCGGATCCCCTCTTTTTCGCCTACGCAGATTTCGACAAACACGGCAAGGATCATGCCTTGGAAACAGAGACGCTGCAAGATTGGTATGTTGCCTGTAATCTCAGCACAGTGTGTTTTTCCGTGCCGGTTTCTCTGAAATCATTAATTCCCAAGGGCTACAAATTTCTCCTTGTGGCAGGAAGGCATCTTGGTGTTGATCACGATACAGCGAGCCTTGTACGAATGAAGCGGGATCTGCACAAGTGCGGAGAAAGCGCAGGTGTGTGCGCTGCCCTGGCAATCAAAAAAGGAGTGGAGCCTGCCCAGGTGCCTTATGAGGAAGTTAAGGCAATCCTTGAGGAGACTGGCTGCTTCAATGACGCTCATTTTGTACCACCCAGGTTCGACGACAGATACCGCAGAATGGAGATTCAGTGGCTCCAGGATCCAGAGGAGATAAAGACGCAGCTGAGCACAGACATGCCTGGAATCGCGCTTTACTCTTGCAAGCTGCTGGGGGCGAAGATCAGTGAAAATCTGAAAGACTGGCTTGCTTCTGAGGATGAGATGCTGGCCAAAAACTCCACCATCGCTTTAGGCATAACTGGCGATCCCGAGTGCCTTCCCTATTTGCGAGAGATAGTGAAAAACCGAGACAGCTTTTATTATAAGGACTGCCGCAGGACCAATCAGCTGAGAAGCGCCATCGCTATTTATCTCTTGGGGAAACTGGGTGATGCAGAAAGCGTTCCCTTGCTTGAAGAAATCCTCTGCTCGGAAACGGAATTTGAGCGGGAAATGTATCGCGATCATCTAGAACCTAACTATATGGTGAACCTCACCACCCAAACTGTCGTTATGGGTGGAGCATCCATTGGCTTACATACGGT
>LFTB01000069.1 GCA_001512905.1 Clostridia bacterium DTU084 | reverse complement strand
CCTCCCATCTCCCCTAACGCGTAAATTGCGCTGATCTTCACCTGCCGATCTGGATTTTCCAGAGCTTCCAAGAGCCCTTTGGTTCCACGCCAGTCTGAAATTTTGCCCAAAGCAAGAGCAGCTTCAGCCTGGATCCCAGATTCGGGACTTGCTACCTTCTCCAAAAGCGGTTCCACAGCTTCTGGATCTTTAATCTCTCCAAGGGCTCTTGCAGCTTCTTTCCGCACCTCGCTGCTGGCATCATCTAAAGCTTTCACAATTTCATCAGTTGCCAGAGGGCTTTTCAGCTTACCCAAAGAACGCACAGCCTGAATTTTTGTTTTTTCCTCAACAGGCTGGCTGATCTGCCGCATGTAATAGGCCAGCCCAAATGGATTGCCGCTGCGCAGCTGCTTCACAAAATAAGAAAGGGGAACAGCTTGCTCGCCAATCCGTGCAAAGAGGATAACAGGTAAAAACCGCAGGATCCCGTCAAGCAGGAAAATCAACTGGAGGTTGCCAATGGGCACTCCGAAAAGCTCAAAGCTCACACCGCTGATCAAGCGCGCCAAAAACCCGCCAAGGATTGGTGCAATTGAGGAACCAATGGCAGTAACAGATGAGTAAAAGGCCCAGTAGCTCGCCTTATCCTCCCCTTCTGGCAGGAGGCCATAAAGCATGTTGTTTATGGCAAGGCCAGTACCGGCGCTCAGAAGCCCTCCTATCAATGAAACCGTAGTAACTGTGAACATGTAGTTGCCCTTAGAAGTGAAAAACCATAACAATTTTAAAGGAATAGTCAGGAGTATTGTAAACTGGAGTATCGGCGTATTGCCGAAGCGCCCCATCAGATAACCCCAGGCTCTGTAGGCGAGAACCGTGCTAAGGGTGGAGATAGCTGTAAAGCTTGCAACACGAAAATAAGGAGCGCCGATATTATTAAGCAAAAAAACATTATGAAAGGGCGCTGCAAGTCCTGTTGCAAAAGCCCAACAAAAATAGAATACGCAAAATGTGATAAAGCGTGAATCAGTCAAAGGCCGGCTGAGGTGTTCACGAAAGGAAACCTTCTTCTGCTCTGTCTTCCAGGTTACAGAAGCACGAGGAACCTTAAGGAGCATTGCCTTGCCCATCAACCCAAAAAACAAAGCCAGGCCGAAGAGAATAGCAAACCCACGGTACCCAGGAACCAGGTCCAAAAATCTACCAGCACCAATTCCTCCCAGCATGCCCAAGAAGGCAATCACTGCGCTGCGTCGGCTTATGTAGCTAGCGCGAACGCTGCCCGGTACGATCTCAGCAAACCACGCATTGAAGGCTGGCGAAGACAGAGAAGCGAAAATGCTAGCTATGCCGATCATAGTTCCGAACACTGGAATCCAGAGTTCTTTTGGAACCCAAAGTGGCACCAGGACAGCGCCAGCCCAAATGCACTGGTGTAAAGAGCCTGTGATGAGCACATATCGCTCTTGATTTTCAATCCTGCGGCCTAAAAAACTAGCTCCCACTTGGATCAAGTTAGCCAAGGCAGGCAGAGCTGCCAAAAAACCGATTTGCGTGGTATTGGCGCCTAAATAAAGGGCAAGCCCTGTGAAAACCACGCCACCTGCCAGCTGGCCCCAAAGGGAGCTGAATGCACCTTCAAATAAAAAGAGCCGCAAACCTCTTGCTATCTCAAGCCGGGAAAGCACTTTTCCCTCGTTCATTTCCTCTCACCTGCACCTTGAATATTAAGCTACCCGAATGCCTCTTTGGAAGTTTTTCTGAACATGCTTTCAAGAAAAAATGCGATTCCACCCAAAGCCCAAAACGCCATTCCTACGTGAATACCAAAGATAGTAACATCGAAAAGCCCGTGGACTAAACACCCTAAAATCGCAGCGAGAATACCTCGCCCCATAAGGGTGGCCCTACAGCGCCAGGCTGCAGCAACTACTCTACCCAAAAGAAGCAAAAACAGAATGCCGCCTGGCACGCCAAGCTCTACCAAAGTAGATAAATATATGCTATGAGCGTGATAGACCAATTGATCCGGCGGACTGTAGGCCTCATAAACCCC
>LFTB01000025.1:4973-5568 GCA_001512905.1 Clostridia bacterium DTU084 | reverse complement strand
AAGTGCGACCACGTGGCTTCACACAGATAAATGCTGTGGATGTTAACAGTTACGCTACTGCGGTAAAACTAACTGGATGATACAGCTGAAGCGTGTGGAATAGGATTGGTTGATCATGTAGAGTTAATGATTTATCAATCTGATCACGTGGGTAAGCCGTATGCCTTAATAGGGCACGTACGGTTAGATGAGGGGGGAGCTATGTAAATGGCTCTCCTACTCTATTAAAGTTTAGTCTGGGATTGGAAACCTGGGGTCTATAGTTTCGCTGGCTTCTGTCACCAGGTGGGGAGTGATGTAGATGATGAATTCGTTTTGGCTCTGGCTTTCTTTCTCATAGCGGAAGAGGGGACCGATTAGAGGCAGGTCGCCCAAAATAGGAACCTTTCTCTGATCTGTTTGCGTCACCTGCTGAATCAAGCCGCCGATAATAATCGTTTCTCCATCCTGGACCCGCAGGGTTGTCTTAGCAGACCTGTCGCTGGTTCTGGGCATTCCGTAAGCATCGCCGAGGTAATCGCTTATATCCGGCTGGATATCTATGGTAATTTGGTTTGCAGCAGAAACCCAGGGTTTTAAGGAGAGCTTAATACCT
>LFTB01000025.1:3634-4962 GCA_001512905.1 Clostridia bacterium DTU084 | reverse complement strand
TATCCACCACCCGCACGATCCCGTCTGGCACCATCTTGCCTGTGTCTTCGTCATAGCGAGGCTCCCGATAGCGGGTCTGGGTCACAACATTGAACGAAGCTTCAGAACCTGAGAGGGCAATGAGTTTGGGATTGGCGCGAATCTGGGCTTTGCCGGATTCGATTAAGGTGTGGAGGTTGGCTGTCAGGGCAGCCATATTGACCCCTGTTTCATATTTGAGATTAAAGGAGGCAGTATCAAGGGACATCTCTGCGCTGCCCAGCTTAAAGCCAAGATCTAAACCTATGTCCTGGCTTGTCTGATCCACAAGCTCTAAAACCAGCACGTCAAAGAGGATTTGCGGCTGGGGCTTATCGATGCTTTTCAGGTAATCTGCAAGTTCTTTTGCCAGATGCTCGGGCGCTTGTACCGCCAAAGAGTTGATGGCAGGAAGTACCACGATTTCGTGTTTTTTCAGATTTGGCGGCAGCAGGTTAACTGTCTCTTCTGCTTTCAGATAGTCCAGGGGGATCACTGTTGTGGTCATATTGGCAGCAGGCTGATCGATAGCCGCGAGAAACTCTTCCAGTTTGTTCAGAAAGTCCAGTGAGCCTGTTGCCAGCAGCATGTTTTTCTCTTTTACTGCCCTGATGTTTTGCGCCGGTAGATAAGGTGGAAGCAGCGAGAGGGCTTCCTCTGCTTTCAGATATTTCAACTGAAAGCTTTTTGTGCTCACAAAGATGCTAGCCTCGGGCCTAGAGCCTGTGGTGTCGCCGACCAGATAAGTATTATCAATTTTCGTCCAGGCGAAAGTGGTGCCCTGCAGTAGATAATCGAAGGCTTCCTCGAGGGAAACCCGCTCCAGCTGCACACTGTTGATGGTGGCCTTCACAGAGCTCTGGAGGACCAGATTCACTTCGGAACGCTTGGCAAGTTCCCGCAAAAGGACCGAAAGCTCCACACCAGATGCATCGATATTGAAAAGGCCGTCTTGATCTCTGTTAATTTGAAAGTTCATAGTGGGGCTGGGAGGTTTCTGCCGGACAGTGTAAACCTGGTTGTGGTAATCCAGCTGAAAACCGTTGGCCTCCAAAAAGGAACGGAGGGCAATATCCAAGGGGAGATTGGCAAGTTTTCCAGTAACTGTCCCTGAAATTCCCGGCTCAACTAGAATATTGGCACCGGTCTGATTGGAAATTTCCCCCAAGACAGCCAACAGATCCGCATTGTTCACGTCGATTGTCAGCAGCTGGTTCCGGTAGGAGATCTCCCGCCGCAGATCGTGCTTGCTGACAAAATAATAAGGCTTATCTATGCGCAGCTTAAAGCCGTTGGCTGCAAGCAGCTGC
>LFTB01000025.1:0-3609 GCA_001512905.1 Clostridia bacterium DTU084 | reverse complement strand
ATTTCCCGCAGAAGATCTGCGATGGGAACAGATTTTGCCTCTACAGACAGCAGCCCCTCTTCATAGCGGATTGAATACGGAAGGGGCGCTGTTTTTTTCTCCACCCTATACACACTGTTTTCCAGCCGCCATGTGCAGCCTACACTTTCCACAATGCTTGTTAGGGCTTGTTCAAAATCCACATTGTGGAGGTGAATGGTGACCTTCCCTGTCACATCGGAACTGGGGACAATATTCACGCCCTGCTGGGCAGCTAAAATCCGCAGGCAGTCCCGGACATCTGTATCTTTAAAATCTATGGTCAAAGGGCTGGCCAGGGCTGTTGAGATTGCTAGCAGCCAAAGGAGAAAGAGAATAGTAGCACATCTGACCTGTTTCATGACCAGGCCTCCTTGGTGGTTGTTTTATATTATTTCGCTTCTGCAGTTGTAAAATCCTGCTGTTTTCCACATTCCCCAACTATTTCCATTTTAAAAGTTGTCCTGACCATTTTTATGGGGTATAATACATGTAAGCGATTTGGTTCGGCTTTGCGCACAAGGGTACCCTGCGAGAAAGGGAGCGCCACTTTTCTCATGGTCGGGGCACCCTCTGGTACTGTATTGCCCAAACAAATAGCTAGCACAAAATTGGAGGTGGAAGTTTATTTAATGTTTAAAGGAAAATCTCTGCGCCTGATTCCCCTGGGAGGATTGGGCGAAATCGGCAAAAATATGATGGTTGTGGAGTACAACGAGGACATAATCATCATAGACGCCGGACTTGCCTTCCCAGATGAAGATATGTTGGGAATTGACCTGGTAATTCCCGATCTAACCTATGTGATAGAAAACAAAGACCGGATCAGGGCCATTTTCATCACTCACGGCCACGAGGATCACATCGGCAGCCTGCCGTATCTGCTGCGGGAGGTTAAAGTGCCGGTCTATGCCACAAAACTGACCATCGGCCTTATCAAGGGCAAGCTGCAGGAACATCATTTGCAAAGCGAGATGAAACTGCTCAGAGAAGTGCGGGCAGGTACATCCATGAAGGAAGGCCCGTTTAAGGTGGATTTTATCAGGGTCAGTCACAGCATCGCGGACACTGTTGCTCTGGCAGTTCACACGCCAGTGGGAACCATCGTTCACACTGCAGACTTCAAATTCGATCAAACGCCAATTGGCGGCAGTGTTACTGATTTTCACAGTTTTGCAGAGCTTGGCGACAAAGGCGTCTTGGTGCTTCTGTCCGANNGGCTTCACCATGAGCGAGCGTGCTGTGGGCGACACTTTCGATGAAGTTTTTCGTGAGGCAAAGCAGAGGGTTATTGTGGCATCCTTTGCTTCTAACGTGCACAGGATCCAGCAGATCATCAACGCAGCAAACAAATACGGCCGCAAGATCTGCGTCACAGGCAGAAGCATGGTAAATGTGGTTAACATCGCCTCTGAGCTCGGGTATCTCGAGATCCCAGATGGGATGCTCATCGATATCGAGCAGAGCGATCGCATTCCCCACGAAGAGCTTTGTGTCATCACCACAGGCAGCCAGGGCGAGCCCATGAGCGCCCTTGTGAGAATGGCAACCAGCGATCACAAAAAACTCGGCATTATTCCTGGGGATACGGTAATTATTTCAGCTTTGCCCATCCCAGGCAATGAAAAAATGGTGCACCGAACCATAAATCAGCTGTTCCGCCAGGGGGCAAACGTGATCTACGATGTCCTCAGCGGCGTCCACGTCAGCGGCCATGCCAGCCAGGAAGAGCTGAAGCTGATGATCAACCTCACCAGACCCAAATACTTCATGCCTGTCCACGGCGAGTACCGCCACCTGCTCAAACACGCCCAGCTGGCAGAAGATGTGGGCGTTCCTGAGGATAGAATTCTCCTGCCGGAAAACGGCGATGTGATCGAATTCGACCGCAAGGGCGTGAGGATTGTCGATCGAGTACCAGCCGGACCTGTGCTTGTAGACGGCCTTGGGATTGGCGATGTGGGTAACATTGTCCTGCGGGACCGCAGGCAATTGGCGCAAGACGGAATCCTCATTGTGGTAGTAACTATGAACAGTCAAACGAAGCAGGTATTAGCCGGACCGGATATTGTCTCCCGCGGTTTCGTCTACATCCGCGAGGCTGATGATTTAATGGCAGAGGCCAAGAAAAAAGTGGAAGAAGCGCTGGACATCTGCCTCCAAAACGGCTCTACAGACTGGAACACAATCAAGACCAGAATCCGCGACACCTTAAGCAACTTCTTCGATCAGAAGATGAAGCGCCGGCCGATCATCCTCCCCATCATCATGGAGGTTTAAACAAAAAAAGGAGGTACTCTACGAGTCCTCCTTTTTTCAATTCAGCTTTTCTTAGGCCGGAGCCTGAGGGACTGTCTTTCCAAGAGTGCATGGTATTGTTTGCCCAGCTGGAAAAGCAGTACTGTCTGCAGCGGAATGAGAATCAGCCTCGAGATGAGCCTTGGGGGCAGCAATACCCAAAAACTCTTGCCGTACAGCAAATGCAAAAAGAGGGTGTTCAAGCCAACAGAACAGACGAGGCCTGTAACAGCAACTGCCAAGGCCAGACGCCAAAACGACTGGAACGTCTTCTCCCTCGAAACCAAAAGGGCAGGGAGCAATCCTGTCAAGGCTGAGCTCAGGGTTAAGAGAGGGAAATACGGTCCGCCGCCTGTGTTGACGAGATAGCCTATTAGATCAGACACTGCGCCGACAATAAAGCCCGCAGCAGGGCCGAAGATGATCCCTGCAAGCATCAGGGGCAGATCCCCGAAGCTGAGGCGGACTGCTCCAACCCCTGCGATGGGAATCATAATCCCAAACAAGCGCGAGAGAATAATGGAAAGAGCTGCAAGCAGGCTGAGATGGGTAAAAAGCCGTGGCTTCAAAACACCGCACCTCCTTTCTTCTGGATTGGCAGACGCCACATCCAGCAGATAAGAAGGTGACCCTCTTTCTGTAAATGTGGCAGCGGATGCGGTACTGTATCGCGGGCTGACCGCCCTTCGTGCAGAGGCAACTTCCCATCCTCTGCCACTTAACGCACAGCACCTACTCTGCCAGCTACATTTTACCACCTTTGCCAGCACCTGGCAAGGGAGCAGGAATTTTTCGGGTAGTAGTCGAATTTATTGAAAAATAAACAACGGGAGTTGAAAGACTTGAAAGTGCTCTTCGTCTGTACAGGCAACACCTGCCGCAGCCCCATGGCAGAAGCGCTCCTGAAAGCCCGCTGCCCAGAATGCGATGCAGCATCAGCAGGTCTTGCCACAGAAGACGGACTTCCGGCGAGCCTATACGCCGTGGATGCCGCAGCAGAACTAGGAGGAGAGCTCAGGGAACACCGCTCCCAGCGCTTGACAGACAAGCTGGTTGAGGAAGCTTCCCTCATCCTCACCATGACCGGGGCCCACAAGCGCCACCTTCTCTCTCTCTACCCACAGGCCCGTGGCCGCACCTTCACCATCGCCGAATACGCAGGCGAGGATGGGGATGTGGAAGATCCCTTCGGCGGCAGCTTGGAAACATACAGAAGCACAGCAAAGGATCTGCAGAGGTTGATTGAAAAAATAATTACGAAACTGGAGATGAAGGAAAAATGATTATAGGTTT
>LFTB01000012.1 GCA_001512905.1 Clostridia bacterium DTU084 | reverse complement strand
TCAAACTCCCTTGTTGGTTTGTATGCTGATATAATTAAATCTTGTTTGACTGCAGTTGTTGATGTCAATTGTTTAAAAGTTCCTTGTTTTTTATCTAAAACTCTAGTGTCCGCAACAACAAAACCGGCTCTGTTAATTGCTTCCTGGATCGCATTCCAGATTTGGTTCTTGGAGTTGTGAAATTCAACTGTCATCCAACGTCCCGGCTTGAGAACCCTATAATATTCCCTAAAACATTGTTCCATGAGCTGTTGGTATTCTTGTATGCCTTTACCCTGGAAGCTATTTTCGATAGCCTCAGGTTTATTGTTTGTGAAAACTTTAAGCCAAGACTCCCATAAAAAGTTAAGTTCGGAATACATTAGATTTCCACCAAAAGGAGGATCTACAAATATATAGTCTATGGTGTTATCATCCAAAAGAAGATCATTTGCAGAAGAACACGAAGTATAAACTAAATTTGTTCGTGTTTGACTATATGTTTTTATTAAATTTGCCAACTTTCGTTTGTTGATTATATACCAAGGTGTTACCTCAACTACCTGGGATGCAATATACAACGTACCGCTTAAAAATTGATTGACCTGAGAGTAATGACGAGGTACATACCTAGCCAGTTTCGACATCCCTAAAATCAATTGTTCGAATGTGAAAATAAGTGTATTTCTTAATCTGACATCTTTAACATTATCTATAGTTGCCATACAGCAAGATATTGCCCACAAATTCCGTTTCGTGAAAAATTGATGGACATGAGTAATTCCAAGAGGAATATTTCTACTAGACTCCTCCCCTTCGGGTATCGGCGAAATAGGATACCAATAAGAAATTTTTCCTTCTTCAATACCTTTCAATAACTCAAGATCGTATTCATCAACTTTTTTTTCAAACTTTTTCTCTCCCACTGAATAATTAATTAAGACAGGAACCTGACGCGCTTGAGTTACAGCCTGTTCTAATCCCTCATCATACACATTAATTAACGCTCTCTCTAGAAAACGTTTTGTCAAAAGTTTACCACAATTAGGACAGCTAAAATTATCCCTTACTCTTTTGTTTTTTTGATCAANNAGGGCATACAAAAACATCAGACCAAACTGTATAATTAATCTTCCCCATTATGGGCTTGCCATCTAAGCCTATCTGTTCTTTCCCATTCACCAAATGCCTAGTCTCATACATCCAACCGCACTCTTTTTCAACCTCATCTAAAATCCGCTTAGCCTCCCGCTCAAACTCCTCCACATCCACAGGGCTATTGTAATTATAGGCAATAAAAGTAGCTGCGGGCGAAAGATCCACCAACACCGCCTTGCGTGCTCCCAACTTGGAGAAAGGCTGTTTCCTTTCATCTAGAATAGTACCATCCTCTAGAACCTCATAACCTAAAGATTGCACAGTCTGCTTATCTCCACACAGCTGGGCAGCAACTCCAGTCATACCTGTGCCGCAGAACCCATCGAAGACAATATCCCCAGGTTCTGTGTAATGGAGAATATAACGCATAATTGCTTTGTGAGGCACTTTCGTATGATAAGAATGGGCATTGTAAATGGGATCATTCTTTCCCTCAGAAACATCAGCTGCAAAGGGCTCCCTGTGGTAGTCATCATTTGCTGGATCATAGGGTTTGCCATATTTGTCGATGAAATCCTGGATGAAAGGATTTGGACAAGCTGTATAGTATGGCGGATCAGAAAGATTGATGATATCCTCATCATCAGCAATAGGGAAACCCTCTATATGCCGCACCTGATCCAGGTGTTCTTTGGTTAACTTAAATCGCTGTGTATCTCGGGTTGTCTTTTGATACTTAAGATCCAAGGTGTCCTTGGCCAAAGCAATTCCTCCTCTACTTAACCACAATCCTAACCTTCGTCTGATCTTGTCCTTGAGTAAGCGTGTCTAAATAGCGTTCAAAGCGCTTCCTAAACTCTTCCTTGGTACATGGTGCACCTGATAAAGATTTCTTAAGAGCCTCAAAGGATAAGTACACCGGTATGAGTCCGCTGAGCACGCTTTTGATGCTGGATAGCAGGGTAGTGTCAATATTCTCTGGCAGTGCACCTTGGGAGACAATCTCCTTGAGCCGCTGCTGCACTTTGGGATCAAGCAGCTCAAAATCCTGCTGCGTGCTGGGATCTTGCAGGCTGTCGATTAGATTTGCCGTCCATTTCTGATACAGTTTGTCTAAATCTAACTCTAATTGTTCAAGGGCTACATTCACATTAACCTTAACATCCTCTTCCTGTGGCTTAAAGCCACAATGAGGACAATACGGTACATCTTTTAATTTAGATTTGGTAAGCGAATCACAGACCTTCAGCTGATCTAGGCGGTTTTGCAGCTCGTCTAGCTCGTTAGGAGAAAGCCAGTCCAGCTGCCGCAGGCTATTCAGCGTCCTCAGCCTAAAGTCGGAACGGAGGCCTTTCTTGCGCTTTTCCCCATAGCTGTTGAGCCTGGCTTTTTGATGGGCATCATAATATGACTCGATGTAAGCTTCCTTGAGCTTCTCCAATATCCCTTTGATTTCTGTCTGCAATATAGTCGGATCCTGAGCTGTTTTGATCTTTTCAAAAAGCTCGAGCCGCTTCTTCTGTACGGAAGCTGTCCAAGGATCGTCTTTGCCCAAAACGCTTTCCGCAGTAGTAAGGTAGCCAGTTAAAGACATAGTGGAACTGATCAAGTCTAGCAATTTTTCCAATCTTTCTAACTCAAGCACGTTTTTGCTCTGAGCTTTGATCTCAGCAAGAGTATACTTGAAATTTCTCAACTTGGCTGGGGTGTTGAAATAAGATAACGGCTGCAGAAAGGCATCTAGCTCCTCTAACGCTTTCAGAAGAGAGGCTTTTTCCGTCTCATCTAAAAGAGCCATACCCCAAAAAGAGAGACCTTCCTGCACATTGTGCCTTGCCTTCACTTCTCGCTCGATAAGGCTGCCTAATTTCTCCTGCATCTGCCGCACAGCATCATCTCTGTTAGTGGGATCAACGATCAGGCCTGGTGGAAGGCCGAGAAACTCAAAGAGCTCTTTCAGTTCAGGGATTGGCAGATCCCGAGGCGGTTCGATGCTGGAGAAATTAACAAGGCTCTCTAAAGGCATTCTGCCGAGTTCTTCAATATTGCCCGCATCGATCTTTAACCTGCCTACCGTCATGGTGATATCGCCGGTGTAGATTAAACTTGCCAGCACCACCACTACAAGCTCTGGCTCCAGGCGATACTTTATTTCGTATTCAACTTCATCATAATGCTTTTTAACGATCTCGTTCCGGTTCAGCACTTTGCCAGGACCTTTTTTCCGTAAGAGAGACAGAATGTGCTTAGCATAACGGGATCGGCTTGGATCTAGCCTCTCGCCGCCTAAAAGCTCCAAGGCTGTAAGGACGTTCCTTCCCTGTTTTGGCTTAATCTGCCCTAAGATCCACTTGATTGCATCACCCACGGCCTGAGGGATGTTTTCCTGGGTGATAAGGTTTGGGAAGGCCGGATATTCAGGAGCCAAATCCTGAAAATGTGGCGCAAGGCATGTAGAGGCGATGATGTTCACCTGATCCCGAAAAGCCTCGTCTGAGGAACTCCTCAAAAACTCTCCTGCCTTTCTGGTCACTCCTTTGTATGTAACATCGTAATTATTGTTGAAGTTCTCGTGGAGCCACTCAATCAGAGTCCTCTTGTATCCATCACCCTTCTCATCGTAGATTCTCCTGGTCCCGCGGCTAGAGGTGCTTGCAAGCTCCCGGGAGGCTGCAAATAGCCTGAGGGAATTGTCAAACTCCTCATCTCGGTTGATTAACTTTAAAAACACCTCATCTGCTTTCTTTTCGTCAACAAAGGACGGTGGATCAAACGGCTGGAGGAAATAAATGTAAAAGTCCCTGGGAGGATGGGCTGTGGACCGTTCATTGGGAGCGCCGAAGAACAGATATCCTAGCCGCATCACCTTTCTCTCTCGCCACTCTATACTGTACTGCCAAATCCTGTGTCCCCTCACGCAAGGAGTGGGAGAGCACTCCATGGCAGTGAGGAGAACATCGAAGTAGTAGCGGTCTAGTTGGCTGTCGCTTAAGGTTTCGGCTTTCTGTTCAATTAAAGCGTCGTAGTCGATGTCCTTTTTCAGGTCCAAATAATATTGCTGGTTTTCTTCATTGGTCGAAATAAATTGCCCGCTGACAGTCCGGGAAATCTCCCGCAGGATAGATTCAATTGAAGTTTTTAAAAAGTCAGAGTCCGGCTGCTCCGGCAGGTGGAGGCAAAGCTGATCTCTGAGCTCTTCTGCAGTGAGCCCTAAAGGAGTGTAGATGTCGTCTGTTGTGAGCCTGTGGACGCTCAAAGCGCGGATAATCCGCAAAGCAGCAGGTTTAAAGAAAGGTATTGTAAAGGCTTTTTCGATCCGATCCGCTAAGACTTTGCTTTTGTCCAACACATCCCGCACTTCGGTGATACTGCGTAAAACTGGATTTTCCTGCATCACGGACCAGTAGTGATCGTAGGCCAACAGCCCAAGCTCATCTTGCGGAAGTTCAGTGTCGATGAGTTTTTTGATGGCATCGCTGATGGTCTTTAAGATCTCTCGGTTTTCAGCAATGGACATTTGTTCGAAGGCATCGAGGTAGCTTGGATGGATGGGGAACAGGTCTATAAACTCTTCCATTCTCTCTGTCATGTGGTTATATAAATGGGTGAATTTCTGCAGATACTGTTCAATTTTGGCTCTCTGCGCATCTGTTTTCTGCAGCAGTCGCTGGGAGACCACATAAGCTACATCCTGCTTCACAATCCGCACCTGATGAAATCTATCTTTCACCTTGCCCAGGGTATGGGCAGCAAATTGAAAGCGTGGGCTGTCAAAAAGAGCTTCCTGCAGTCCTGCTACAAAACGAAAGCGTGTAAGAGCGCAGACCTCACCGATTTCCCTGAGGAAGTTCAGATCCAGGATCAGTTCTTGCTCTTTTCTTCCCCGCAGGTAGTCTAGTAACTCGTCCACGACCAGCAGTAGGCCATGGTCCGGGAATACCTCATGGAAGCTGTTCATCATCTCTACCATGGGGTCTTTATTGTTTGGCACCTGATCTACAGGCAAAAACGTGTAGTCAATTCCCCACCGGTGGAGCTGGTTTTGGATTGCACCGAGGATAATATCCCGAAGGGTCATAGCGCTGCCGCCGAGTTCAGCCCTAATGACTTTGAATCTACCTGCAATCTGTTTTGCAGCTTCGGCAACTTCATCACTTCGAACAGCAGGAAGTACATCAGGGTATTCTGCAATAGCGGAAATCACAGACATGAGGTGCGATTTTCCCGTTCCATAGTTACCAACAATCAGAATACCTTTGTTATCTACAGGCTCATCGTACTGCAGCTGAGGAAAAATCAGATCTGTTAACTGCTGGGAAATGCGCTCTGAAATCACATAACTTTGAACCAGTTCCAAGGCTTTCTGCTGTTTGTCTGCAGTTTTAAGCTGGACCACTGTATCGATCGGTTCAAACTGGACTAAATCACGATACTTCACTTTCCCCCACCCCTATAACTTTAATATTATTATTTCTGAAGCATCAGCTTTATTGTACTCCCGATGGCCTGGCTCCCCGTAGCTGAGGATTCCTTCTTTATAAGCACCGGGCCAGGATACAACCAGGGTTTTGTATTTGCTGATGTCCATTAACAAATCTACAGGTTTTAAGTTCAATTCCGGTGAAAATAATAGTTCGATCTTATCCACAATAACTATTGGCTCTTCTGCACCAGCCAAGATTTCCCTGGTATGTGTGAATGCCTGGTATTGCCTTTGCTTGCTGGCATACTCGAGGAGCTTCTCGCTCAGCTCTAAGCTGAGGTTAATATATGGATAAGCCTCTTTTTGGGCTAACAGTTTAAAATATTGGGTCCTCTCTCCTCTAGTGCCGCCTGCCAGCAGCACAAGGTGATAGTAGTACTGTTGAGCTTCTGCAATACTTTTCTTCATTGCCTCTAAGGACATAAATAAGCACATCCTATGTCTATTATATCTTAATCTTTCGCCATTTACTGACAAAAACCTGCATTGTCAAACACTATCGCCTCGTATATGTTCACTAATCAAAAGCCCCGCTACAGCGAGGCTTTTTCTTACTTCGAGCTACAAATCCGGCTATATGAAAGTGTGAGATGCTTATGATGGTGGTGATCTATGATCTTAATCAAAGCAAAACAAAGCATGAATAATTTTGGAAAGGCACTAGAGCGGTTAGGTGAAGGACTGGCAAAAAGGGAACGTTTCACAGTTGAATCAGAAACATCATGCTAAAGAAAAGGAGGCTGTCCTTTTGGGACGACCTCCTTTCTCGTTCAGATCACTTGTGCAAGTTTGTGAGGCTGCTTCTTCCTTCTGGCAGATTCCACTGCACGGAGGGCAGCTTCAACGGCCCGCAGGCCGTCTTCACCTGAGATCAGACCGTTTTGCTGATGGTTCTTTACGCTTTCAATAAAGTTGATGTAGATCCGATCGAAGGCCTTCTGTTCCTTGGCAATATAAAGCCTTGTGGTGCCATCTTCCCTATAAAGCACAAGCTCTTCGGTGTCCGTGCTGTAAGAGATGGTGCCCTCATCGCCGATGATGTCATACCTGCGGTAGCGGTTGCCTTCTTGGGCACCATGGGTATATAGCCAGCTCTCTTCGATCATCACCATAATCTCGTCCTCAAGCCGGCAGGTAGCAATCACATGTAAAGGGTTCTGATATTCATCTATAAAGGCACCTCTAGCCTCTACCTCCAGAAATTCTCTGCCAGTGAACCAGCGGGCAAGGTCAAAGTAGTGGACTCCGCAATCGAAAATTGGCCCTAGTCCATGGGTCATTAAGTTGTCCAGCCGCTCTTTGCCCGCCCAGCCAGGACCTGGGGAATTGAAAATGAGGCGCAATACCTTAAGCTTGCCTACAAGACCTTTGTCGATATAGCGTTTTATTGAAACCAATGGCTCGCTTTCCCTGAGGAGAAAATTAATCCCCAAATAGCACCCCGCTTCATTCATGGCCTGAATCATTTCCCTTCCTTGGGCCAAGGAGGGTGCTATGGGCTTTTCGCAGAGCACATGTTTTTTCTGCTGCGCTGCTGCCATCACGATCTGGTGGTGTGTTTCCACTGGTGTTGCCACCACCACGGCTTCAATCTCAGGACAGGCAAGCAGCTCACGGTAGTCTTGAAAGATTAGGTCGGCGCCGAAGCGCCGGCCTAATCTTTCTGCCCTTTGTATATCAAGATCCGCTACTGCAACCAGCTCTGCCTCGGGCAGGGCTGCGATGGCTGGCAGGTGACCCCACTCTGCCACCGTCCCGCACCCGATTACTCCAAAACGCATTCTTCCCACCCTTTAATTAAAATTGCACTTCACGACCAGTCTCTGCACTTTGATAGATGCCGTCCAAGATCTTCATCAGCTCTAAACCATCCTCTGATGGGCTCAGGCAAGGTGTGCCGTTGGCTACGCAGTCTATGAAGTGTGCGATTTGCCGCTCGAAAATACCGCTGAAAGAGCTGCTGTTAAGATCGATCTTGGGTTTGATATCTGTGAGGTAATCGTTTTCTTCAGAGTAAATTTCCAGTTCAGGCTCCATCTGCATACCTGCCTTGCTGCCGTACAATTCCAGGTAAAGTCTGCTTTCTTTGATGTGCTGGGTCCAGCTGTTCTCCACAACTAGTGTAGCTCCATTGTCAAAGCGGACAAACCCTACAGCTATATCCTCAACATCGTTGTAATCGTCGTAGTCCATGGACTTCCACCAGGAAACTCCTTTTACATTGGAGCGAATGCCAACTTTGTCGTATGTTGCTCCCACAGCAGAAACAACTTTTGGTTTGCCCATGAGGTAGCGGGCAAGGTCGATCATGTGAACGCCGAGATCGATGAGGGGACCTCCGCCAGAGCGCTTCTTGTCTGAGAACCAGCCGCCTGGATTTCCCACCCTGCGGATGCAGCCTGTCTTAACGTAGTAGATCTCGCCTAACTTGCCGTTATCGATCAAGGATTTGCAGAACTTGGTGTTTTCGCCAAAACGGCGGACAAAGCCGATCATCAAGAGCTTCCCGGACTTTTTCTCTGCCTCGATCATGGCTTCAGCCTCTTTGGCGTTCATGGCCATGGGCTTCTCGCACAAAACGCTTGCGCCGGCTTCAAGAGCTGCTATGGAAGCAGGTGCATGGTAGTTGTTCCAGGTGCAAACGCTGACTGCATCGAGCTCCTCTTTAGAGAGCATCTCTTCGTAGTCAGTGTAGCTGCGGGCAAAACCATACTGCTCTTTCCGATGTTTGGCCCGCTCTGCGTTCAGATCGCAGGTGGCAACAAATTCCACTTGATCGCTGATTTTTTTGTATGCTTCCAGATGCGCGCCTGCAATACCGCCACAACCGATGATTCCCAGCCTTACTTTCTTGCTCATCATTATGCTCCTTTCACCTTGTTAATTAATTGATTGACATACTCTATGCTCGCTGCCACAGAGTCCACGGGATCTCCCGGGCCCTCAAATTCAATGGAGAGATAACCTTCGTAGCCCTTCTGGGCTAAAATGGAAACTATAGTCGGCAGATCTACATCCCCTTGACCGATTATTGTCCCTTGATAACGTTTTCCCGACTTGGACCGATAAACCCGCTCTGTAACAGATTCATCCACTGCCTTGAAATCCTTAAAGTGAATCATGGCAGCTTTATCTGCCAGCTTCTGCACTGCCTCTGTAGGATTTTCGTCAACTAATAAGAAGTTGCCTGTATCCAAAGTAGCACCCAGGGCAGGGGAGCCCACCTCAGCTATCACCTGGGCTACCTGGTCTGCTTTGCCGGCAAACAGGCCGTGGTTCTCCAGGGCAAGCTTCATACCTGCTTTTTCAGCTAATGCTGCTCCAGCCTTCAGCCCTTCGACAATCCAGCTGAAAGCCTGATCAAAGGTGATTCCCTCACGGGCATCGCCGCTGAAGACCCTAATCACCTTTGCACCTAACTTTTCAGCAACTTCAATTGCTGCGGCTATTTTGTCAACCTCTCCTTGCCTGGCTTCAGCTTCCAGCTGCACGAAATTGTTGCCGATGGAGTAGCAATAAACCTCCAGGCCTAATTGGTCTTTGAGGGCTATTGCCTCTGCCAATTCCTTTTCCTTATCCTGCCAGAAAAAATCTAAAAGCTCTACTCCTTCGAGGTTCCACTTCTTTGCCTGCTGAAGAAACTGATCAACGCTGGACTTGCCCCTGTACAGCTCTACTAAGCTGTACATGCTAAGACCTGTCTTCAACCATTTCCCCTCCTTTAACCCCTTCTCTCAACAGTTTCTTTTCAAAGTAGTCTTTTTCTGCTCCACATGAAGCTCTGACAATAAGCTGCGGATCTAAAATTAAACTATTCACCCCTTCCTTTTTTCCTTCTATCATTTGATGGAGGTAGCGGGCGATGAGTCTGCCGATCTCGATTCCAGGCTGAGCTATGGTAGTCAGGGGAACTTCCATGTCATCGCTGAACGGCAGTCCATCGAAGCCGACCACCGCCACATCTTCTGGTACCCTTAAACCCAAAGATCTGAACCCTTGAATTGCACCCCAAGCTGTCATGTCGCCGCAAGCAAAGCAGGCTGTTACCGGATTGGAACCGGAAAGGAGGCCTTCCCTGTGCATGATAAGAGCTGCTTTGTATCCGAAAGACCAACCGAATCCTGTTGGTATAATTAGCTTTTTCTCTACAGGCAACCCGGCCTCTTCCAGAGCCTGCCTGTACCCCAGGCACCGCTCTTGTGCCTCTTCTCCTCCGCCTGCGTGAAAGTGAGCTATTCTTTTATGGCCAAGATCAATTAGGTGCTTTGTGGCTTTATATCCTCCCCGAACGTTGTCGAGAATAACGTAGGGAGCATCGAGCTCTGCCAGCTTCCGGAAGCCTTGGATGGTGGGCACTTTCTTCACTAACTGCTTTGCAACTTCTAAATTCCTCCGGTTGGGAGGCAGCCAGACAAGTCCATCGAGTCCCCGGGTCTGCAGATCATTGAAATACTTCGCTTCCCGCTCCTTGTTGCCGCCTGTTGCACAGCTGATAATACTGTATCCCAGTTCTTGCGCAGAGATGTGCAGGCCTTCGATTATCAGGCTCATCAGCGGGTGCTGCTGGCTGGGAACGATCAGCCCAATCTGCCAGGTGCGCCTCTGAACTAGACCTCTGGCGATGAGATTAGGCTTGTAATCAAGCTCTTTTGCTGCTTCCAGCACACGCCTGCGGGTTTCTTCGCTCACCTTTTTTCCCCGGTTGTTAAGCACCCGGGAGACTGTACAGGTGGAAACACCTGCTTTTGCTGCTATGTCTTTAATAGTTACCCCAATTCTTTCCCTCGCTTGGTTAAACGTTTTCCTATTGATAGTATATTTTCGCCCTTTTTTAAAAATTTCCTCCTTAAAAATAAAAAAATTAAAAATTAAGGGGAAGCCGTTTCCATTGCCCCCCCTAACCAAACCGTGTGTGCTCTCTAGAGGCATACCGTTTTCCACGTAAAAAATTATTAATCCTATTTCAAATGCTCCAGCCGTATCCCTTACACAATCACGCTTCTGTCAGCATATACAGCATCTGCCAAAGTCCTGCCGACATAAAGAGAGGCCGCCCCGAAGGACGGCCTCTCTTACCTGATACACCAGTTAGATTTTACTGCTGTTTATCAAGTGCCAGGCCCTTCATGTACTGGCTGTTTATTGCTTCAGCTACCTCTTCTGCAGATTTTCTTCCTGTAATTATTGAAATGTATCCATCTCCTCTTACCTTGCTCATTTTCGCCATTTCACTGTTAGCCACCACTTTAGCCCGAGGCTTGTTGTCCAAGATTATCACGTCTGTTCTCCTAATCGCTCTCAGTGCTTCTATTACAGATGCTGAAACGCCATTGGTCTCTGTCTCGTCAAAGTCTTTTCTGGTTGGTACTCCTCCGCTTTGGGCAAACCTCTTCTGAACCTCTAAGTTCAGGAGCCACAGGTTAAATTCCTTTGTCCATTTTTTGTTGAGCTCCGGACGATTTTTCCAGATGTAACCTGCCCCGCCTGTTGCCAATAAAATCACTTGTGTTTGTTCAGGCAAATCGTTGCCGGGGAAAACCATAAAGCCCCATTCGAAATCGCTGGGCACAACGCCCCTCATTTCGTTGGCGATCCAGGTGCCGTTTGTGATTAATGCAGCTTTTCCTTGGACAAACTCCATCTGGGACTGAGTATGATCGAAGCTGGCTGTTCCTGGGTGCAGATAGCCTTTTTTGCTGAATTCCTCTAACTTCTTCAGCATGTTCACATACGGTTTCGAGTTGTAAATATCCGGGCGGTAATGGTACTCGTTCTCCCGGTATTCATCCCCGCCGATTGTGTAGGGAATTGTTCCCCAGCCGAAATTGAAATACGAGCTTGCATGTTTTCCTTTCATTACCATGGGGTAAACGCCGAGGGCTTTGATCTTCTCGCAAATGGCCATGAATTCATTCCAGTCTTTTGGTTTATCGGAAATGCCGTGATCCCGGAACCATTTTTTGTTATAGTAGAGGCCGTATATATTCAAGTTGGATGGAACTATCCACATGTGTCCATTATAAGCGAATGCAGATTCCTTGCTTATCAGGAGAGCATCCTTTACTTTCACCTCAGGGTTATCGTAAAGGGTCCGCTCCCATAAGTCATCCTGCTGTTCCACTTTTCCTTCCTGAATGTAGAGGGTTTCAGGAGAGAGGCTGTAAATCCAGTCGTACATTTCTTTGTCGTTTCCACTCTGGATTGCTGCATTGATTAT
>LFTB01000065.1 GCA_001512905.1 Clostridia bacterium DTU084 | reverse complement strand
GGTCCTTCTGGATCACACAGAAACTTGGGATAGCGCAGATCTTCCAGCACTGCCTTTCAGTTTCATCGTCAGGTTGGAAGACGAGGCGGGCAAACTGAACCTGAACTTGGCAACAGTGGAAATGCTGGAAAGGCTCGGTTTCACCTCCCAGCAAGCTCAGGCAATTGTCTCCTGGCGGGAGGAACGCCCTTTTGCTGCTGTCTGGGAACTGGAAGAGGCTCTGGGCACAGGGGCCTTGCAGGAAACAGGGGACCTTGCCAGCTTCCTCACCCTTTGGAGCAGATCGCCTAATCTCAACCCAGAGGGAAGGCCGAAGCTACAGCTTGGGAATTTTACTGCCCAGGAGCTTGTTGCGGCAAGCGGCGGAGAGGTTTCATCCTCAGTTGCCGAAAGGCTCGAGAGGGCACAAATAACCCAGCTCAGCCAGCTGGCAGAAGTAGTGGAAAACAAGGAAGAGCTGGCAGAGGTGGTGGACTGGATCGCAGACGCTGAAGGAGCTGACAGGGGGAAAATCAATATCAACACTGCACCTGTGGAAGTTCTCAGGACCATTCCAGGCTTTACAGACGAACTTGTGGAGATAATCTACCAAAGGCGCCACTCTGCGCCCTTTACCAGGCTTGCGGAGCTTGTGAGGCTCGATGCATTCTCCCTCTCTTTCTGGGCTGAGTGCGCCGCTTGGGTGACTGTAGGAAGCAGTGCCTTCTCTTTAGAAGCTGAAGGAAGCTACAGACAAGGCATAAAGAGAATTTTCGCAGTCTACAGTGAGGGGCGGTATTTATATTGGCAGGAAGATTAGCGATGAAAATAGCACAGCTCGGTCGCATGCTGAGGCTTTTGGGCCGCAAAGTGTGGGTTGTAGAGCTCGCAGAAGACGGCGCTGTGGGCAGGGAATTTTTCATTAATTTTTTGGGAAGGGTGCGCCTTCTCACAGAAAGAGTGCTCTGGCAAAAGGCCCTTCCTGATCATCTGGATTTGGCGGGGGATGTGCTGCTTCTTGTCCCCCGCAGCTGGCTGCTCTTAAAAGAGCTTTCCTTTCCCCAGCTGAAACCTGAACAGCTGGCACAGGTTGTCCCCTTTGAGCTTGAGGAGGCTCTGCCCAGCAAAGACGTATACACTGCCTGGGAGCCAGTCCCAGGCCTTGGTAACCAGGTTTTAGCTTACGCTGTCCTGGAGCGGACAATCTCGCCAGTCCTGGAGCTGCTGCAGAAGGCCGGGGTGAGGCTCCTGGGCATAGCACCTTCCAGCTTGGCAAAAGTGCGGGCCTTGGCCTCTGCAGTTGACACCAGCGGCAGAGCCCTGCTGGTCAGCTGCGGTGGAGAGCCTGAAATTCTCGAGATTGTCCACGGCTCCCTCCTCTATTCCTCCAGGGGAGGAGAGGACCTCCTTGGGGACCTGGAAACCTTTGTGACAAGCAGGGGAAAGCCGGAGCGGCTGATTGTGGCTGGCAACTATCCTCCCTCTTTAATCGGCAAGCTCAGAGATGCAGGTTTTGCTCCAGAGGAGGTTCCAGCGCTGCCTGTGGCAGAGAGGGCCCTTGCCTCCTACCTGAAAGGGGAGCTGGTGGATCTGGCGCCTCTTGATCTGCGGAGAGAAAGATTTCAGCGCGAGTTTGCCTGGGGAAATTACCTGATTCTAGGCTTCGTAGCAGTGGTGCTCTGCGGTTTTTTAAGCGCCCAAAGCCGCCTGTATAAAGATTTGAAAGCCAGGCACCAAGAAGCTCTGGCCCAGATAGAAAAGTTCAAGGCCCAAGAGGAAGCGCCCCTTCCCCAGGACTTTTCTCAGCGTTCAGATTGGCTCACTACCTGGGCGCTGATCAGCCAGGCTGCGCCTGAGGGAGTCTGGCTCACTGAACTGAACATGGAGCTGGCAGGGCAAGTGCAGCTGAAAGGCTATGCCCTCTCCCAGGATCTGGTGGCAGAGCTGATGAGCAGCCTCAGCTCCCAGAGGCTTGGGCCTGTGATCCTGAATTATTCCCGGCGTCAGGAGATCGGCGAGAGGGAAGTGACAGAGTTTTTCATTCTCTGCGGGGATAAGTAGAGGGGAGGTTGCTGCATGGAAAGGAATCTGCCTGTAAGTTTTTTCCTGCCTTGGCTGGTGCTGTTTGCCTTGGCAGTGGGCAGTCTGTTCGTCATCGGCGAGGGAAGGCTGCCGTGGGCTTTGGCAAAAGAAGTGAGGCGGCTGGAAGCAGAGGCGGAGAGCTTCTTGCGGCAGCCCCACAGCCAACCTGCTAAGTTCCAATTGCCCGCTGTGGAAAATGCCCAAAGGCGGCCAGCTGAGGTACTGAGGATTTTGGAGGCAGCAAGGCTCCTTGCCGGCCTCCATATAAGTGAAGTGCGGCCTGAGCCGGCAGTTTCCAGGGGGAATTTCCTGGAGGTCCCTTTTTCCCTTTCAGCCCAGGGCAGCGCAGAGAGTCTAGCCACATTTTTAGAGATCCTGCAGGAAGATTACCCGTTTATTCTCATCAAGCGCCTTGCTATCCGGGGTTCAGGCCCGGAACTTGAGGTGCGGATGGAAGCTTGCGACAGGGCGAGAGTGGAGGTGGCAGAAGATGGCTAGAAAGCAGGTCCATCCCGTTTTTTGGCTGGGGCTTGCTTTAGCTGTTTTGGTTTGGCTGCTTCCTCAGCCTCAAGATAATGTACCTGGTAAGGTGAAAGCGCCAGAGAAGGCTGCCGAACCATTTGGCTTTTCACCTCAGAAGGCAAAGGCCCTGATCGTCCAGCGGGATCTATTTCGGCCGCTGGTGGAGGCAAACCAAACTCCACAGGAGCCTCAAGCTGACATTTCCCAGCCTCCTCCTCTGCTTCCGGAGTTTCCTGTACATAAGCCTCCGCTGCAGAATCCTTCTCAGTCTCCTGCTGCTTCTTCCAAACATTCCCCCTTATCGGGCCTGGTATTGCGGGGAGTGGTGGAAAGCGAGCAAGGCAAATTTGCCCTCCTCGAAGGGCCCTCCTTTCCTGCCGCCTATGTGGCAGAAGGCCAGAGCCAGGGGCAGGTCAAGGTGAGGAAAATAGGCCCTGACTGGGCAGAAGTGGAGGCTCAGGGAGAACGAAAAACCTTGAGATTACCAGGGGAATTTTCTGTAGAGCCCCTGAGCAAAAAAACAGGTGGTGGCCAGAGATGAAGTTTAAGCGATGCTGCTTGTTGCTGATCATCTTGAGCGTACAGCTCAGCTTTGCCAGCAAAATTTCCCTCAATTACCGCGATGCAGATATAGACCAGGTCCTGCAGTTTTTCAGCCTCACCAGCGGCAAAACCATTATTAAAGACCCTGAAGTGAAAGGAAACGTGACTATTATCAGTCAGGAGAAGGTAAGCCTGGAAGAGGGATTTACCATTCTCAAGACCATCCTGTCCCTGCGGGGCTACACCCTGCTGGAAGACGAGAAGCTGATTAAAGTGGTTCCCTTGGAGAAGGCAAGGGGAGAGGGGTCTGTGGTTGTGGGCAATCTGCCTGCAGAAGGGACAGGCGACAATTTAGTGACCCAAATTCTGCCTTTGAAGGGCCTGAAGGCAGCAGATGTTGCCAAAGAGCTGCAGAACCTCTTTCCCAGCGCAGCGTCAGTTGCAGCTCTTGAAAGCAGCAACGCGCTCCTGTTGACAGATTACGAGCCCCGCCTGCGGCAGATCGAAGGAATCATCAAGCTGCTGGAGGAGAGCCTTGCAGCCAGAAGGCAGGAAGATCGGCCGCGCCTTGAGGCTTCAGAACAGCTGTTGCCCTTCCGGGTTATCCGGCTGCAGCATCAGGACGCAGAGATTGTTGCCAAACAGCTGTCCCCTCTTTTAACGCCACCGCTTCAGACCATGGCACCCTTTGGCCTGCAGACCGGCCGCGGTGGACAGCAGCAAACCCAGCAGCCAGATCAGGGTTTCGCTTCTGGCTTGAGCTCCCTGTACCAGCAGCTGACCCAGGCAGCGCAGAGTGGGGGCCTTGTGCAAAACCAGATCGTAGCTGACCCCCACACTAATTCTGTGATTGTCACCGGCTCTGGACAGGTGCTTACTTTGATCTCCCAAATCATCGCCCAGATCGACGTGCCTGTTGAGGAGGAAAAAAGCGTCCACAAAGTATTTCACCTCAAGTATGCTGATGCGCAGAACGCGGTAAACATCCTCAGGATCATTTTCCAGGACTCCAGGACAACGAGGCTGGTGGAGCCTGCTCCGAGTCCCCAGACCGGCACCTCCCGCACCTGGGGTAGGGATTCTGGACGAAGCCGGCAGCAGCAACAACTGCTGGAAAACCTGCAGAGCTGGTTCCAAAGGAGTCAGCAGGCAAATACCACCTCTCAGCAGAGCGTTGCATCAGACCTGAGGTTTGCTGCAGACAACACAACCAATTCTGTGGTGGTAACAGCGCCTGAGTCCATAATCGAAGAGATCAGCGAGTTTCTGGAGCTTTTAGATCAGCAGTCTGCTGGCAACACAGAGCTTCAGGCAACTGCAGTGATCAAACTGTATAAAGCAAACGCCAGCCAGCTGGCTGAGCTGTTAAATCAGGTTCTCAATCTCTCCTACCGCTGGAACCAAAGCCCCAGCACTGTGGATCAGCAGACCCTCACAGAGCTGTTAGCTCCTTTGGGCCTGGATCCAGAAAAAGTATTTGCCTGGCCTATGGGCACCCAGGTGCGGGTGGCAGCAGATGTTGCAAGCAACTCTCTTGTGGTGACTGCCTCTTTATCTGCCATCGCCCAGCTTGAGGCCCTTGTGACGTACCTGGATCAAGAAGGGGAGCCCACCAGTTCCGTCTACGTCTACAGGCTCCAAAACGCCAGAGCATCGGAGCTGGCCAAGACCCTATCAGAACTTTTTACTGCCAGCACCACCACCTCCAGACAACAGGTGGTAAGGGGAGGATACGGCTACTCTTTCTACAGCCAAAGCCCCTTTACGAGTCCAGCTGGTGTGCAGAACATAACAGTTGTGGCAGATGATGTGAGCAATTCTCTGCTTATTACTGCTTCACCTCAGGTGATCGAGGAGGTAAAGCCAATCATCGCCCAGCTTGATGTGATGCCGCCCCAAGTGCTGATCGAAGCTGTGGTGATGGAAGTTACTTTAGATGAAAGCACCAATTTAGGCCTGGCCCTTTCCTTTGACCTTCCCGGAGGAGAGGGGAGAATCGACTGGGGGACGACACCGGAGTCCGGCTTCCGCTACAGCACCCTTTCAGGCAGCCTTTCCGCTACCATCCAGGCCTTGAGCAAAATTTCCCAGGTGGATATTTTAGCCACTCCGAAGATCGCAACAGCAAACAACAAACAGGCTTCAATCAACATTGGCCACCAGTTTCCTTATCTCACCAGCAGTAGAGAAGGGGAAGATGGCAGGATGCAGCACTTCTACACATACAAGGACGTCGGCATTAAACTTGAGGTTACCCCCAGGATCTGCGAGAGTGGCCAGATCGCTCTGGATATCTATCAAACCAGCAACAGTCTTGCCACGGATCTGACAGTTGAAGGGGGCAGCGTTATCGCCCAGCGGGAGGCAAAGACCTCTGTGATCGTCAGGGACGGGCAGACTATGGTCATCGGCGGCATGATCAAAGACGACACCAGCCAATTTACCCGGAAGGTGCCTTTATTAGGAGATCTGCCCATTATAGGTCGCCTCTTCCAGCGTCAGGAGACCGTCAAGCGGAAGACTGAGCTTGTGGTCTTCATCACACCCCGAATTGTGCGGGATGACGCTGCAGAAGAGAGCCTTCAGCAAGAATAACAGCACAGGGGCCCAAGTCTTGGTGTTGCGACTTGGGCCTTTCTGTGAGGGGGTAAATTTGTCTTTATTGTCCAAAATATGGTATAATACTAGATGAGATTGCAAGAATATCACTTAAGATGCCTCAGCAAAATTCACCTCGTAGTAAATTTCAAATGCCCAGCTGCAGTTTAGTTTGAATCTGAACATTAATTGCGAACCACCCTGGCAAGCCGGGGTGGTTCAGCTTTCCCTAATGGAAGAAACAAATAACCATGCTGGAGAAGGGTAATGCTGCAGAGGGTGTGAAAATAAAGTGCCAAGAATTGGCACCGCAGGCAGGATTTTGCGAGATTATGTGGAATAATATAGTGAAGTCAACAGTAAACCACAAAAACACACATAAAAAGGATGGAGCTAGATGCTGGCAGAAGAACGGCGAATGCGGATTGTCGAGCTATTACAAGAGAATAAAAGCGTTGAAATTGCAGAGCTGAGCCAGCTGTTTTCTGTAGCCCAGGAAACCATTCGCCGGGATCTGAGAAGACTTGAAGAAGAGGGGGTGCTGAAGCGCACCCATGGCGGAGCAACCCTCAGCGAAGAAAGGCAGACCATCGCCCCGCTTTCCGCGAGAAGCCAGGTAAACCGGGAAGAAAAAGAGAGAATCGGCCGCAAAGCCGTGGAATACGTAGCCGATGGGGACAGAATCATTATCGATGGCGGAACCACAACGCTGCAGCTGGCCCGCGCTTTGAAAAGCAGCAGAAAATCCGCTGCTGTCGTCACCAATGCCCTCAACATTGCCATTGAGCTGGCAGGGATAGGAGAGGTGACAGTAGACGTAGTGGGGGGGACTCTCTCTGAGAGCAGCCTCACTCTCATCGGGCCAGAAACAGAACGGGCATTGGGGCGGTATCGGGTGAACAAAGTCTTTCTAGCTGCCAGCGGCGTGACAGTAAAGTGGGGATTGGGGATTTCCAACAGTTTTGAAGCTGCAGTGAAGCAAGCCATGATGGCAGCAGCTGGCCAAGTCATTCTGCTTGCTGATTCAAGCAAATTGGGCAAAGAGGGCTTGGTTTCTTTTGCGCCCCTTACCAAAGTGGACAAACTGATCACAGATGAAAATGCTGATCCTAAAATTATCGATGCCATCGCCCAGCTGGGCGTGGATATAGAATTAGTTTAAGGAGGTTGATTGGACATGCGCGATTCTTGGCATTCCTATTTCAAACCAGGGATAATTCACTTTATGGCCTATCCTGAAACAATTAAAGGTGACGGGCCTATCCTCGAAACCCTGGAGAAGATCGCCACAGATGACTTCTTCACAGCTGTCGAGGTGACGTGGATCAACGATCCCAAGGTGAGAAAAGAAGCTGCTGACCTCCTCGCTGCAAGCCAGCTGGAAGTTGCCTTTGGCAGCCAGCCAATGTTTTTGACCACCAAACTGGACCTGAACGCCTTAGACAGCAGCGAGAGGGCAAAAGCAGTTGAACAGTTGAAAAAAGGAATTGATCAAGCCCAGGAGTTGGGAGCAAAGCGTTTGGCCTTTTTAAGCGGGTGGGACCCAGGTCCAGAAAAACGCAGCGAGGCCACAGAGTGTCTGTTTGAATCCATAGTGGAGGCATGCGGCTACGCTAAAGAAAAAGGCATCTCCCTGACCATGGAGACCTTCGATCGGGACGTGGACAAAAAGTGCCTTATGGGTCCCAACACAGAATGTGTGGCCTTTGCCAAACGGATTCGGGAGGCGGGATTCCCAGACTTCGGCCTCACCGTCGATCTGAGCCACTTCCCGCTGCAATTTGAAGCAACCAGGGATGCGCTGCACACAGTAAAAGACTACCTGGTTCACGCTCACATGGGCAACTGCGTCTTGAAAAAAGACAGCCCCGCCTACGGCGACTCTCATCCCCGCTTCAGCCTTCCGGATGGCGAGATCGGCGTAGAGGAGCTGGCTGAATACTTCAGAGGCTTGTTCGAAATAGGCTTTTTGGCAGAAGGCAAGAAGGAGCTTCCCATTATCAGCTTTGAAGTGAAGCCACTGCCTGGCGAAAAGAGCGAGATCGTAATTGCTAACGCCAAGCGGACCCTGACATTAGCATGGAGCTTAGTTTAGTAAGGAGGAGAGATAAATATGTGGAAAGTATTTGTCACGAGAAGAATTCCAGAACCTGGACTGGAGATGCTCAGGGAGAAATGTGAAGTTGAGGTCAACCCTGAAGATAGGGTCCTCACCAAAGAGGAGATCATCGAAGGCGTAAAGGGAAAAGACGCCCTCCTCTGCCTCCTCACAGATGACATTGACGAGGAGATCATGGATGCCAACCCCAACTTAAAGGTGATCTCTAACTACGCTGTGGGCTTCAACAACATCAAAGTAGAGGAAGCCACAAAGCGCGGCCTGCCTGTCACCAACACCCCAGGCGTTCTCACTGAAACCACAGCAGACATGGCCTGGGCTCTGCTCATGGCAGTAGGCAGAAGGATAGTGGAGTCAGACAAATTCACCAGGGCAGGAAAATTCAAAGGCTGGGGCCCAATGCTGCTATTGGGATATGACATTTACGGCAAGACCCTCGGCCTCGTCGGCTTAGGCCGGATTGGCGAAGCGATGGTCAAGCGCGCCCACGGCTTCGACATGAAAGTCCTCTACTACGATGCAAACCGCCGCAGCCCCGAAGACGAAAAGGAATTAGGTATAGAGTACAGGGAACTGGATCAGCTCCTTGCTGAATCCGACTACGTTTCCTTACACGTGCCTCTGCTTCCCAGCACCCACCACTTAATTGGCGAGCGGGAATTAGGGCTGATGAAAAAGACCGGTATCCTCATCAACACAGCTCGTGGTCCTGTTGTTGACGAGAAAGCCTTGGTGAAAGCATTGCAAGATGGCGAAATTGCAGGTGCAGGCCTTGACGTTTACGAGAACGAGCCAGCACTTGAACCCGGATTAATCGATTTGGATAATGTGGTCCTTGCTCCTCATACAGCCAGCGCCACCAGGGAAACCAGAACGAAAATGGCAACCATGGCAGCAGAGAACCTCTTGGCAGCGCTGGAAGGCAAAATACCACCAAACATTGTGAATCCTGAAGTTTACAACAAATAAGGGAGACACGCCAGGGCGGGGGCCCTGGCGTTTTCTCTAGAGAGGGGAACGAGATGCAAGGAATTTTAACCTTCGATTTGGGCACAACAGCATGTAAAACGACGCTCTTTAACCTCAAAGGAGAAGTGGTGGCTCAGGCAGAAAAGGAATATCCCCTTTATCATCCTGAGCCTATGTGGGCAGAACAGGAAGCAGACGACTGGTGGGATGCAGCTGTGGAAACAGCCCGCCAGGTCCTCAGCCAAGGAAACTACGAGATTGTAGGAATTGGCCTTTCCTCCCAAAGAGAGACCATGGTTCCTGTGGGGAAAGACGGCAGACCCCTTTCCCGGGCAATCGTTTGGATGGACAGGCGAGCCCACAAGGAAGGCGAAGAAATGGCGCGGCAGGTGGGGAGAGAAAACCTCCACCAGCGGACAGGGATGATTCCTGACTCAACCTTCAGCGCCACAAAACTATTCTGGTGGCACCGCAATATGCCCGAGATTATCAAGGAGGCAGTAACTTTTCTGCAGCCTAAGGAGTATCTAGCCTACCGGCTCACAGGAGTGGCCGCAACGGAACCGTCTTTAGCCTCCCGGACAATGCTCTACGACATCAGACAAGGCACCTGGTGTGAGGATTTAGTAGCCATGGTTGGGCTGCGGGTTGAGCAGCTGCCGCGTCTTGTTGCCTCAACAGACGTTGTGGGCAAGCTCACAGATGAGGCTGCCGCTGTATTCGGTCTTCCCTCTGGGGTACCTGTTGTAGCAGGCGGAGGGGATCGGCAGTGCGAAGCCCTTGGCGCAGGCATTTCCGGAAAACTAGCCATGGAGTCCACAGGCACAACTAGCAACCTTTCCTTTGCCACAACTGCTCTCCCAGATAAGCTGGACCCCAGGGTTGTTTCATCGTGTCATACCCTACCTGGTCAGTGGCTAATCGAACAAGGCCTCACCACCACAGGCTCAATTCTCCGGTGGTACAGGGATAATTTTGCAGGCCCCGAGCGGATCGCTGCAAAAGATCTTGGTGTAAGCACCTACGATCTCATTAGCTCTCAGGCAGCAAAGGCCAAGGCAGGAGCAAACAAGTTGCTGCTCCTACCCTTCTTCATGGGCTCGAAAGCTACCCGCTGGAATCCAGATGCCAGAGGCGCCATTTTCGGCCTTACCTTGGACCACGGCCGCAAAGAACTTGCCCGGGCAGTGATGGAAGGCGTGGCCTTTGAACTGCGGGCTTGCCTGGACGTTTTGCGGGGCATGAATATGCTTCCTGAACGGATTGTCCTCATGGGCGGAGGCAGCAAAGGAAAGCTCTGGAACCAGATCAAAGCGAATGTCACTGGCTTTTCCGTGGGCTTGCCCAAACAAACTGAGGCAGCTTCCTTAGGCGCTTTTATTTTGGCAGGCGCAGGCATAGGCCTGTTCTCAGACCCTGCAGCAACTTCCCTGAGCCTCAATCCTGTAGTGAGTCATTTTGAAGTTGATCCGAAAGAGAAGGCAATTTACGACGGCCTTTATCCGTTATATAACAAGTTGTATGAGGTAACTGAGGAGATCACCCATCAACTTGCGAAACTGGAGGGATGAACCATTGAAAAAGATCCTGATCGAAGCAGGCGGGGTAAAGTTGGAGGCTGAACTCAACGAGAGTAAAACAGCACAGGCCATCTATGAAGCTCTGCCTTTGGAAGCCAGAGGAAGCCGCTGGGGCGATGAAATCTATTTCTCCACTCCAGTAAAGCTAGGTCCAGAGGAAGGGGCAAGGGCAGAGGTAGAGGTGGGAGCTCTTGCATATTGGCCGCCTGGCAACGCCTTCTGCATCTTCTTTGGGCCAACCCCTGCCAGCACAGGCAGCCAGCCCCAGGCTGCAAGCCCTGTGAACGTTTTCGGCAGAGTGCTGGGAGATGCTACCCTGCTGAAGGATACACCCCACGGCGTGAAAGTTAAGGTTTCGAAATTAGAGGAATGAAGATCAGCGTTTTTTTCAGCCCCAAAGAGCAGCCAGAGAACCTCAAGGGCACAGCTGTGGTCATCGATGTGCTGCGGGCGAGCAGCACCATCACCACAGCTTTAGCCCACGGCGCCAAAAGCATCCGGCCGGTCCTCTCAGCTGAAGAAGCTTTTATGCTCACCCAAAAAAGCCCTGGTGCTCTTTTAGGCGGCGAGCGTAAAGGCATGAAGATTCATGGTTTTCACCTAGGAAACTCTCCAAGGGAGTACAGCAGGGAGACGGTACAAAACAAAAAGATTATCTTCACCACCACAAACGGCACCCAGGCCATAGGCCGTGCCCGGGAAAGTGGACTTGAAAAGATTTATGTCGGCTGCTTTCTCAATCTATCGGCTCTCCTTGAGAAGCTGGCCAACAACCCCACGGAACTGTATCTGTTCTGCTCTGGCAGAAACGGAGCCTTTTCCTTGGAAGACGCCGCTTTTGCAGGCCTCCTTTGCCAGAGGCTCGGCAAAATTTACCAGCTAGCAGACACTGCTAAAGCAGCTTTAGCTATCTGGAAGATGTGGGATGGCAGAGTATTGGATCTCCTTGCAGCCTGCGAGCACGGCCGTTACCTAGAGGAAATTGGTTTAGGTTCAGATTTATCCCTCTGTGCTGCTGTGGATAAATATTCTGTGGTCCCTGTGCTTGTTGGTGAAGAGCTAATTTCAGCTGTAGAGTAGCAACAACCTGATGATTTTTTTAATTCGCTAACCCCTCTCTTCCTTAATAAGAGAGGGGTTAATTACTATATACGTTAACGTATATGAGAGCAGCAGATATCTGTTTAATCTGATGACTCTAATCAGCTGATTCAATAAAGTCCCGAAAAAAACCTTGGCCTGCTGGACTTTACAGATTGGCTAGCTGAGTACACGATCTGCATTGTGCCTTGGGATGAGCGGCTAGATTTGATAGTTGATGTGGAGACAATTGCAGTTAGCACAAATTCGCGACGGCATCTATGGAGTGGCGAGAGGTGACGGACGGAATCGAAATCCAAAGCAAGTATGGGATACTGCGGGATTTAATTGGAGGAGGCTGGATAGATCTGCGGGCAAGAGAGTTGAAAGATGATACAGAAATGATCCTGGCAGTTGCAGAGGGGATTTTGAAAGCGAAGAAGAACCTATCGAGCCAATTGGTAAGAGGTTTCTCCATTGTGAAGCTAGAGGCCCATGGGATATTGGCTATAAAGTAGCAACTTCAATTAAAGATTATAAAATACAGAGGCGCCTTGGCAGTCCACGAATGAGGCGAGCTCACAGCAGGATATGGTTCTTTAATGTGCACGCTGCCCGTCGCTTTTTCTTATCAATTGGATGCTTTTGACGCTGCCTGGGATGCAGTCGATTACCTAATAAATGGCAAAGATGGGAAAGCATGAAAACATCTTCCTTCATCAGCCAAGCAAGATAGCCGAGCTGGATGAAGATGATCTAGTGCCATCAGGATAAATGACCCCTAGCTTTCAATGTGCTTTGGGCTTTCCTAACCCGCTGGAGGGCTGGCGGGTACATATTGGGGCTTTGAAGCTGTACCGGAAGAATGGATCAGCAAGCTTGAGCAGCAGCAACAGCAAAGGTTAGAAAATTCAGCAGTGGGAATTTGGAATTTCTATGCTCAAATGACATTTTAGCCGCCTATCCAGGCCAGCATCAAAACTTGATTTTTGTTTTCACTCTGTAAAGAGAGGTAACAAAAGATTAAAAAGAATTAAGCCATGATGGGGACAACGGCTTCCGCATAACCATGTCGTCAAAAGGGATGCGATATTTTCCAGCTTCGTCATGGCTCATTCTGAAATAAACCTGAAATAAACGGCAAAAAACAATTGACTGCTCAGCCAATCTGTGCTAAACTGACAAAGGCAGGACCGCCCTGCTGTAACCGCACGATCCAGGCTTTCAAATCCGCAAGGTGCCTAGGAACGGCGAGTCTGAGATAGGGAGGTGTCAGTAGTGTACGCAATAGTGGAGACAGGCGGCAAGCAGTACAAGGTGAACGAGGGAAGCATTATCACTGTTGAAAAACTGCCTGCTGAAGTTGGCGAAGAGGTGGTTTTGGACCGGGTATTAATGGTCTGCGGTGAGGAGTGCCAAGTTGGTTCTCCAGTGGTAGAAGGGGCTAAAGTCAAGGCAAAAGTCTTGCAGCACGGCAAAGGAAAGAAAATCCTGGTGTTCAAGTACAAGCCCAAGAAAAACTACCGCAAACGGCAAGGCCACAGACAGCCTTTCACGCGACTTTTGATTGAAAGCATAGAAGCATGATTAAGGTTTTAATTAGAAAACAGGGCCAGCTGATTACCGAAATCCGAGCTCAGGGCCACAGCGGGTATGCTGAGGCTGGATCCGATATAGTCTGTGCAGGAGTATCAGCCCTGCTTCAGGCACTGAAAATTGGCCTTGAAGAGCTGGCAGGCGAGGAGATCGGAAAGATCGAAGACGGCTTTTTGGCTTGTCCGGTGAGCTCTGATCCCAAAGCACAGTTCTTAGCCAAAGTGATGGAGCTCAGCTTGAGAGAAATGGCCCAATCGTACTCAGATTACCTACAGGTAGAAGGAGGCGAGAGCGATGTTCAACCTACAGCTTTTTGCCCAGAAAAAGGGAGTAGGCAGTTCAAGAAACGGCCGCGATAGCGCAGGTCGAAGGCTTGGCGTCAAGCGCGGTGATGGCCAGTTTGTGAAAGCTGGCAATATTTTAGTGCGGCAGCGGGGGACAAAGTTTCACCCTGGTTTGAATGTAGGTCGGGGGAAAGACGATACCCTCTTTGCGAAGATCGACGGCATCGTGAGTTTCCAGGATAAAAAGATTGGCAAAACAGTAAGCATTATTCCAGCAGAAATCGCTTAAACTAAGAAGACCGCGTTACGGTCTTCTTTTTGATCACAGGAAAAAGAGAGGCTGAAGATGTTTTTCGACGAAGCGAAAATCTACATAAAAGGCGGCGACGGTGGTTCGGGGATCGTCAGCTTCCGTCGGGAAAAATACGTCCCCAGGGGCGGCCCGGACGGCGGTGACGGCGGCAGGGGAGGAAGCGTTATCTTTCAGGCAGACGAAGGGCTCAATACGCTGCAGCCCTTCCGCTACCGCAAGCGATACGTTGCAGAGAACGGCAGGCAGGGAGAAGGTGCCCGGCGCCGTGGAGCAGATGGAGCGGATCTGATAGTAAAGGTGCCAGTGGGCACAATTGTCCGGGAAGCTGAAACAAACCGCCTCCTGGCAGATCTGTCCCAGCCTGGCCAACAAGTGGTTTTAGCCCGGGGAGGAGCTGGTGGCAGAGGGAATCCTCACTTTGCTTCCGCCACCCGCAAAGCGCCCAGAATCGCAGAACGGGGCCAAAAAGGTGAAGAGTTTTGGCTGAAGCTGGAGCTGAAGCTGATCGCAGATGTGGGGCTTGTGGGCTTTCCCAACGCAGGAAAATCCACCCTCCTCTCCCGGATCAGCAATGCAAAGCCTAAAGTTGCAGACTATCCTTTTACAACCCTGGTTCCAAACCTGGGGGTTGTAGACTACCATGGCGAAACTTTTGTTGTGGCTGACATCCCGGGCCTAATTGAAGGTGCCCACAGCGGTGCTGGACTGGGGCACGATTTTCTGCGCCACATCGAGCGCACCCGGCTTTTGGTTCACCTGGTGGACATCACACAAGATCAGCCAGAGTTAGCCTACAGACAAATAAATAAAGAACTTGCTTTATACAACAAAGAGCTGGCTGCAAAACCCCAATTGGTAGTAGCCAACAAGATAGACACCGGCACAGCTCACCTCCCGAAGCTCCAAGAAGAGGTGGCGAAAGACAGACAGCGTCTGTATCCCATCTCTGCTGTAACTGGGGAGGGTATCGAGGAGCTTTTGTCTGCGGTATATAAGCGCTTGACAGAGCTGCCGAAGCCTGCTCCTCTGTTGCCTGAAGTAGAACAGGTGCAGGTTGAAGTCCGACCTCCTGAGCCGCCTAAGATTTACCGCGACGATGAAGGTAACTGGCATGTGGCTGGAGAGAAGATCGAGGAATTAATCGCTAGACTTAATGTTTACGACGACGATGCCCTGCGTTATTTTTACAGGATCATAAAAAATCAAGGAGTAATCGACCAGCTGAGGCAGCAGGGGATTAAAGAAGGCGAGACAGTGATCATTGGGGAAGTGGAATTTGAATACACAGACGAGCTTATCTAAAGGAAAAGCCCAGGCAGAAGTGCCTGGGCTTTGTTGTAGACTGACGCATCTAATGTGTGCAGATGGAACGCATATGAGGAGAGAGTTGTGCAAATGGTTCTCCTCTTCTATTTTAAATCTTGACACAGGGATCTTTTTGACTTAGAATATTATTGTACTAGTTAGCTAATACAGAGGGAGGGGTGATGGTGAGATTTGAGCCGACCATCCCAATTTACCTGCAAGTGATGGACGAAATCAAGGCGCAGATTGTCTCAGGCAAGCTCAAGCCTGGCCAGCAGCTTCCGTCTGTGCGGGAGTTGGCCCAAAATATCCAGGTGAACCCCAATACCATCGCCCGGGCCTATCAGGAGCTGGAGCGGGCAGGGATCGTCTTTACCCGCAGAGGCCAGGGAACCTTTGTCAGGGAAGAGGAAAAAATTCCAGTGATTTTGAAGCAGGAAAAGGTTCAAGCGGTCCTCAGCAGTTTCTTCAAAGAGATGGCAAGCCTGGGTGTCAGCCCTAAGGAAGCCTTGAGCCTGGCCAGGAATTTTTCAGCAGAGGGAGGAAAGAGCAGTGGAGTACGCACTGACAGCCGTAAACCTAAGTAAAAGATATGGAAAGAAGCAAGCTCTGGAAAACTTGAATTTGCAAATACCCCAAGGGAAGATTGTGGCCTTGCTGGGACCCAATGGCAGCGGCAAATCTACTTTTTTAAAACTATTCGCAGGCCTCATCCATCCGTCTTCCGGCAAAGCTTTGGTTTTAGGAGAAGAGGCCGGCACAGCAACCAAAAGCAAGGTAGCCTATGTGCCGGAATTCAATCACCTCTACCGCTGGCAGACTGCAGGTGAGGCAGTGGAGTTTGCAAGTAGCTTTTTCCCCGATCTGGACCTTGAGATTGCAGGCAAACTCCTTGAGCAAATGCAGCTGGAAAGGGAACAGAAAATCGCATCCCTTTCCAAAGGCATGCAGGCAAGGCTCAAACTAGTCCTGGCTTTAGCAAGAAATGCCCCTGTGCTCCTGTTGGATGAGCCCCTATCGGGAATTGACCCCCAATCCAGGCGGAAGATCCTAGGGGCGATAGTAGAGTCATACAAACCAGATGAACAGACCATCGTTCTCTCCACACACCAGGTTCTGGAAAGCGAATTCGCTTTTGACCAGGTGATATTTCTCCAGGAAGGAAAGGTAGCTCTAAAGGGCGATGCAGATGAATTGAGGAAAGAACACAATTGTTCCATCGAGGACCTGTTTGCCAAAATTTATCAATAGAAGAGGTGTCAAGATGTACACTTTGCTGAAACATGAACTGAAAAGACGAAGGCTTGCTGCACTTTTGACTCTCCTTGCCATCGCTGCTCTGTACGCCTACACCTTCAGGCTGCTAGGCAGGCTCACAGAGCCTGTGGCTGCCCTCGGCCTGCCAGCCCTTGCCCTGATTTTTCCTCTGATTCTATGGGCACTGTGGCTGCACTGGCAGAGCCTGCGGGAAGAGTGGCAGGAGGGGACAACCCACTTTCTGTTCTCTTTTCCCCTCCGGGGCTGGCAGGTTCTGCTGGCCAAAGGTGGGGCAGTAGCCATCTATTTTCTCATCTTCACTTTGTTCAGTGCAGTTTTAGGGGGAGCTGCTTTGGTGAAGGGATTCACTGCTGCAGGCAGCCCCCTTTCAAGGGAGGACCTGCGGCAGCTCATTTTCTCCGACGGCAGCAAATTGTATGTTCAGTATCTCTTGGTTGCCTTCTCCCTTATAGCCTACAGTCAGCTTGCTTTTATCCTGGGACAAATTTCATCCCGCTGGCAGGGCATGCTTTCTGCTGTAAGCTTTGTGGCTATTTTTTACCTTGTCGGCAAATTGCTGGCTCTGTTAGAGCCTGTGATAAACCTGCTGCCGGAGGTCAGTTTCTCCTTTGGTACAGGCTCCTTTAATCCCTGGTATATGGTAGCGGCCTTTTGCTTTAGCCTTTTGGCCGCAGGCCTTGCAGGCTGGCTTTTAGACCATAAGGTGGACTTTTAAATGACAGGCGCCTCTAAAAGGCTCAGCTGGCCCTCTGAGGCATTCAGCTGTGCCAAAACCCCCAGGGGAATGGTGAGCTTCGGGGTGCCGTGGCCAAAGGCCAGCCCGTAAAGGATCGGTATTTTAAGCGCAGCCAGTTCCCCAAGGAGCTGGAAGAACTCCTCTTGAGGGAAAATGGTAGGCGAATAGCCGAAGACAATGCCTGCAGCCTTTTGAAGCTTCCCTGCCAAATATAAGTGACGCAGCATTCTGTCCACTTTGTAAGTTGGCTCATCCACCTCCTCTAAAAGTAGGATCTTGCCGCAAGTGTCGATCTCATATTGGGTGCCTAAAGATGCAGCCACCAAAGAGAGGTTTCCGCCGCACAGAATCCCCTCACAGCGGCCTGGATAGATGGTGCGGGGCGGCGGCAGCTCATCAGGATGAGGCAGCGGACAAAGCTTAGGCGCTGTGAGCATTTGCCACAGATTTTCTTCTGTAAAGGGATCTATTTCCGCAAAGTTTGAAGCCACCATGGGACCGTGAAAGGTAACCATTTTTCTGTTCAGCACCAGATGAAGGGTGGTGATGTCGCTGTAGCCCAAAAAGATTTTTGGAACAGGTGGCGGCTCGAGATCAAGCAGCCGCAGACAGCCGTAACCACCCCGGGCGCAGAAGACTGCATCTACGTTTGGATCGCAGAGGGCATCTAAAAGGTCCCTTTTCCGCCTTTCGTCTGGGGCTGCCAGGTACGATCTGAACATGTCGAAATTTGAAGGTGTTTTCCTCACCTTAAATCCTCGCATTTTCAGATATCTGCAGCCTATATCAAGGGCAGCTTCCTCTGGGGGGCTAGCAGGAGCTATGACGCAGATAAGATCCCCTTTTCCTAAAGCTGGCGGTTTTAACATTTTTTCACCTCCTCTTCATCTTATGCTACAGGCATCTTTTTGGGCATAGGCCCGGGCCTGCAGGTTATGCTAAGGGAAAGGAGGTGTTTTTATGTTGGATCTGAGAGAACAGGGTAGAGGGGCACAAGGGGTGAAAGTGCCTGCTTTTCCCAAAAAAGAGCCAGACTTTACGCTGACCAACAGAGGCAGCCACCTGCTTCTCAAAGGAACTTTAGGCTGCTTTAAACCTGAAGACCTAGAGTTTACTGTAAAATCTGACAGCATCACCATCCAAGGGACAGCACAAGAAGAGCAACGGGTGGACAGGGAGGATTTTTGGCAAGAGGTGCAGTCCAGGAGCGCTTTTCTCAGAACGATCAGCCTGCCAGAAAAAATCGATCCCCAGAAGGTGGAAGTGAAGGTGGAAGGAGAAGCCCTGACTGTAACCATGCCCAAACAAGGGGTTCCCGAGAGCCGCACCATTAAAATCAAGCCTCAAGACGCGGGGAAATTCCTCCAATAAGGCAGGAGTTTCCCCTCCTGCCAGCGAAGGATCCAAATGGGTGATTGAGATGAAAAAGTTGCCGCGGGTATCCCAGCGCTTCATCAGGTACATAAAAATAAATACTCAGGCAAATCCCCTGGCCCAAGAAAGCCCAAGCTCTCCCGGCCAGATGCAGCTGGCAGAGCTTTTGGTTCGGGAACTTGAGGCCATGGGAGCGGCAGAGGTTGAGCTGACACCTCATGGAGTTGTCCTGGCCACAATTCCAGGCGCCAGCCAGACAATCGGCCTTCTTGCCCATTTGGATACCAGTCCTCAGGCCCCTGGGGGGCCAGTTAACCCCATGGTCCATGAATACAGGGGAGGGGAGATCGTCCTTCCCTACGGCAGGATCGCAAATCCTATTCTGGAGAAGGCTGTGGGCTGTCAGGTGATCACATCTGACGGCAGCACACTGCTTGGTGCAGACAATAAAGCGGGCATTGCTGCCATTATGGAGGCAGCAGAGAGACTTTTAGCAGAACCAGCAGAAAACCACGCCACAGTGAGAATTGCCTTCACCCCAGATGAAGAACTGGGCAGGGGAACAGACCACCTGGATCTGAACAGCTTTGGCGTAAAGGCTGCGTATACTGTGGATGGAGGTTCTCTCGGGGAGCTGGAGTGGGAGAACTTTTACGCGCAAAATTTGAAGGTTGCCATTGAGGGCAGAAGCATTCATCCAGGCTCTGCCTATGGGAGAATGGTCAACGCTGTCCGCCTGGCAGGGGTCTTCTGCGCAAGTCTGCCTGCCACAGCCCTGCCTGAGACCACAAGGGAGCGGGCCGGCTTTATCCACGTGGATGCGGTCCGCGGAGATGTGGAGCGGACGGAACTTGATGTAATTATCCGTGATTTCACCCGTGAAGGTCTGGCAGAGAAAAGGAAGCTTGTGGAAAACCTGCTGGCAGGGATAGTGACTGCCCCTGGAAGCTTTCACCTGCAAGAGGCAGGCGGCTATCTGAACATGAAGGCAGCCGTAGCTGCACAGCCAAAAGCCCTTGAGCTTGCCAGGCAGGCCATGGAGAGGGTGGGGGTTGAGCCAGTTGAAAAACCAATTCGCGGCGGCACTGATGGTGCGAAACTTGCTGAAGCCGGCATTCCCTGTCCTAATCTGTTCACAGGCGGCGGCGACTTCCACAGCAGAGCCGAGTGGCTGGTTGCCCAGTGGCACGAGCTTGCAGTTGAGGTATTGGTAGAATTGACAAGGCTTTGGAAAGATAGTTGAGGTATATTGCCATGGAAAAAGAGATTCTGACAATTTCAAGTTTTGCCCAGCAGGAAGTAATTCTGAAAAAATCCCGCTTCATTGGCCTTGCGTGGCCAATTGGCACAGAAGAAGAAGCAGTTGAGCTGTTGGAGAAAAGCAAGATTGATTTCCCTGCTGCAACCCATTATGTGTTCGCATACGTTTTGGGTCCCAAAGGGGAGATCGCTAGATTCAGCGACGACGGCGAACCAGGGGGGACAGCAGGAAAACCGGTTCTGTCAGCCATCAGGCTGCAGAACCTGACAAACACCCTTGTGATCGTGATCCGCTATTTCGGGGGCATTCTATTAGGTGCGCCTGGCCTTGTCCGCGCCTACAGCCAGGCAGCCCGGGAAGCTCTAGCTGCAGCTGGCACCAAGCGCTTGGAACTGTCTGTGAAAGGCAGAGTAACTCTAACATATCAGCTCTTGGACACCATCCTTTATCAGCTTGAAAAGTTGGGGGCCAGGATCGAGAACACAGAATACGGCGCTGAGGTGACAGTGAGTTTTTTCCTCTCCCAGGCGAAATTAGCTGCTGCTGAAAGCCTCTTGGCCGGGCACATGCTGACCATTGAAGTGGAAGAGGACCAGCTTTACCTCTAAAGGAATTTTTTCCCACCTGTCGAATTAAAATGTTAAGAGGAGAGGAGGGCAAGGCGATGGTAAAGCGAATTTTTCCCCTGGCAATTGTACTGTACTTGATGCTTTTTGTGACAGGATGTAAGCAGGTGATGCTGGATCCGGAAGTAGATTTATTGCAGATGGGGACAGTTGCTTTGCTCGAATTCGACAATTTGACATCTGATTTGGGCATTGCCAGGGAAGCCACAGTCCTTCTTGCCGATGAATTGTCTAAAATCGAGGGCCTGGCTCTGCTCAGGCCCGTTCTCGGCGACAACCGCTACAGTTCGAGGGCAGCTCAGGAGGGCAGGATACAGAAAATAGCCACAGACTTAGGGGCAGACACCCTCTTGTCTGGAGCTGTAACCTACTATTTCGAGGATGTATATTTGGAGCCGCCAAAAAGAGTCTTGATCGACAAAAACAAAGAACTCTATAAGTGGCAGGCACGACAAGAGAGCAGTGTGGAGGTGGTGCTCTCCATGCAGCTGCTCTCTAAAAACGGCAAGGTCCTCTACTCTCGCCAGGAAACAGGCAAAGCCAGCAGACTGAAAAACATCGATTTGCCCTGGCCGGAGGACAGCGAATACCTGCCGCCTTTTACCATCCTCCCCAGCGCAGACAGAAGGCAGCTGCCTGCATTAAGACAGGAAGCGCTGCGGAATGCCATCAAAAAGTTGGCCAGTTCTTATCTGCCCCACTATACCTTTACCTGGTAGGTCAGATGGAGGAGTGAGCTGAGCTCAGTGTGGGATGCTGTACTGTTCGATCTAGACGGCACGCTGCTGCCCCTTAATATGGAGCTGTTTTTGCCAAAGTACTTCCAGGCTTTGGCAGCAAAACTAGAGCTGGAAGTTGAGCCTTTCGTGGAACAGCTGCTTGCCTCGACAGAGAAAATGATTAAAAACCAAGGTACTCGCACCAACAAAGAGGTTTTTGACAGCGACTTTTACCGGCACCTGCCTGGGGAGCCCAAGGAGCTTGAGAGATTAATAGACGAATTCTACGAGGATTGTTTCCCCAAATTAGGTGATGGGATCAAGCCTCATCCGGACGCTAAGCGCGCTGTGGAGGCTGCTTTTGCCATCACAGAGCACGTGGTGGTTGCCACGAATCCTGTTTTCCCTAAAAGCGCGATCTTGGCGAGGCTGCAGTGGGCGGGGCTGGTCCATTACCCCTTCTCTCTTATTACCAGCTATGAAAATATGCACAGCGCAAAGCCAAATCCCCAATATTATTTTGAGATCGCAGAAAAGCTCTGCATAGACCCTAGGAAGGCTTTAATGATCGGCAACGACGTGGATGAGGATCTGGCGGCATCTGAGGTGGGGATGCAGACCTTTTTAGTGGACGAGATGCTCATCAACCCAAGCGGCAAACCTATTGCCTGCCTGGGCCGGGGGAGTTTGGCCCAGTGTGCAGATTTTTTAGAGAAATACGTAAGAAAGGAGAATTAACGTGGATTTAATGGAGGTTATAAGAACCAGAAGAAGTGTGCGGAAGTATCAGGACAAGCCAATAGCCAAGGAGCTCTTGGAAACCATAGTAGATGCAGGAAGACTGGCTGCCACAGCCCGCAACGAACAGCCCTGGGAATTCATCGTGGTTACTGATCCCCAGCTTAAAGCGCAGGTGGCAGCTGCTACAGATCATGGCAAATTCATTGCCCAGGCAGCAGCTATGATCGCTGTTTTTTGTAAAGACTGCAAATACTTTTTGGAAGATGGCTCAGCTGCAACACAGAACATTCTCCTCGCTGCCCATGGCCTGGGAATCGGCAGCTGCTGGATTGCTGGCGATAAAAAGGATTACGCGCCTGAAGTAGCAGACATTTTAGGCGTTCCAGCAGGCTTCAGGCTGATCTCTCTTGTTGCACTCGGCTATCCTGCAGAACAACCCCAAAAGGCAAAAAGGCCCCTCAGCGAAGTACTGCATTGGGAGCGGTTCTAAAATATGCGGATAATTGCCCATGTGGATATGGACGCTTTCTTTGCTGCTGTAGAGCAAAGGGACAACCCGGAGCTTAAGGGGAAGCCTGTGATCGTTGGCGGTCAGGGACCGCGGGGTGTGGTTTCAACATGTTCCTATGAAGCGAGAAAGTTCAAGGTCCGCTCTGCCATGCCCATGGCCCAGGCCAAGAAGCTCTGTCCCCATGGGATTTTCCTCCCCGGCAACATGAAACGTTATCAAGAGGTTTCCCGAGAGGTTTTCGAGGTCCTCAACAGGTTTACACCCATAGTTGAAGTTGCTTCTGTAGATGAGGCCTTTTTGGACCTGACAGGAGCTACGCATTTCTATAATTCTCTCGAAGAGCTGGGAGAAGCACTCCAAGCTGAAATCAAAAAGGAAACCTCCCTTACAGCCTCAGTGGGGATAGCGCCTAACAAGTTTTTGGCAAAACTGGCCTCTGATTGGCGCAAGCCCCAGGGTCTGACCATCATCCGGCCTGAAGAAGTGGCTGAATTCCTTAAAACCCTGCCTCTGGAAAAGCTGTGGGGAGTTGGGCCTGTAACTTGCAGGACATTAAAGCAGTACGGTTTTAACACAGCAGGTGATCTAGCTTCAGTTCCCCTGGAGAGGCTGGAGGCTATTTTGGGCAAGAAGACAGGCAAGGTTTTGTGGGAATTGGCTCAAGGCCACGATCCAAGGCCTGTGGAAGTAGAGCGGGAGGCTAAATCCATGGGCCAGGAACAGACCTTCCAAGTAGACCTTTCAGCTGCAGAGGTGAAAGCTCCTTTAGCACAGCTGGCGGGGAAGGTTGGACGCAGGCTCAGGAAAGAGGGCCTTGCTGCTTCCACCATTACCCTAAAGGCTCGCTACAGCGATTTTAAAACCGTCACCCGCAGCCGATCCTTCTCCACGCCCATCTACGACGACGACACGATTTTTCAGGTTGCTTGGGAAATGCTCAAGGAGCTCCCCACAGCCAAGAAGTACAGACTTGTAGGAGTTACAGCATCAAACCTGGTTTCTAAAAGACAGCTTTCGTTATTTGCCGAGCCCTGTCAGGATGATTTGCTCGCGACTTTGGACAAACTGAAAGCAAAATACGGAAATCAGGTTGTTGTTCGCGGCAGAGAAATAGGAGGTTAGAAAAATGCGTTTGAAAATGGGCCTATTGTTTGTGTTCTGCATCCTCTGCACCATTCCGGTTCTGGCAGATGATAATTTGGAAGAACAAATCCGGCAGCTTTCTGTGGATGTGCCGAAGCAGCAGGCTGAACTGGCCGGAAGGCTCACTGCAGCTGAGGAGGAAATAACACTCTTGAGCCAGCAGCTAGGTGCCCTCCAGCAGCAATTAGTGGATTGTGAAGCAGAACAGCAGACCAGTTCCCGCAAGCTTGCGGCGCTTGAGGAAAGCATGTCTTATCTCAAACGGGAGCTTGAGCTTCTGCAGCTTACAACCGTGCAAGATGTGGAGGACAATTCGAGAATAGTTGAATTGGAAGCAGAACTTGCAGCATTGCGGAAGACATCTCTCCGCAACCTGCTGTTTGTCCTGCCTGCAGTGATAGGACTTGGTATTTTCTTTTAAGGAGATGTTTTGCTTATGGAGGAAATGCAGCGCTGTATTCAATGGCTAAGGGATCAGGTGGAAGCTGCCGGAGCTGAGGGACTTGTGGTGGGACTCAGCGGCGGCATTGATTCTGCTCTTGTGGGCTATCTCATTGCCAAGGCTTGTCCCCGCAATTGCCTTGGCCTTTACTTGCCCTGCGGCAGCCACCCCCAGGATAGGGAGGATGCTCTTCTTTCAGCAAAAGCAGCCAATCTCCCTTTCTTGGAACTAGACCTGTCCAGGCCCCATTCTTGGTTGTGGGAGGGCGCCAACAATTTGTTTGAGCTGGATCCAGCTGCAAGGCGAGACGTCAGCGGAAACCTCCGTGCCCGCTTGCGGATGGCGGCTCTCTACACTGTGGCAGGGCTTAAAAACTACCTTGTTGTGGGCACTGACAACAAATCTGAATACCACTTGGGCTATTTCACCAAATACGGCGACGGCGGCGTTGACCTCCTGCCTATTGTGGGTCTGACCAAAAGCCAAGTCTATGCCTGGGCAAAAGAAGCAGGGCTGCCCCAGCGGCTCCTGCAGAAACCGCCCTCTGCAGGCCTTTGGCCGGGTCAGACTGATGAGGCGGAACTGGGCATTAGCTACAATGCTGTAGATCGGTACCTGGAAGGCGAACCTGTTTTGCCCCACGAGCGAGAAAGGATAGAGGAGCTGCACAGGCGCACTGAGCATAAGAGAAAGCTGCCTGCCATGTTCATACCTTAAAGGGCTTCAAGCTAATGCTTGAAGCTTCATCTTAATTTTTGTATTCTAAATATACTATAATTGTATGAAAAAGGACTGAAGCGAGGCATGATGATGAAACATCTGGAAAAAGTAAAAGCAAAGCTGCAGAATAAGGAAGTTGTCTTGGGATCTTTGGTTTCCCTCTACGACTGCACAGTAAGCGAAAGGTTAGGATTTGCAGGCTACGATTTTCTGTGGATCGATGGAGAGCACAATGGTTTCGACTACAAAGAGCTCCTGCTGCACATTCTAGCTGCCTCCAGCAGCGGAGCAGCGAGCTTTGTCAGGGTGCGGGAAAGCGATCCTGCGCTGGTAAAACCGATTCTCGACATGGGTGTAGATGGAATCATCTTTCCCTTGGTCAAAACAGTTGAAGACGCGGAAAGAGCTGTGGCAGCCTGTACATATCCTCCTCGGGGGCTCAGAGGGATAGGGCCTGGCAGAGCAGTGCGCTACGGCATGGATAATGTGATGGACTATCTCCTCGAGAAAGCTGACTCGACAATTTTCAAGATTTTGCAGGTAGAGCACGTGGACTGTGTAAACAACCTTGAGGAAATTGTCAAAGTTCCAGGCATCGATATGCTGATGCTCGGCCCCAGCGATCTGTCTGCTTCTGTTGGCCTCATGGAGCAGTTTCATCATCCAACTGTCTTGGAAATGATCGACAGAATATGCCGGATCGGACGGGAGAACGGCATCCACCTCGGTGCTTTCACTGGAAGCAATCCAGAAGTGATCAAGCTGTTCTTGGACAGGGGAGTAACAGCTATGTGCGTTGGCAGCGATGGAAGTTTTTTGATGAATGAAGCGAAAAGCACCCTCGAAAAAGTCAACAAAATAATCAATTCTTAAGGAGAAAGGTGCAGATGTACAAAACGTTAATCGCAGTGCCTGGAAATTACCAGCAGCAAATTGAGAGATTAAAAAGGGCTGGCTTTCAGGTATACCAAAAGCCCATCTCCTTATCTATTGCTGAGGAGGCTTTTGTCCAAGAGGTTTTGGACTATCACTGTGTGATCATGGGTGGGGGACCGTGGACCGAAAAAGTGATCAGCAAGCTTAAGGAAAACGGCAAGCTGAAAATGATCGTCAAATTCGGTGTTGGTGTGGATAACATTGATTTATCTGCAGCAACCAAACACGGGATCGCGGTGGCCAACGCCCCAGGAAGCAATTCCAGGGCAGTTGCTGAGCACGCTCTGGCGCTGATGCTCGCTCTTACAAGGAGGATAATCAGCTTTGATCAAAATGTGAGAAGGGGCAGCTGGAAAGACAGCCATTCGGATTCTTTGATCGGAAAAACCGTGGGCCTTTTGGGCTTTGGCAATATAGCCCAGAAACTTGCGGAATTTCTGCGCAGCCTGCCGGTAGAGGTAATTGCCTACGACCTTTACAAAAATGAGGAAAGAGCAGAGGAACTAGGTGTGAGATACGTTGAATTGGAAGAGCTGATCTCTACCTCTGACCTCATCAGCGTCCACGTTCCCCTTACTGATTCCACACGGGGGATGGTAAATCGGGATTTCTTCCAAAAGATGAAGCCGACAGCATATCTGGTAAACACTAGCCGGGGTGCTGTGGTTTGCGAAAAAGATTTGATTGAAGCTTTGAAAAACGGTCTTATAAGGGGAGCTGCTTTAGATACCTTTGAAGAAGAACCCTTAAATCCCAACAGCGAATTGACGAAACTCTCCAATGTGGTCTTAACTCCTCATTCAGCGTCAAATACAGACGAAGCATATTTGAGCATTATGGATTGTTGTGTAGAGAACGTGATTGCCTTTTTTGTCCGAAAGGAGCTGCGAAACGTCCTCAATCCAGATTTCAGGGGGTAGGTACAGAAAGAGCCGGGGAGCGAGCCCCGGCCCTTTTATTTTAAATGCTTGGCTTAGTTCTAGAATCTTTTGGAATGGCCTCTGGTTTGGGCACTGTTTTGTCCTGTCTTTGCTCAGGGTGGCTTTCTTTTTTCTCTTCACCAACTTGTGGAGGAAACTGGTCTGTGAAAATGGGCCTGCCTTCAGAACGATGTTCCTCTTGAGGTAGCTGCTCTTCAGGAAACTCCTCCCCGAGCCCTTCCTGATGGAAGAAGTCGCTGCTGTGCAGCCAGCAGGGCTCTGTAGGAGCCTGTCCTTGGAAAAAGGTTTCTTCCCTGGTCTGGGGGCAGTTAGCTGTGGCCAGCTTTCCGCTCTCTACGCAGATGGTAGCTTTCTCCAGCAAAGAGGCAGGTTGGGCAAATTTTGTCGGAGCAGTTCCGGCTAAAGCAGCTTTAGCAAATTGGGCCCAGATCCTGGCTGGGAGAGAACTTCTGACAACACTGCCTCTGAAAATCAAGGGTTTGCTTTGGCTGTCGTTGCCGATCCAGACAGCAGCCACAAGTTCAGGGGTATAACCAACGTACCAGACGTTTGTGTGGTCGTTGGTGGTGCCGGTTTTTCCAGCTGAAGGACGGCCTATATCGGCACTGCGGCCAGTTCCTCTGGTCACAACTCCAGTCAGCAGGCTGTTCATAATGGCACTTACCTCTTTCGAGATGACCTGCTGCTCTCTGGGGGTATTGCTCTCTAAAACATTACCGTGACGGTCCTCGATCCTGGTAATGAACATGGGCCAGGTTCGGATGCCGCCATTGGCAAAGACCGCAAAGGCTGAAGCAAGCTCCAAGGGGGTTACTCCCCGGGTCAATCCGCCCAGCGCTAAAGAGAGGTTTCGGTCGCTGGGCCAGCCCTTTTCAACTAAACTTGTAATGCCCATTCTTTTGGCGAAATCGATTGTTTTGTCCACCCCGACCTGCTCCAGCACCTGAACTGCAACAGTGTTCACAGATTGCTCCAAAGCTTCCCTAAGGGTGATGGGACCGCGGTAGCGGCCGTCGTAGTTGCTTGGCTTCCAGGTGCCTTCAGCAGTTGTATAGGTCAGGGGTTTGTCCTCGAACATTGATGATGGCGTGTACCCATCAGCAATGGCAGCTGCATAGATAATGGGTTTGAAGGCTGAGCCCGGCTGTCTTTTGGCTTGGGTTGCCCTGTTGAATTTATCTGTTCCCCTGCCGCCAACCATGGCTCGGATAGCGCCTGTGCGGGGATCTAGAGCGATCAATGCACCTTGGGGCTGCTGCAAGCCATTACCATCTACAGGCCCATTGGGCAGATTCTTGAGCAAAGCTTTTTCAGCAGCTTCCTGCCAGGATAAGTCCAAGGTAGTGTACACCTTCAGCCCGCCGCCGAAGACAAGGCTTTGGTCGTAGTGTTCCAATAGGTACTTCAGTACGTGATCTGAAAAATAAGGTGCTTTGGCGGCCTTGCTCTCGCCTTTCAGGGGCACAACTTCAATAGGCTCCTTTTGGGCTTTTTCTTTTTCTTCCTGAGTGATGTATCCCAGCTCTGCCATTCTGGCAAGGACCGTATTTCTTCTTCGCAAGGCAGCTTCCTTATCAACATGAGGAGAGTAGTAATAAGGGCTTCTCGGGAGACCTGCGAGCATTGCTGCCTCTGTCAAGTTCAGGTCGCTGGCAGATTTGTTGAAATACAGCTGGCTTGCTGCTTCAATGCCATATGCTCCGTGTCCGAAGTAGATTTGGTTCAGATATTTCTCCAAAATCTCGTCTTTGGTGTATTTCCGTTCGATCTGCACAGCATATATTGCTTCCGAGAGCTTGCGGGCAAAGGTCTTCTCATGGGAGAGGAAAGCGTTGCGAGCTAATTGCTGGGTAATGGTGCTTCCTCCCTGGGCCAGATCCATTTGGCGCAGATCTTCAACAATGGCGCGCAGAATTGCTTTGGCATCTACTCCCCGGTGGTCGTAAAAGCGATTATCCTCAATGGCTACAATTGCCTGATGCATGATGGGGGCTACTTTGCTCAGGGGTACAGGGGTACGGTTTTCTACATAAAAACGGGTAATTACCTTTTCGTTGGCATCGTATACCACTGTTGCCATTTTGGGGTCAAAGGTGATATCATCTAAGGCAGGAGCATTTTTAATGCTTGCCATCAAGAGCCCAAAAGCAGATCCCACAACAATGCAAATTGCCAAAAAAACGATTAATTGAATGGAGCCTGAGGAAGATTGAGTGCGCCCTGTCACTACAATCCCTTCCTTCCGCTAAGTTTTTCTTTCTTTCTGATCTTACTATAGCCCCTCGGAGGTGTCAAGCTAAGCTCAAGCTCATGGACAGGAAGCTTTTCCTATGTTAAAATATTCTTAATATCGATTTTGGAGGTACGGACCGTGGAAAAGGAAGAAATCAAAGCCCAAGTAGCACAACAGCTCTCAGTCATTAAAAGGGGAGCTGTGGAGATTATCTCAGAAGAGGAACTGGCAAGGAAGCTCGCAAATTCCCTGGAAAAGAAGGAACCCTTGCGGGTAAAACTTGGCACTGATCCCTCTGCTCCCGATATCCATTTGGGACACGCTGTTGTCTACCGCAAACTAAAACAATTTCAAGACCTTGGCCATCAAGTTATCTTTTTAATCGGTGATTTCACTGGCCGGATTGGGGATCCATCAGGCAAAAGCACCACAAGGCCTGCCCTTTCAGCAGAAGAGGTTGAAGAAAACGCAAAGACTTATGCGGAGCAAATCTTCAAGATCTTGGATCCAGACCGAACCGAAATCGCCTTTAACAGCAAGTGGCTGGGAGCCATGACCTTTGAAGATGTAATCCGCCTTGCTTCCCGCTACACAGTGGCGAGGATACTTGAGCGGGACGACTTTGCCAAAAGGTACGCTGAAGGCAAGCCCATCAGTATTCACGAGTTTTTCTATCCCTTAATGCAAGGCTATGATTCTGTTGCCTTAAAGGCAGATGTAGAGCTTGGCGGCACGGATCAAAAGTTTAATCTCCTTGTGGGCAGGGAATTGCAGCGGGAGTTTGGACAAGAGCCGCAGGTGGCCATTATGATGCCCCTTCTGGTTGGCACAGATGGCGTCAACAAAATGAGCAAGAGCCTGGGCAATTACATTGGCATCAACGAGCCTCCTGCAGAGATTTTCGGAAAGGTCATGTCCATTCCCGATGAGCTGATGCGAGATTACTGGGAGCTTGCCACAGATCTTCCTCTGGAGGAGATCGATCGACTAATGAACGATTTAGACGCTGGCAAACTCCATCCCAGAGACGTGAAGCAGAAACTTGCAGGCCATATTGTGGCCCTGTACCACGGCTGGCAGGCGGCAAAGGAAGCTGCGGAAAAATTCGACCGCATCTTCCGTCAGGGAGAACTGCCTGAGGACATGCCCTCCTTCAGGCTGCAGCCAGAGGACTACAAAGACGGCAAAGTCTGGATCGTCAGGCTCTTAGTCCGCTCAGGCCTTGTGGAATCCAATGGCGAAGCCAGGCGGCTGATTAAATCCGGGGCAGTGCGGATAGATAACGTCAAACACACCGACTCAGATCTAGAGCTCAAGCCGCATGCGGGGATGGTCCTGCAGATTGGCAAGCGCCGCTTTGCTCGCCTGGAAGAATAGAACTTTTCTTGTGCCCCCTGCATATATTAATAGAAAGGGATTATAATGCAGGGGAGGGGGACAGGTGCGGAGGCGGTGGAGAAGACCCAAAAAGCGCTGGAACAAGGTTTTAATTGCTCTGGCGCTTTTCTTGTTTGTGGTGAGCGTAGTTACCTTCTGGACCATCGACCGCAGGCTGCGGCCCACTCTGCTGCAGATCTCTGAGGCCAGGGCAAGGCAGGCGGCCACAGAGGTGATCAATAAAGCTATTAACGAAAAGGTGGTTCTGGCTATTCGCTATGAACAACTCATCACCATCAGGCCAGACAGCCAGGGAAAGATAGCCATGCTTCAATATAATACAGGAGAGATCAGCCGCCTTTCTGCCATCACCGCAGTACACGTCCAAAGCGCCTTGAAAGAGATTACCAGCATTAAAATTCGGATCCCTTTAGGGCAGGTGCTGGGGAGCCAAATTCTCGCTGCCTGGGGTCCTGCCATTTACGTTAAGGTGGTACCCATCGGCACAGTGTCCACGAGAGTCGTGGACCGCTTTGAGCAGGCTGGAATCAATCAGACGAGACATAAAATTTATCTTGTCATCGAAGCAGATGTGAAAATCGTGATTCCCCTTGTAACTGCAACTGCCAAAGTGGAATCCCAAGTACCCCTCACTGAAGCCACCATCATGGGTGAGGTTCCTCATCTCTACTTTAACACAGGCCGAGAGCTCCTGCCTTCTTTGAATGGAAACGGGTTGGGAAACTGATGCC
>LFTB01000118.1:6124-6478 GCA_001512905.1 Clostridia bacterium DTU084 | reverse complement strand
ACGTCAATGGTGAGGGTGCGCAGGTCTATTCGCTGCAGCTGGTCGATGCCAAAGGGCAGGAGCACGTTCAGGCCTGGTCCCACAGAACCGGTGAGCTTTCCGAAGCGAAACAGCACTCCTCGTTCATATTCAGTGATTATCCGGACCATGCTGGGCAAAAGAACAATAGGGACCAGCAAAAGGGCGAAGAAAGCGCTGCTTTCCACCAAAACCCAGCTGCTCGCGGCCCAAATGATGCCGATCACCAGCAAAAAGGTTCCGACAGTCTTTTTACCGGTGCCATAGGCAAGTACAATCCAAAGTCCCCACCAAATGGCAGCCAGGACAAAGAGAGTTTTGGCAAACATGTTATCC
>LFTB01000118.1:0-6063 GCA_001512905.1 Clostridia bacterium DTU084 | reverse complement strand
GAATTTGGTTATAGATTTTCACGTTCACGTTTTCCCAGACGACCTCGCCAGGCGCGCAGTGCCAAAATTAGCTCAAGCTGCAGCAATTCCAGCCTATCTGGATGGGACAGTTACGCAGCTGGAAAGATCCATGGCCCAGGCTAAAATCGATAAGGCAGTGCTTCAACCTGTGGCCACCCGGCCGGAGCAGGTGGAGGGGATTAACAGGTGGGTCGGCTCCCTGCGGTCTGAGCGCATCGAACCTTTTGCTGCCATTTTCCCAGGTGAAGAGGGCTGGGAGCGGGATCTGGATTTGATCCTGGAATTAGGCTTCAGGGGCGTGAAGCTGCATCCAGACTACCAGGAATTCTTTGTGGATGACAAGGCGATTTTCCCCTTCTATGAGAAGGTTTTTGCAAACGATCTTTACATCCTCTTCCATGCGGGGGTGGATGTGGGCCTGCCGCCGCCTGTGCACTGTACGCCAAAGCGGCTGCGGAAGGTAGTGGACGAATTTGGAGGAGACAAAATCATTGCAGCCCATTTAGGCGGCTGGCAGATGTGGGACGAAGTAAACGAGCACCTCCTGGGGCTGCCGCTGTATTTGGACACTTCCTATTCCCTGCCGTACTTGGGCAGGGAAAAAGCAAGGGAGCTGATTTTAGCCCACGGCCCTGACAGAGTGCTTTTCGCCACAGACTCCCCTTGGGCGCCTCAGCTGAGCAGCCTCGGGCAGCTGCGGGAGCTGGGGCTTGAAGCCGAAGATTTGGCAGCTGTGGAGGGCGGCAATGCTGAGAAAATATTAAAGGGTGGAGAAAAATGCAGGTAAAGCTGGCCTATGGCCAAGAGGGCCTCACAGTTGATCTGCCCTCCCATGCAGTGGTTGTTCAGCCGAAAGCACAGCCTGCTCTGGCTGATGAGGCAGGGGCGGTGGCGGAGGCCATTGCAGATCCCATCGGGGCCCCTCCTATAGAGAAGCTGGCAGCAGGAAAGACAGTCTGTGTTGTCACCAGCGACCTCACAAGGCCTGTGCCCAACAAACCCATTCTCAAGGCACTCTTGCCTGCCCTCAAGCGGGCAGGTGCCCGCTCGATAAAGATCTTGATTGCCACAGGCCTTCACAGGCCCAATACCCGTGAGGAATTGTGCTCTATGTTTGGCCAAGAAATAGTGGCAAAATATGAAATCGTCAATCATCTGGCCAAGGAAAAGAAAGAGCTGGCTTTTATAGGCAACCTTTCAGACGGCGCACCCCTGTGGGTGAACAGACACTACCTGGAAGCGGAATGTAGAATCCTCACTGGTTTCATAGAACCCCACTTCTTTGCGGGCTTCAGCGGCGGCCGCAAGGCGATCCTGCCCGGGATCGCCGGGGAGGAGAGCATCCGGGCCAATCACCAGGCGCTGTTTATTAACCACCCTAAGGCAACTTTCGGAGAGCTGGAGGGCAATCCTGTGCACCAGCAGATGCTGGAAGCTGCCAAAATGGCCGGCGTAGATTTCATAGTCAATGTGGCTACAGGTGACCATCGAATCACAGGAGTCTTTGCCGGCGATTTGGAAGAAGCCCACAAGGCTGGGGTGGACTTTGTGAGGGAAAACTCTATGGCTGCATTGCGCGAGCCCTGCGATCTGGTGATCACAACCAACAGCGGCTATCCCATGGATCTGAACCTTTACCAGGCAGTAAAGGGGCTTGCAGCAGCAGCGAAGATAACCCGCCCTGGCGGCAGCATTATCCTGGCTGCCCAGTGCCGCGAAGGCATAGGCGGAGCAGAATTCGAAGCGCTGTTAAAAGGGGCAGCGAGCCCGGAGGAGCTGCTAGAGAGAATTCAGGCGCCTGGCTTTTATCAGCCGGATCAGTGGACAGCCCAGATTTTAGGCAAAATCCTCAGCCAATTTAAGGTGTACCTCTACACAGATTACATTCCGCCAGAAGACGTCCGGGCTTGCCATCTTGAGCCGATCCCAGACATTGAAAAAGCAGTGGCAGAGCTCTGCCGGGAGAGAAAAATGCGGATTGGGGTCCTGCCTCAGGGACCTTTAGTTATTCCATACTTAACAAGATAGGAGCGAGCGAAATGAAATTGACGGACTCAGATATTGCAGCTTTACAGGAGATTGTAGGAAAGGAAAACGTGATTCTGGACAACGAAGCTCTAGAAGACTACTGCCACGATGAGATTCCTTCCCTCTACTTTCAGCCTGATGCGGTGGTCAAGCCTGAAAACACCGAACAGGTAAGCAAAATCATGGCTTTGGCAAGCGAGAGGAAGTTTCCCGTCACTCCAAGGGGTGCAGGCTCTGGACTCAGCGGCGGAGCTGTGGCTGTAGAGGGAGGGATTGTCCTTTCCCTCGAGAAGTTCAACAGGATCCTCGAGATCGATCAGGAAAACATGATGGCTGTGGTGGAACCTGGAGTGCTCACCGGACAGCTGCAGAAAGAGGTTGAAGCTGTAGGACTTTTTTATCCGGTGGATCCTGCGAGCCTGGACAGCTGCAGCATCGGCGGCAATTTTGCTGCCAATGCTGGAGGGCCGCAGGCTGTCAAATACGGAATCACCCGCCACTACGTTACAGGAATAGAGGCCGTGCTTCCTTCTGGGGAGATCATCAATTATGGCGGCAAACTGGTGAAAAACACGTCGGGCTATGATCTACTGCATATTCTCCTGGGTTCAGAAGGAACCCTGGCCATTGTGACCAAATTGGTCTTGAAGCTGATTCCCCTGCCCAAATACCGGATAGACCTTTTGGTACCCTTCTCCAGCTTTGAAGCAGCTGCAGATACAGTGACGAAGATTTTCCAAAGCAGAATCACCCCTGTGGTACTGGAATTTATGGACAAGGCAGGGGTGAAAAGCTGTGAGGCCTTTTTAGGCAAAGAGCTGCCCTTCAGCGATGCTGAAGCCCAGCTCATCGTGGGTCTTGATGGAAACAATGAAGAGCTCTTGGAGCAGGAATGTGAAATTGTAGGGGAGATTTGCCTGGAAGCAGGGGCAGACGATGTGCTGGTGGCAGACACTCCCTTTGCTAAAGAGAACCTTTGGGAGGCTAGGCGTGAGCTTCTTGAGACTCTCAAGGCTATCAGCGAAGAGGTGGAAGTGGAGGATGTTGTGGTCCCCAGGGCGAAAATCCCGGAAATGATCCGCGCTACAGTTGAGATTTCAAAAGAGACCGGCTTTCCCATTGTGAACTGGGGCCACGCTGGCGACGGCAACGTTCACGTAGCCATTTTGAAAAAAGACATCTCAGATGAGAAATGGCAGACAGAGCTGGAAGGTGTAATTGAACGGGTGTTCCAAAAGGCCATAGAGCTCGGCGGCACCATCACAGGAGAACACGGCATCGGCTACCTGAAGCGCAAGCACCTGCCCATGGCAGTGGGGCAAGTGGAGCTGGAGTTGATGAAAAAGATCAAAGCAGCTTTCGACCCAGAAGGAATTCTCAATCCAGGGAAGCTCTTTTAGGGAGAAGCCGGCAGATGCCGGCTTCTCTGCTGTCTATAGCGGGACGGAATTGCTCCCGGGTGTATTTTTCTGCCCCATTGCATACGGTATACTTCAAAAAATCCGTTGCACACCAGCGGAAGGTATGGTAATATAGTACAGAATGGAAATCTTTATATTTTTTTTGCAAAGGAGCATGAAAACATGAGAGAAGACAAGCTAAAAGCTTTAGGAATTGCCTCATTAGGGAAAGTAAATTGGAATCTTTCGGTGCCAGAATTGGTAACCGCTTCTTTAAAACGAGGCGAGGGAGTGCTCAGTTCTACAGGAGCCTTATCAGTACAAACTGGCAAATACACAGGCCGCTCGCCTAACGATAAATTCATCGTGGATGAGCCGCCCTACAATGCCGAAATCGCCTGGGGTTCTGTGAACAAACCAATCTCCCAAGAAAAGTTCCAGAGAATTTACGGCAAGCTCATGGCATACCTTCAGAACAGAGAACTGTTTGTCTTCGAAGGCTTTTTAGGCAAAGATCCTGAATACCGGATTAATCTGCGGGTAATTAACGAATATGCATGGCACAATATATTCGTCCGGCAGCTGTTTGTGCGGCCGGAGCCTGGTGAACTGGACAACTATGAAGAAGATTTCACCATTATCTGCGCCCCTGGTTTTAAGGCAGATCCTGCAGTTGACGGCACCAATTCCGAAGCCTTCATCCTGGTGAGCTTCAAGCAGAAGGTTGTGATCATTGGCGGCACCAGCTACGCAGGCGAGATGAAAAAGTCTGCTTTCTCCATTATGAACTATCTTCTCCCCAAAAAGGGTGTTCTGCCCATGCACTGCTCTGCTAATGTAGATGATGAAGGCAACAGCGCCCTATTCTTCGGCTTGTCCGGCACAGGCAAAACCACATTGTCTGCAGATCCAAACCGCAAGCTCATCGGCGATGATGAACACGGCTGGAGCGATAACGGTATTTTCAATTTCGAAGGCGGCTGCTATGCCAAGACCATCAACTTGAATCCCAAACATGAACCTGAAATTTGGGGTGCTATCCGCTTTGGTGCGGTAATGGAAAACGTGATTTTAGGCCCTGGCGGTGTAGCAGATTATACTGATGCTTCCCGCACTGAGAACACCAGAGTTGGCTATCCTGTGGATTTCATCTCCAATGCCGACCTTTCTGGAAGAGCAGGACATCCAAAAGTAGTGATTTTCCTCACAGCAGATGCTTTCGGCGTCCTGCCGCCTATTGCAAGACTTACACCCGAGCAGGCAATGTACCACTTCATCAGCGGCTATACCAGCAAGCTGGCTGGCACAGAGCGAGGCATCACAGAGCCTGAGGCAACGTTCTCAACCTGCTTTGGTGCACCATTTCTGCCGCTGCCAGCACAAGTTTATGCCGAAATGCTCGGCGAGCGAATCGCAGCCCACGGCTCCAGGGTTTACCTAATCAACACAGGCTGGTCTGGCGGACCATATGGTGTGGGCGAAAGGATCAGTCTGCCCTACACCAGACGTCTAGTGGAGGCTGCCCTGACTGGTGAAATCGAGCAAGCTGAGTTTGTAGCAGATCCTATTTTCGGCATAGAAGTGCCCACAAGCTGCGAAGGCGTGCCAGCTGAGATCCTCTGGCCCAAAAACACCTGGCAAGACAAGGCAGCCTACGATGAACAGGCGAAGAATCTCGCCAAGAGCTTCATTGATAATATGAACAAAATCTCTGGCGTTGCCGACGAAATCAAAGCAGCAGGACCTAAAATATAATTAAAGAGTGCCGCGGGGCAGGAAGCTGCCCCGCCCTTTAATCCGAAAAATTAACGCATAATTTCATATCTTCCTAATCATGCGACTATTTGTTCTTTCCTCCCCTTTACATTCTCAAGGAAAGTTGCTATAATGGAATACAAGCCAAAAAAATGAATATGATGTAACGTCCAGAACGCCGAGTTCCCGAAAGGGAAGCGGGGGAACCACAATTGGGGTGAATCCGGCTGTGCCGGTAGGGCTATCCTACAGTCCGAATCCGTCAGCTAACCTCGTAGGCGTGGCTAGGGGGAAGTTGCACGTAGGCAGGTTTTGCCTGCAAACCGTGTAGAGTACCTCTGCGCGGTTTTTTTATGCTTGCCCGCTGCCGTTGGACAAAGAAAGGAGTGGTATTTGTGCAACAGAAGGGGGCTTTCACAAGGAGGTATAAAGACGAACGCAGGCAGATCGCAGCTAAAAGGGCGAACGAGCTGCGAACGGAAATCGCCGATTACCTAAAGGCAAAGGAAGCTATTCCTACAGGTTTCACTTTAGCCGAGCGTACAGCCAAGCAAAAAAAGCGTTTGCTGTCTATATTGGGAGGGACTGAAGAGGACTGGAACAACTGGCATTGGCAGCTGGCAAACAGAATTGACGATGCCGACCTTTTGGGAGAAATACTGGATCTCAGTCCCAAAGAATGCAGGGCTATTGCTAAAGTTGGCAAAACCTACCGCTGGGCCATCTCTCCCTATTACGCATCCCTGATGGGTCCTACAGAGAACTGCCCCATCAGAAAGCAAGCTGTGCCAACCTTGGCAGAGCTGGACTGCAGCGGAGAAATTGATCCCATGGCTGAAGAATACACTTCCCCGGCTCC